>JAFWSS010000128.1 GCA_017524385.1 Prevotella sp.
ATCTCCTCCCGGGAGGGGCAGGGGTGAGGTATGTAACTTATTGTTTTTCAAGACTTATTCACCCCACCCCAACCCCTCCCCTGCGAGGGGAGGGGAGATGCGCACCGCCCTTTTGCTCACTTTCCTCTTTTTCAAGTGGACTCATCTTTTCAATTCAAGTTTTTTCACCAATACTCGAGAACGTATTTCATCAGCGAAAAACCAAAAGATATCGCCTCGGTGAAAAGTAGACAGTGCAAAAGTAGCCATTTTTCTTGAAAAATGAATATTACAGGCAAACAAGTTGCAAACATTTTTTCGACCTATGCGGTTGCATCAATCAGAATACTCAAAAGAGTTCCGTTCTGTAAAAAACATAACGCCCAATGGGTCAAAAACGCCAAGAATGCTCCCCGATGATTAGCATAAGGATTTACAATCTGATTAAATCAGACGTTCAACCTCTGGATGGCGAAGCAGTATTTCAAGGGCAGCATCGGTGTCAAGGCTCTGGCCATCGACCCCAGCCACATCAGCAAGTCGGGCAGGCACACGCCCGGACTCGGCTACTTCTGGTCCGGTGTCGCAGAAAAGGCCAAATGGGGACTCGAGATCCTTGGTGTCTGAAACAATGCTATCAGACGAACTTACATAATCTGCTGGCGTCCCGTCAGCATTTAAGAATCTTTCTTCGTAACTCAAACCTTTACTTCCATAGTAGAAATCCATTTCCCGGTATTCAGTGTCGCCAATCTTTGAACAACAGGGTTTGGTTTCGCTTCGATGTAAAATCCCCTGCGTCTTAATTCGTAAACGACGGTACATGTTTGGCAGTTATCCCTTTTCTCTCGCGTAAGGTAAACCATAGTTTGGATTCGGGTGGTTGTTATCTGCTGCGCCGAACGGCAAAATTTGTCCTTGCATAACTGGCATTACCCCGAAGACCAAATCCCCTATAAGGAGACAACTCAGCCTCCCTCGATAATGAATTGCGAAACAAAAAGGTTCGCATATTTGGATAATTCATATGATTTTCATAACTTTGCTTGCGATTTGCGAAGACGCACACGCCCACTCATTCAAACACGGTTGATGGCACTTCCACAATCGCTGTTTCGCAGCATCAATGAAAAAAGTACAAGCCATGGCAGCAAAGAGAAAATATCCGGTAGGCATCCAAAGCTTTGAGAAAATCCGCAAAGAAGGATATGTTTACATAGACAAGACCCCGCTCATCTACAAGATGATTACCGAGGGCTGTCCTTACTTCCTGAGCAGACCCCGCCGCTTCGGCAAGTCGCTGCTGGTTTCAACGCTTGCCGCCGTTTTCGAGGGCCGCCGCGAACTGTTCGATGCGTTCACAACGGAAGACGGCATCGAGCAACCACAACTCTACATCTCCACCACCAACTGGCGGTGGGAGAAACACCCGGTGATAAGGTTCGACTTCAGCGCCAACAATCTCACGTCCATAGAGAAATTGGACGAGTATATCGACAAAACACTGGCGTACTACGAAAAACAGTACGGCCTTTCTGCCGGCAACGCCAGCACCAGTCCTCGCATGGTGGATATCATCCACGCAGCCCACGAGCAGACGGGGCGCAAGGTGGTCGTGCTCTGCGACGAGTACGACAATATGATGCTCCACAGCATCGGAAATCCTAAGCAACAGACTGTCGTGCGCGAGCGTTTTCAGGATTTGTTCGCCCCCTTGAAGAGCCAGGACGACCACCTGCAGTTCGTCTTCATCACCGGCATCTCGAAGTTCTCGCAGATGGGCATCTTCTCGAAACTCAACAACATGGAGAACATATCGATGCAACCCGCCTACGAGAGCCTCTGCGGCATCAGCGAGGAGGAACTGACCACCGTGCTGCGCCTCGACATCGAACTGATGGCTGCCAACCGTGGAAAGACCTACGACGAGACGCTGGCTGCGCTGAAGCGCATGTACGACGGCTACCACTTCAGCAAACGAATGACTGATATGTACAACCCCTTCAGCATGGTGAACGCCCTGAAGTCGGGAGAAATAGATAAATACTGGTTCGACAGTGCCACTCCGAGTGCCCTCATTGCCATGCTCCGCGAGATGCCGCCATTGGAAATCAGCGACGTGGAGGGGGCCTTATGCGAGTCGGATGACTTCAACAAGGCATTCGACAGCTACCAGGCCCCACTGCCAGTACTCTACCAGAGCGGCTACCTCACCATCAAGTCCTACGACGAGGAGGATGACCTCTATATGCTGGGATTCCCAAACGAGGAAGTGAGGAAGGGCTTTGCCGGCAGTCTCTATAGTTATGTCACCAATTCGACGGGCGATGACCGCGAACGTTCTGCACTGATGAAGGCCTACAAGGCGTTCCGCCGTACCGACGACCTCCCTGCCTTCATCGAGGCCATCAAGACGTTCTTCGCAGGAGTGCCCTATCATTGGGAAAAGTACAATCGTAACGAACACTATTACCACGCGCTGCTCTACACGCTGCTTATGGCCTTCGGTGCCGACGTCCGTGCCGAGGAGCCGAGTGCCAGGGGCCGTAGCGACATCACGCTTAAGATGCCCAAGGGCATTTACGTCATGGAATTGAAATACGACGACACCGTGGAAGCCGCCCTCGACCAGATCGACAGCAAGGGCTATGCCGAGAAGTACCGGCTCGACGGCCGCCCAGTCACCAAGGTCGGCATCGCCTTCTCCTCCGCTGAACGCAACATCACCGACTGGAAGGACGTGCCTGCTGACACTTGACAGGCATTCTGAATCCAGCGAGATTTCATCTTCCGCCGAGACAACAAGACAACAAGAACACTCATTTGTCATCAAAGACAACGACGCATCATCTGCATGCCAATTCCTTGCTTCGCCTTTTTCCAAACAGCACCAAGTTGAATCAAAAACAATGGCTGAACACAATGACCTCGGCCTGCCCTCGGGTACCTTTTGGGCGTGCTGCAGGAACTGTCCCGTCAGATGCGCCCTCTCAAACGCAGTGCCTAATGGCACCTAAGAGCCGATTAATTAGAACAAGAATTAATTTAGAATTACGCGAGCCGTGTGCGGTGAAAGTCGCTTGCACGGTTCTTAAAGGGGAAAGCGGGGGAAACCCCGCCTACCTACTTAGAAACTATTCCTACCTACTAAAACCGAAAGAAAATGAGAAATCATGCCACACTGTTGAACAGAAACGCCCTTCGGCTATTGCTGACGACAACCCTTATGCTTTGTTTTATCATGACATCCACGCCATTGACAGCACAAGAGTTGCCGAAGTTGAAAGTGGACCTGAGCATCGCCAACCGCAGCGACGAAGAGACGTTGGAACCCGGCTACACTTGTTGGCGCGTGAAGCAAGGGAAGAGCGACACGATGACCGAGAACGGCATCACCCTCACGCTGAGTTGCCCTGTGGATGCCGACTATGACCTGCGCACAGGTTGGAGCAAGACGTATATCCAAAATGCCGACAACAAGTCGAAGAACGGGCGCCTGACGTTCGACGGCATCAATCTCGACCCCAACACCTACGGGACGTTCACACTACGCATCGAGGGTCTTCCGGCAGGACAGCACACGTTGCAGACCTATCACAACTGTTGGGAGAACGGTGAGCGGTTTTATGCCGCGCCGATGACCATCCGCTGCAACGGCGTGGTGGCACACGAGCGCGTAGATTGCACCTTCGGCCAGGCGGTGGCCGCCAACGCCTGTCTGGTGACGACAACGTTCACCATCGCGGAAGCCGGCGAAGCCGTGGAGATAGAGTTCTCCACCTCCCCCGACCATCCCGGCACCCCCTCCGCCGGGCAGACCAACGCCTTCATGCCTCCCTTGTGCAACGGGTTTGAGTTGAACACGGCAAGCATCACCTCTCAAGCCAAAGACCCGTTCCCCACAAGCGGCGACATGCACGTGGACGCCGACGGCACCCACAGCGTGGACCTGAAATGGTCGCCCGCCAACAGCGGCGTAATGGAGCACCGACTCTATTTCGGTACCGACTCCGCCTCCGTGGCCGCCATGGCCTCACCCACCGCCGTCCTCACCGACACCACCTATCAAGTGACAGACCTCTACTCGATGAACACCTATTACTGGCGCGTGGACGAGGTGGATGCCTCCGGCAATGTGACAGAAGGCAAAATATGGAAATTCAAGCCCCGTCAGTTGGCGTTCCCCGGTGCCGAGGGTTACGGCCGTTTCGCGCAGGGCGGCCGCGGCGGTTCGGTGTATCATGTGACGAGCCTGGGCAACGACCACACCCCCGGCACGCTGCTCTACGGCCTGGTGGACATCGACGAGCCCCACACCATCGTGTTCGACGTGTCGGGCCTCATCGTGATGGACTTCAGTGCAGTGTTCGCCAAGCCCAACATCACCATCGCCGGCCAGACGGCCCCCGGCAAGGGCGTGTGCATCAAGAACTCCAACGTGAACATCGGTTCGGACAACATCTGCCGCTTCATGCGTTTAAAGCACGGCTACGGCGACACGGGCAACGCGATGGGTATGACAGGGTCCGACCACGCCATCGTGGACCACACCACGGCGGCTTGGGGCACCGACGAGACCGTCTCCGGCCGCGGAGCAAAAAACGTCAGCTTCCAATACTCCATCATCGCAGAGGCGCTGGGCATCGCCGACCACAAGAACTACAGCAGCGGCACCAACCACGGCTTCGCCGCCACCATCGATGGGAAAATCGGTTCGTGGCACCACAACCTGCTGGTGAACTGCAACGGGCGCAACTGGAGCATGGGAGGCGGCATGGACGGCACGAACACCGCCATCGGGCAGATGGACATCTTCAACAACGTGGTGTACAACTGGTGGGGGCGCACCACCGACGGCAACTGCCACGAGGTGAACTTCGTGGGCAACTACTACAAGATGGGGGCCGACACGAGACGCAAGGAACTGTTCATCCAGCAATATGAGAACGTGGGGTCGCCGGAGAGCACCTGGCGCGCATACGTCCACGGCAACATCCGCGAGAACAAGGACCACACGCTCAGTCACGACAAGAAAGGCGACACCTACACCATCCAACTGTCGAACGGCGACCCGGGCCCGACATACGAGACCATCGTCGACGCACCCTTCTTCCCCTCCCATGCCACCATTCACACCGCCGAGGAGGCGCTGAAAATCGTCACCAGCGACGCCGGAGCGACAATGCCGATGCGCGACGACCAACACCTGCGTGTGGTGCGCGAGACGGTGGACGGCACCCACACCTACAAGGGTTCCAGGTCGGGCATCAGGGGTGAGATCGACCATGAGGACGACTGCGGCGGCTATGAGGCCTACCCTGAGGAGCGACGCCCCGACGATTTTGACACCGACCGTGACGGGATGCCCGACTGGTATGAACGGCTCATCGGCAGCGATGCAGCAGTGGCGAACCACAACAACGACCCCGACCATGACGGTTGGACGCTGCTGGAGGACTATCTCGAATTGATGGCTCACCCCTACCTCATTCTCCAACCCAACGAGACGGGTACGGTGAACATGGCACCTTTCTTCCGAGGGTTCAAGAAGTCACCGCAATACTCCATCTCGTCTGACAGTCCTCTTTTCTCTGCCACATTGCAAGATTCCATCATCACGTTGAATGCCAAGGCACAAGGTGGCATCGGCATCGTCACGATGCAAGTGACCGACAGCGAGGGAACGACGTTCCAGCAACGATTGAGTGTCGTCATCACAGGGGAACACACAGGTGTCATACCGGTATGGAAAGAGGAGGACATCAACGTGGTGAAACGCGAATTCTTCACCCTCGATGGCAAGAAGGTGACTCACTTGAAACCACAAGAGGTGTATGTGATGAAAATCCTTGACGCCAAGGGAGAAACACATACGATGAAAGTGGTTACGAATTAGGGGAGTTAAAGGGACAATTGTCGTGCAAGTCGAGTGCAAAGTCAAGCATGCTTGCCCTGCCGAGACATAGCCGACAATCGAGCGAAGCTCAGATGCTCACTTTTACCGCTTTTTGGCAAGTCCTATAACTTCGGGGGGACATTCTCGACATGGTTGACAATCGCTCAGTAGGAAAATTATTACTCAGGGCCACGAGTGGTTTCATCAATTTCAAGCATTTTAACTTAGTTAAAATTAAAAAAATGTTTTATAAAATTTTGCCGTTATATTCATTTATATTACCTTTGCATTTTGGATGTTAAAAGATAAGATATTGTAAATAAATTACTCGAGTAAGACAAGGAACTATGGGAAAGAAAGCATATAGCAAGCCTTTGATGTTGGCAGAGAAATTTATACCACAAGAGTATTGTGCAGTTTGTGGAGATGGTACCACTATGGTAACTTACACATTCTGGTGTGATGCCGGTTACGGTAGAAGTTTTTATGTTTGGCTAGATAATCACATTCTTGGGGGTGATGCTGAAGGTGATTGGGAGTCTTATTGGGGATATTATTATTGGGAAGGATACGATGAATATATTGGTAGATTTCATGCTTGTCAAACATCACATTCTGTAACTGTTCCCAAAGGCACTTCAATTGATGATGTATTTCCTAGGGGACTCATCTCTAATAATATGTACGGTGTCGATCCAATACCTGTGCGAATTTGGAGAGGCGAAGATGGAAATAATATCCATTGCACAACAAGACTTCAAGAAAGTGAATATACTCCTCACAACCCATCATAACAAGACATTCTTCAGATACCTTGTATAAGACTTATAAACTGTAAAAGTCTTAGGGTCTTGCTTCATACCATTTCCTCCCAAAAGCTTAGAGGCTCAGTTTTTTTGTTTCGGACATATGTATGAAGCAAGTCCTATGGTGCTAAGAAGCATTCACTTTATCGGAGAATTTCTGTTTTCCATAAAATTGTATGTTTTTCGCCTGTTCTATCGATGTAATCTCTATGGCCCATCGCTTATTGGTCAGGACTCTCGACACACGATTTTTGGACGAACCCCCACGGTTGCACCTGCCCGTCCGACAAGAGGCATATGGGGCATTAGCTAAAAACAACTATTATGAAACGTTTTTGTTATATTGAGTGCCCATTTCACCATTCATCATCAAATAGAAATCAGTAGATCCGTAATGATAGTGAATCAATTGATTGGTAACAAGATCGTATCTAAAATATGAGCCATCTTTATATTGACCGATACCATCCATATATTCATTACCTACCTCCCAACTTTCAGTTGCAGTACTAGCGTGCCCATATGCTCGGTATACATTCATATTTACTATTTCGTAATATTTGGGATTCAACTTATAAGCGGGCTTAGCAAAAATCAAATGATGTGAGGCTCGTTCTCCATCATCAAATTTACCATTAGCAGGGAATCCATCTAAGCGAAGAGAGCCTCCAACTGTTTCTGAAGGCAGAGCTGTGATTTCTATATCACATAAACTCACAAATTCTTGTGGCGTGAACTGTTCTAACACCATCAATGGTTTTGAATAAACTTTTCCCATATTTATTATATTGTAAAAATTTTATGTTGGAAGGTCTATAATTCACCCACAATATGGATGATTCCTAATAGTACTCCCCAAATTTGGACTGGTTATACATTGGCTTAAGTGAGTGCAACAAGCATGCAGCATGAGCCGTATCGTTTTCATTCTTGGTGCTGCATAGATATGAAATTGCATTTACACCTGCAAACTTTTGGACATATTTTTACATTACTCCGTGATCCCGCTTTTCATATTGGGCAGTAGTTCCTCGAAGGACCGGTACTGACGCTTGTAGTTGTAGAACTTGATGAAGCGGTTTATCCCACTGCGAAGTTCGTACACAGTTTCGGCATAATAGAGGTGACCCTTTTTTGCTAGATGGTTCTCCAGAAGCGTTCTATCCAGATGTTGTTCTTGTCGTCCATACTCATCTTGATGCCGTAGCCTGCTAGCAGGTCGTCCAACGCTTTTGGGGTGTATTGGCTATCCTGATCGGTGTTGATGAGAACAGTGATTTGGCATAATTGCTAATAATATGAATGAATCATGTTACAGTATGCCATAATAGTGTTGTAAAAGTAAGAGAAAACAGCAATGGTTCCACCGCATTACATGCCAGGAACCATTAACGTTTCATTATTGTTGGGAGTAACTTTTAGCAATGATTTTTTCAAAAAAAACAAAATTATGTCGCTATTTTATGTATTTTTGTTAAAAACACAAGATAAAACTGTTTTTTTTAATATTAATTTGTAACTTTGCCGCAAAATTGCGACGATAATGAAATGCCTTTTTTCCTATCATAGTGAAACGCTGATTGCTTTTGGCAGCAAGAAACATACCAATCCCAGAAAAAACATCTAAAATGGAGAAGAAAGATTACAAAAAGCCTGTGATGATTGTGGAGAAATTCATACCCCAGGATTATTGCAAAGTGTGCGTAGCGGATGATAATAAGTATAATGCAGGAGGACATTATTATATGGACTTCAGTGGAGATGGAAGATGTCAAGGAAATGAATACGTAGGAGAGGGTGGCTCAACAACGTATTCGAATGGTAGATACCCTAATGTACAAATTTGCCAACATCAAGTCAATTTAGGTGGATGGAGAGAAGTATTTTCAGAATATATTAGTGATCCTACTGGCCATAACTACGGTAATAACAATGGATGGACTATATGGGTTGTTTTTAATATTAATTACAGATTGGGAGATATAGAAACTCTTTCACTAATCATACAAGATGGACAAGTTTATAAAAACCTTTCCTGATTTTATTAATCGAATCACACGAATCACGGGGACGGGGAATTTGATACGCATTCAAATTCCCCGTTTCTTATTTTCAATATCATCATTTAATTCCATTCAAGTGGATTCTGTCGCTATTTTTGAACGATTACGTAATCAGCTAGGGTTCGTTTTTCGGTTGTGAAGCCCATTCCACAGGCAAAGTTAAAGTAGGGACATAAGCCATCCATCTACAAATGTTTATGCCCCTAAAGGGCGGCTGTATACATCTTGCTACCCAAGGCGTTGCCTTGGGCTATGTGCTTGTTGCCCCTTCAGGCCGTCTCACTGCTGATACTATGGATAATCAAAAAAAATTACCTTGAAAAATATCAACCTGCGGTTGAAATTAGATGAGCAACCTACGCCAAAAGACCGTGTCCACACCCAGAGCGCAGAAAACGTCATATTGGAAAAACGCAAGAATAACCTTTGGGTCAAATACCCCACCCCTGCCCCTCCCCTCAAGGGGCGGGGATATGCGCTCAAGACATTTTGACCAGATCATTCTTGCCACACTAAGAATGTTAGAGGCAAATATCCCACCCCTGCACCTTTTGCGGTCAGGCACAAGACCTGACCCTACAGGGGCGGGGATATGCGCACACACCTTTTGCTCACGACAAATTGACGCAACGCATTGAGCATTCTTGGCGTTTGACTCATTGAGCATTTTTGTTTTTTACAAAATGGAACTATTTTGAAAATACTTCCGATTGATGCAACCACACCTTCGAAAAATATCAAAAGGCTATGCGCATGTTGACCTTTCAGACCGCCCTACGGAAATATGCGGATAATTATAAATAATATGTACCTCGAAAATGTCAAAGTAACGCGTGTTTTTTCAATTTTGATCAATTTCAATTATTGTGCCCACTGAAAATGAGAACATAAAAAAAAGAAGTCAATGTGATTTTCGTCACTATGATTCAGAAAAAGGTAAACCATTTGTTTACAAAGTAGATAAAGAAGTTATTTTTTTTTATTGGTAAATCACGGGGACGGGGAATTTGATACGCATTCAAATTCCCCGTTTCTTATTTTCAACATCATCATTTGATTCCATTCAAGTGGATTCAGTCATCATTTTTCCACGATTGCTTAATCTCTCTAAGTGATAATGTCGGTCAAATGATACCGATGTTCACGCTCAAATGATACCGATGTTGTTACTCCAAATGATACCGCTTGTATCACTCCATCGATACCGTTCATATCGCATGAAATGATACCGTCGGAAACAATCTCATATCACTCCAAATGATACCAGTCATATCACACTAAATGATACCGCCGTATCACTTCAAATGATACCGCCGTATCGCTTCAAATGATACCGCCGTATCGCACGCATGAAATGATACCGCCGCTCATCGTCGCAATGGCCTATTGCCACGGCATTATATTGTGCTTGGGCGCTAATGCCCATAGTAGAATAATGTCAAACAAAAAAATTACGATGATGAAACTACGAAGAATCATCCAGATGCTGAATGAGGGTTATTCGCAGAATGACATCTGCCGTGAAACCTCATCGAGCAAGACAACGGTGTCGGGCTACAAGAAGATGGCCGACGACACCAAGTTGAGTTACCGTGAGTTGCTCCTTATGGAGGACTCAGAGCTTGAGGCGCTGCTGCAGCCCAAATCGGCAGCCCTTCCTCCCGACCCCCGCAAGGCTGAGCTGGAAGCCTTGATGCCGGAAATCATGACGCGCCTCTCCAAGCGCTATGCGACGGTAGAGCTGGTGCACCAGGATTTCTACCTGAAGCGATGCCCTGCAGGCTACGGCTACACACAGTTCAACAAGCACGTCAAGGCGTGGCGTGAGGCGCACGACCTTTCGTATCACAATGTGTACATTGCGGGCGAGCAGTGGCAGATTGATTTTGCGGGAGATCCGCTCTGGCTGACCTCCCGCAGCACAGGCGAGCTGACCAAGGTGGTAGTGTTGGTATGCGTAAATCACGGGGACGGGGAATTTGATACGCATTCAAATTCCCCGTTTCTTATTTTCAACATCATCATTTGATTCCATTCAAGTGGATTCAGTCATCATTTTTCCACGATTGCTTAATCTCTCTAAGACTTCGGGGTGAGATTATCACCGGGATTTGGTGCTGTGTAGGAAAACACACGTCTCAGCCACCTTAAATCCAAGAAGTCGGAATAAAAAACGCTTCACCTCTTTTGTATAAGGGAAAAAATCATTACCTTTGCAGTCAAAATGTCCGCATTGATTCTCTGCAGGCCTTGACAGACCTTGACGCGGCGAACGAAAAGGACTTTGACGGGATGATTCTTGGTCTTCTTCCTTGTTTTTTTATCAAAACGAGGAGGAAAGGATGAGATGTGCCTTTTTGCGAATGCCAGGGCAAAGGCAAAGGTATTTGTGGCGCAAAGAACTAAAAAAGACCATATAGTCCTAAAAGTCCGTAGAATTAAACATAGGCGTTTCCCTCAGAGTCAAGTCGTGCCCCTCGGATAGAGACGATGCGAACGAAAGATTTTTCTCCCTTGTAGTCAGCAGAACAGATGTCATTGACCCTTACGCTGAACGAGCATCATTTCGTATTGGAAGGAGTATCACCAACACTTCTTCCATCGAACACCCTGCTGTTTGTGACAGAAAGCAGCCATCCCTCCCCCAAGTTTACATTCACCTTTCACCTGGTGGAGCAGTTGCCGAAGTCTCCCTCCCAGGCGCAAGGTCAGCCATGGATGGAGGTATTCCAGCGTCATAACATCATGGTGTGGCGCAGCGGGATGTTGGAGCGCCGCCTGTTGGCAGCCAGTGGGGCACACGACGCCTATGCGGTATATGAAGAGAGCAGCTCCGACCATGCCGACATTTGGTTTCTCTCTTCCCTGCAGTCCATGCTCAGCATCGACACAGTGTTCATCTCCACGTTGTCATTGGAGCGCCATCTAGCGCCCTTTGGTCACTACGTTTTCCACAGCGCCTATATGAGCCATCGTGGCGAAGCCATCCTGCTTAGCGGCCCCAGCGGCGCAGGGAAGTCCACCCATGCACATCTTTGGGAGCAATTCGTAACCGACACCCATGTGGTGAATGGCGACCGCAGCCTCATCAGTCGTGGTGCCGACGGACGATACTTTGTGTCGGGATGGCCTGTCTGCGGCAGCAGCGGCATCTGTCACGACGAGCGCCACCCGCTTCGCGCCATCGTGTTCATCGAGCAGACACCCGGCAACCAGTTGATACGGGAGTCGGCAGCCCGCTTGTTCACCCGGCTCTACGCACAACTGACCATCAACCACTGGGACAAGGAAGCCACTGCAGCCGCCGTGGACTGGGTGTCGACGCTTCTCAACACCGTGCCCGTCATGGTGTATGGCTGCAACATGGCTCCCGATGCCCCCTTCAACCTGAAAAGTGCCCTCTTCCCTACGGAAGAATAGGGTGGATACGAAAGATTTAGTGATGACAAGACAGGAAGTTGGAGCGTTATTTCAACATCTAATTTCCACTAATTAATCATCAATTGTTTCGTGCCGGCACCCATAAATGATGTAGCAAAGGACATCCATGGTTTTGTTCGGACCTCTTGGCAAGACGGACATGCATAAAGCAAGTCCCTACAACTGCAACAGGCCATTCCAACCGATTTTCAAGCGGACTCACAACTCCGAACAATGGCATTAGATTTGGAGAAACATTTGGTGGCACGTGCCAATGAGGCTTTGCAGCCCTTGACCGCCAATTTTGAGTTGACGCCGCTGTGCAACCAACGCTGCGAGATGTGCTTCATCAGCAGCACACGCAGCGAGGTGGACGCCCATGGCGGTTTGCGCCCCGCCAGCGCCTGGTTGGAGTTGGGGAAGCAGTTGCAGCAGATGGGCACCCTGTTCATCCTGCTCACCGGTGGCGAACCGATGCTCCACCCTGAATTCTCGACCATATACACGTCGCTCCGCGACATGGGGTTCATCCTCACGCTGAACACCAACGGCACACTGATTACCGAGGAAATGTGCCGCGAAACGTTCCGTGCCAAGCCCCGCCGCGTGAACGTGACCCTCTATGGGAGCAACGCCGACACCTATGAACGCATCTGCCACCATCGCGCCGGCTTCGAGGAAACGATGCGAGGCCTCCGCCTTTTGCGAGAATACGACATCGACACGAAGCTCAACCTGAGCATGGTGAAAGGCAATGCCGCGGAATACGAAGAGTTGATGTCGATAGCCGACACATTAGGCATCCCCGTGGTGTCGAACAGTTACATGTTTCCTGTTATCCGCGGCGACGCCCCCGCCGTCGGCTGCCTCGAGTCTCGCCTGACACCAGCAGAAGCCGGCCGACTAGAAAACCTTTATCTTCGTTACAAGAAAGGCGACGAATACGAGAACTTTGCCAGCAACGCCGTTTTCCAAGCCCGCAAGTCCACGGAGCCATCATCCGAGGGCACGACATTGAACTGCCGGGCAGCAAAGAGTTCGATGTGGGTGAGTTGGCGCCACCACGTCAGTCCTTGCGTGATGCTGGAGACCCCTTGCGTAGAACTCGCCACCGGTGCGACGCACCCCTTCGCCTACGACCCCTCGACACCATTCGCTGAGGAAGTCAAACATAAGGGCACTACCCCATCTTTGCCCGCCGGCGACCTCTCCACGGCGTGGAAGTGGCTCACCGAAGCCTGCCAGCACCTGCCCGCCTTCGACGACTGCTCCGACTGCCGCCTGAAACACATCTGCCAGGTGTGCTATGCCGCCGCCCTCCACGAGAAGCGCCAGTGCGGCACGTTGCGCTACCTGTGCGACATGGCTCAAGCAGAAATCAACCACCTATCCCCCCATGCATAAGACCCAGACCTTCATCCAACGAGACATAGCAGGCGAGACGATGCTCATCCCCACCGGCGACACCGCCCGCAACTTCAACGGGATGATCACGCTTCAAGGCATCGGCGGCTTCATCTGGGAACATATCGAGGAAGCCGAGAGCCTGGAGCACCTCATCGACATGATCATCACGGAGTATGACGTTGACCGCAAGACCGCCGGTGGCGACGCCCTGTTCTTCATCATGCAACTGCTCCGCGCCGGCATGGTCCGCCCGACCGGTGAAAACTGGTGATACCATTCCCTCCCCCCCTGTTGAACGATACCAACGACATATTACTTTCACTCACCCGTGCCGCCCTTTGGGACAGGGAGCCGCACCTGGACGGCCCCCTCGACAGTGCAACCTGGGAGTCGGTCTATCACCAAGCCCGCAAGCAAACGGTCCAAGGCATTGTGTATGACGCCGTCTGCCGCCTCCCCGAACCCCAGCTGCCCCCCGACGACCTGTTGTGCACTTGGATGGAAGAAGTGGGCTTCATCGAGTCGAACCACCACCGCCATCTGAAGGCACTTGCCTGGGTGACCAGCCGTATGGAGGCCGAATCCACCCTTCGCCCCATCGTCCTCAAGGGCCTTCCCATAGCCAACCTCTACCCGCTCCCATCTCACCGTGTGAGCGGCGACATCGACCTCTTCTTCGGCAGCCTTGCCTCCTGTGAGGAAGCCAACCGCCAAGTGGAGTCGTGGGGCATCCCTGTCACCTACGGCAAGTATGGCGAAAGCAGCTACCTGACCGCCGAAGTACCCATCGAGCACCACGGTCTCCTTGTCCTTTCCCACGTGCCATGGCGGAAAAAGCGCCTCCGTGCCTGGATTGAGCACCGTCTGACCGCCGCCGACTCCACGATGGAGCAAAACGTTGAAAACATCCCCGTGCGCGTGCTGTCGCCCGAACTCGACTTGCTTCAACTGAGCAGCCACGCACTCAAACACTCCTTGAACGAAGGCATCGGCCTCCGTCAGTTGTGCGACATCACGCTTTTTGTCGCCCATCATAGGAAGGCGCTCCCCCCCGAGCGCGTCCGTCCACTGCTCAAACGCTTCGGCCTTCTTCGTTGGACCGACCTCTGTTTGAGCTACGGCCTCACCCATCTCGGCTTGAGTGAAGAGCAGCTGCCATTCCCTGTGCAGACACGCCCGCAACAGGTGGCCTCCATGCATGAGGAGGTGATGCAAAGTGGCAATTTCGGTTTCCTCGACGAAAGATACCACACCGCAGGAGAATCCCCCCGGCAAAAAGCCACAGCACGCCGCATCTCACGCAACGTGTGGCGATACATGCGTCTGTCGCCCCAAGAAGCCCTGTGCTGGTCGTTGGGACTAGTCGCCATACGTGCCGGAGAGAAGGCAGGGATGAGTTTTGGGGAGGAATCGGAATAATCGGAGGAATCGGAATAATCGGAGGAATCGGAGAAATTGGAGGAATCGGAGGAATCGGAAACCAAAAGAAATAGGGTACCCAATTTGTTGTATCGACATTTAATCAAAGACCCCACCCCAGCCCCTCCCCTGAGGGGAGGGGATATGCGCACCGATTGTTGGACGAGACCTCTTGACAAAGAAAGCGAAACGTAATCTTTATGAAAAAACAGATTACAAAATGGACACCTTACAAAAGAAAGTACAAAAAAATCGAGATATGAGAAAGAACATCCAATTATTTGCAATCTTACTGGCAGCGCTGTCAGCAGTATCTTGCAAGACCCGCACCCAAATGATTTACTTGGAAGACATGGTTGAAGGCGAGCAATATCCCGCCGCTCCCGCCAAGGACCTCGTAATCCAAAGTGATGACAAGCTCACCATCAAGGTGAGTTGCAAGAACCCCGAACTGGCCTTGGCCTTCAACATGCCGACCCCTGGCAACTACAGCGTGAGCGAGGAGGGCAACATCAGCAGCAGCAGTTCGCCGAATTCCACCGTCCATTACACGGTGAGCAGCGACGGCACCATCGACTTCCCCGTGTTGGGCAAGTTGCAAGCCCGCGGCCTCACCTGTCGCGAACTGAGCGAGAGCATCAAGTCAGAGCTTCAAACCCGCAATCTGATCACCGACCCCTTCGTGACGACGGAGATTGTCAACTTCACCTATTCCGTTCTCGGCGAGTCGAAGAAGGTGGGCACCATTGAAGTGAAGGGGAAGGACCGCGTCACCATCCTCGACGCCATCGCACAATCGGGCGACCTCTCACAGAACGCAAAGTTGGACCGCATCGCCGTCATCCGTGAAGAAAACGGCAAGCGTCAGATCTATCACTGCAACATCCGCACGAAAGAAATCTTCGACTCCCCCGTGTTCTACCTGAAACAGAACGACATCATCTACGTGGAGCCGAGCGAGCGCAAGGCGCGTGAGGAGCAACGTCGCGACATGCAATGGATATTCACCGGCGCCTCCCTGCTCACCACGGTCATCTCCCTCATCTCACTGGTGAAAAAATAGACATCTACAAAAGCCCTAAGGCTCATATGGCACTTAAAGGCCTTAAAGACCTTAAACTCCTTAGAGGCCTTAAGGTCCTTGGAAACATACTACATCACACACCCAAAGCACCTGCAATATGGTAAAAATGACTGAACAAAAAAGCATGGCCCCCGACTCCTCCTTGGCGTCGAAAGGCTTCAACATCAACCCCCTCGACATTCTGCGCTTCCTGTTAGCCAATTGGTACTGGTTTGCCCTCTCGGCCGCCCTTTTTGGCGGTTGGGCTTGGTACAAATACAGCACCACGCAGTTCCGCTACACCACAAATGCCACCGTGATGTTCAAGGATGCTCATACCTCAGCCCGCCAGGCCGGCCTTGACCGCCTTGCCAACGCGACCCCCCAGGTGAACATCTCCAACGAAATCCTCCAGTTCCAGTCGCCGGAGTTGATGCGGAAGGCCATCCTCCGCCTTCACGCCGAGGTGGACTACACGGTGACGGACTACCTTCGCAAGGAAGAGTTGTACAGCAAGTCTCCCGTCAAGGTGACTTTCCACGACGTGGAAGAAGACCGCGACGCCTTTGTAGAAGTGAAGCCCATCGACGACAGCAAGGTAAACCTATCGGGTTTCGTTGACGGCAAGGTGCTGTCGGCCCCCCTTGGCAAGACTGTGCGCACCCCCTTGGGTCGCCTTACCGTGACAAAGACATTGTATTATGGCACCGAATGGCTCGGCCACACCATCTCCGTGAAGAAGAACGACATCAACAAGACCATAAGCGACATGTGCCCAAACCTCAGGATCACGCAAGGCACCTCCGACAATGGCATGTACGGCAACAACAGTTCCTCCATCTTGTACATGAATTTTGAAGATGTCTCCCCCGTACGCGCCGAGGACATCCTCAACACGCTGATAGCCATCTACAACGAGGAGACCATCACCGACAAGAACCAGATAGCCATCAACACGTCGAACTTCATCGACGAGCGCCTTGCCATCATCGAGAAAGAACTTGGCGGCGTAGAGGCCCAGATTCAAAGTTTCAAGGAACAGAACAACATGACCGACCTTGGCAGCGTGACCTCCACGGCACAAGGCAACCGCGAGCGTTACAGCACCGAGGTGAAGGACCTGATGCTTCAGCAGCAGACGGGCAGCTACCTTCGCGACTACCTTCGCGACCCGTCTAAGGCCACCGAACTGATACCAACGAATACAGGCATCAACAACAGCGCGATAGAAGAGCAGATCAACCTCTACAACAAGTCGAAACTCCGTCGCGACAAGTTGCTCGAGGGCGGTGGCGGTGAGAACAACCCCGTGATTGAAGACCTGAACAGTACGCTGAACTCCATGCGCCAGAACATCCTTCGCTCAGTAGACAACCACAACGCGAACATCAACGCGAAGATAGAGGACATGGCCAACCGTGCCAACCAAGCAGCCGCACGCATCTCTCAAATCCCCCGTCAGCAACGCCAGATGCTCTCCATCGAGCGCCAGCAGCACATCAAGGAAGAGTTGTACCTCTACCTTCTCAACAAGCGCGAAGAGAATGCATTGAGCCTCGCGACGACAGAGTCGAACGCGCGCGTCCTGCAACCCGCCCACGGCATCAAAACGCCCATCTCTCCCATTCTCAAATCGATGATGACGAAGAACATGGCCATCGCCATCGGCATCCCCCTCATCGCCTTGATGAGCCTCTTTTTCTTCGACACCCGCGTGAAGAGCCGCAAGGACATAGAAGACATGACCTCTGTGCCGTTCATCGGTGAGATTCCCAAGCACAATTTCTCGAAAGGAGTCATAGGCAAGTCGGGCAAGGACAAACAGCGCATCGTGGTGCTCAACGACAGCCGCGACCTGACGAGCGAGGCCTTCCGCATCGTGCGCACCAACATGGACTTCATGCGCGTGAAGACCGACAAGCTGCAGGTCATCACGTTCAGCAGCTTCGGCTCCGCGGCGGGCAAGACCTTCGTGTCGAGCAACCTTGCCGCAAGTTTCGCACAGACAGGCAAGCACGTGCTGATCATCGACCTCGACATCCGCAAGGGCACGCTCACTGTCCACACCAAGCACCACCAGTCGAAAGGCATGACCAACTACCTCTCGGGCCAGGCCACACTCGACGAAATCATCCAACACGACGACATCTGCGAGGGTCTCGACGTGATTCCCGCCGGCGGCATCGCCCCGAACCCAGCAGAGTTGCTGTTGAGCGAGCGCCTGGACCAACTCGTCGAGGAGTTGCGCACCCGCTACGACTACATCTTCATCGACAACGTGCCCTACGGCGTTGTTGCCGATGCCGTCATCACCAACCGCATCGCCGACCTCACCATCTTCGTCATTCGCGTGGGACGTGTCGACCGCCGCATGATGCCCGAGGTGGAGAAAATCTACAACAGCGGCAAGTTGAAGAACATGTCGCTGATTCTTAACGGCACATCGCTGCACAGCGGCTACGGCTATGGTTATGGCTACGGCTATGGTTATGGCTACGGCTATGGCAGCTATGGCTACGGCTACACCAGCAACAAGAGATGGTGGCAACGCCTCTTCACGTTTGGCAAAAAGAAAAGGCGCCACCATCGCAGGCACGAGGAAGCCGCGAAGAAGGAGCAGGGACAAGAAAAGGCATAGCGACGTGTTCCGTTTCAAACATCGCCTGCTGAAGTCAGGCATACTTCACGGCAAGACCGACATCCACTGCCATGTGCTGCCAGGAGTTGACGACGGTTCCCCCGACCTGCCCCACAGTCTCGACCTTCTCGACTATATGGAGCAAGACCTGGGTTTTGCCTGCGCATGGCTCACCCCACACGTGATGGAAGGCAACGGCAACAGCGCCGCCCGACTGCGCGAGATTTACGAGCCCCTCAAGAGCCGTTATGAAGGCAGCATGCGTCTTCATCTCTCCTCTGAGTACATGCTCGACGAAGGTTTCCGCGAACGTCTTTCCACCGACGCCCTGCGTTTGGGCAAGCACCACCTGTTGGTGGAGACCTCCTACATGAGCGGCCCTAACGACCTCTACGGCCTTCTGCTAAGCGTGTGGCACAAGGAGTTGAAACCGCTCATCGCGCACCCTGAGCGTTACATGTACATGTCGGAGTCGGACTATCACGACTTGAAAGGACACGGGTATGAATTCCAACTCAACCTGCTGTCGCTCAGCGGCTATTATGGTCTTCGTCCCCAGCAGGTGGCCTTTCAACTTCTAGAGGAGGGGCTTTACGACAACGTGGGCACCGACCTCCACCACCTCAAACGCTTCGAAGACTTCCTGTGGGACCTGAAACTCACACGCAAGCAATTGGACGCCCTCGAGAAGTTGTTTGTCAACAACGAGGAACTGTGAGCAAGGATGGAGAAAAAGAAGTTGAAGGATGCGGTTTCTTGGTTTCTGGTGGTGCTCGTCGTCCTGCTCCTTGTCCTACCCTACCTGCCACCATCGTTTGGTGGTGCGCTGCTGGTGCTGGGGTTTGCCACTCTCCCCATCATCCTGGGCAATGTGGTAGCAGCTGTTATCAGGCACGGCCGTTGGCGCTGGGCTCACATCGTGGCCGTTGCCTCTTGCCTGCCTATGCTCATGGCCTACGTGCCCCTCATTCCACCAACTCACGAGCAGTCATCCCCCACGCTTCGCCTCGTATCATGGAACGTGGGCAATTTCATGGTCAGCTGTGACACCATGCACCAAGCCGCCCGCCACATCAACCATCTCTCACCCGACATCATCTGTTTTCAGGAGCGCCCCCACGAGTCGAAGGTTTCCTGGGACGACATCCGTGAAGCCTTTCCCTGCCATCCCCACGCCGTTCGCAACAGTCGAGAGGACGAGGTGCTCAATTTAGCCATCCTCAGCAGCCATCCCATTGTCGGCAGCGGCGAGCGGCAGTTTGAAGGCACTTACAACCGATATCTGTGGGCCGACGTGCAAGTAGGCTCCGACACGGTGCGAGTGTTCAACGTCCATCTGCAGACCACCGGAATGACGTCTCCCTTCTGTTGGGCGGATGTGCCTGCCGTATTGGCGAATGCCACGGAACGCGACCGGCAAGCCTCCCTCCTGTGTGACGACGTGGATGACAGCCCCCACCCCACCTTGTTGTGCGGCGACTTCAACGACACGCCCAACGGCTATCCCGCCCGTCGCCTTCGCAACGAGCTGACCGACTTTTCCTGCCGTTGGCCTCTCTCAGGCACGTTTCACGGCATGGGCGGGCTATTGAAAATAGACTATATGATGTGCGACCAAGGCATACAACCTCTGAATTACCACCTTGCCGACACCCCTTGGAGCGACCACAAGTTGCAGATGGGCGAAATGGCACTTTGAGTATCCTGCATTCGTCAATGACGGTGAAAGCCGAACAACAACAATCATTATGAAATTATCCATCATCACTATCAACTATAACAATCTTGAGGGGCTGAAGGAGACAATGGGAAGTGTACTATCCCAAAACTTCAAAGACTATGAGTGGATTGTCATCGATGGCGGCTCCACAGATGGCAGCAAGGAGTTGCTTGAAAGAAACAACGATGCCATTTCCTATTGGGTGAGCGAACCCGACCGCGGTATCTACCATGCGATGAACAAAGGTGTCGACGTGGCGCAAGGTGAGTACTGCCAGTTTCTCAACTCAGGAGACAGCCTCATCAGCCCCGACATCCTTGAGAAGGTTTTCTCATACGAATTGTCTGATGTGAATTATGGTGACGTCTGGCTTACCAAAAAAGGAAAAGTGGTGGAGAAACGCACTTACCCCGATACAATCACCCTTCCTTGCCTATTCGGATATCCTCCACCTAGCCATCAGGCCACATTTTTCCGCACCTTGCTCGTCAAGCAACACCTTTATCGAGAGCAATATTCCATCGCTGCAGACGTGTGCCTTTTCTTGGAACTATATGTCACAGGCAGTCATTTCAAACATCTGCCCTTGCCTATCGTCTATTTCGACTTAGGCGGGATTGGCTCCAAACCCGAAACTTATCAAGAACGAATACGTCAGTTAACTGCCATCAAACAAGAATTTCTCCCCGCTCAAGTCGTTGATGGCATCGAACAATTAATCATAGATTACAAAAACTTCCAATTTGTCCTAAAAATCGCCCCGTTGCGATGGACATACACTTTTTTCAGAAAAGTACAAATCTTATATGGTCATTTTGTTTCACTTATCCTCGTGGGAAAGTGGTGAACAAAACCGATAAGAAACACCATAGGAATTCCATCCAAACTTCATAAGATATTACGATGGACAACAACAACTGGACAAAAGAAATAAGACCTAAAAGAAACCTTCTTGACCTCAACTTGAAGGAACTGTGGCGCTATCGCGACCTTTATTACATGTATGTGAAGCGCGACATCATCACCGTGTACAAGCAGACGGTGCTCGGTCCTTTATGGTTCATCATCCAACCGGTGCTCACCACCATCATGTTCATGTTCGTCTTCGGCAACCTTGCCGGCATCTCCACCGACGGTATGCCCCAGCCGTTGTTCTATATGGCCGGCATATTGCTCTGGACCTATTTCAGCAGTTGTTTCAATGCCTGCTCCAACGTGTTCGCTGCCAACGCCGGGGTCTTCGGCAAGGTCTATTTCCCCCGTCTCGTCGTCCCTTTGAGCACCATCACGTCCAACTTGGTAAAATTCGGCATCCAGTTGCTGCTCTTCATCGCCATATACATCTATTTTGCTGTCAAAGGAGCGCCAGTTCAAGTCAACATTTACATATTGCTCTTTCCCTTCCTGGTGTTCCTCATCGCCTTCCACGCCTTGTCATGGGGGTTGGTCATCTCCTCCCTCACCACCAAATACAGGGATTTGCGGCAATTGGTCAGTTTCGGTGTCCAGTTGCTGATGTATGCCACTCCCGTCATCTACCCGATGAGTACTACAGGCGGCAAGATCCGCGCCATTTTGGAGTTGAACCCGCTCACCCCCATCTTTGAAGCCTTCAAATACAGCTGCATGGGTTGTGGTTCATTGAGTTGGGGCGGTTTGCTCTACAGCACCATCTTCATGCTCGTGATGCTGTTCCTGTCCGTCATCGTCTTCAACAGGACGGAGCGCAACTTCATGGACACGGTGTAGGAGTTTTTTTTTTGAAGTTAAAGAAGTTAGAGAAGTTATCGCTTCGCTCGAAGTTAGCGACAATGGTCGGAGTTTTTCAAAGATATAGACAATAGATTGAACTGATTATCCAATCACAACAAATCACTAATTCCATGCCAAGCCAACCACTGATTTCGATTATCATACCCCTTTACAACAAGGAGCTTTACGTTTTGGAGACCATAAGATCCATCACTTCTCAAGATTATGATGATTATGAAATCGTCGTTGTGGATGATGGCTCTACCGACAATGGTTTGTCGCTAGTAGAAAATTTGAACGACCCAAGAATCAAGATTTTCAAGAAGGCAAATGGAGGTCTTCCATCAGCCAGGAATTATGGTGTACGAAACGCCATTGGCAAATGGGGGTTGTTTCTTGATGCCGACGACACCTTGGAACCTGGGGCATTGCGCTTATTAGACAGTTTGATACGCCAAGAGCCAAAATGCGAGTTCTTCTGCTGCAATCATTATATTCAAGAAAACGGCAAGAAGCGGCTTGTCTGCCCCAAGTTCAAGGAAGGCTATATCCGACATAACTTCTTTGCCTATCAAACCAAACGCATAAAACCAAGAGCTGGAGCATTTCTTCTCTCCATGCCTCTTCTCAAGAAACATCCATATAACGAACAATACAGGCGCTATGAAGATGCTGATTTTGCATTCAACATCATGCGCTGCACAAAAGCATATACATGTCCCATACCCATTATGACTTATAACTTCGATTATGGAGAAGCCTATAAGCCAAGAAATGATGCTTCAGAGGATTTCATTGGCCATCTGTCCTATGAAGGCAAAGGTTGGTGGGAACAGTTGACGCTATATGATTTGTATCAGCAGGGATGCAGGAACTATCCTGAAGATATGAAAAGGCTTTACGACCCACAAAAAATGTACAACTATAAAGTGCAAATCTGCAAGAAGATAAGGACTTTGTTGATACTATTGCATTATATTTGACCAGCCTAAATCCATTTTCCTTTCAAGCATCAGCACTCCAGGAATATCCCGAAGCCGTCTATTCATAGGATTCCATCTTGTAACATATAATTCCAAAGACCATTAATGACAAATATCTTAAAGTTGCTAGGCAATCTTCGCTATAACATATTCTTGTATCTTATCGGCAAGGAAAACCGCAAGATGTGGTATCATCTCCAGAGAACCCATTTACACAATTCCAATCCTTACAGCTTCGGAGCCATGGGAAAGCACTGTGATTTGGGATATGAATTGTCTTCCTGTGTTCCAAATAACATTTATATGGAAGATTATTCCCGTATCCAGAACCATTTGAATTTCATATCCTATAAAGGGAAACTGATAGTCAAGAAATATGCCGCCATTGCTGCAGGATGCATCATCATCCCTGGCGATCACCTCCCCACTGTTGGCGCTCCTCAATATCTGGCAGGGAAATTGCACATCAACGAAGTGGATGGAGAGATTGTTGTCGGAGAAGATTCGTGGGTAGGCGCTGGCACCATTCTGCTATCCCATTGCAGCATAGGCAGAGGCGCCGTAGTGGCAGCAGGGTCGGTGGTAACAAAACCCGTCCCTCCTTATGCAGTGGTTGCTGGCGTACCGGCAAAAATCATAGCGACTAAATTCACCATTGACCAGATCCTTGAGCACGAGTCCATTCTTTACCCGCAGGAAGAGCGTATGAGCCGAGAGGAATTGGAAAAGCTATTCGAGGAACATTTCCAGGGGAAACGCTCGATAGGAACATCTTATATTTCGGAATCCGACAAGGAAAAACTCATGGCAATGATGAAAGAATTAGGAATTGAATTCTATGGTTAACACATCATATCGACCATCCCTTATAGAAGACAAAGCAAATGAGTAATTTAGCCATACAATTCGACCATGTGGGCAAACTCTACCGATTGGGGCAGGTTGGCACCGGTTCACTCGTTCACGACCTGAACCGCTGGTGGGTCACCAAGGTGCGTGGCAAGGAAGACCCCTATTTGAAAATTGGTGAGACCAACGACCGCTCAAAGAAGGGCGACTCGCAATATGTGTGGGCGTTGCGCGACATCACCTTCGACGTGGAGCAAGGCGACGTGGTGGGTATCATCGGCCGCAACGGCGCGGGGAAGTCCACATTGTTGAAGTTGCTGTCGAGCATCACCTCCCCCACGACCGGCGTCATCCGCGCCCGCGGCCGCATCGGCTCGTTGCTCGAGGTGGGCACGGGTTTCCATCCCGAGATGACCGGCCGTGAGAACATCTATATGAATGGCAGCATCATGGGCATGACCCGCCAGGAAATCACCCGTAAATTGGACGAGATAGTAGATTTTGCTGGTGTCGAGCGCTACCTTGACACCCCTGTGAAGCGATATTCCAGCGGAATGACCGTCCGTCTCGGCTTCGCCGTCGCCGCATTTATGGAGCCAGAGATTCTTGTGGTGGACGAGGTCCTCGCCGTGGGCGATGCCGAATTCCAGAAAAAAGCCATTGGAAAGATGCAGGATGTAAGCCAGGGTGGAGGAAGAACCGTGCTTTTTGTGAGCCATAACATGGGTAGTGTACGCAGATTATGTTCAAGAGGCATATTGCTTGACAATGGTGAAGTGAAATATGCAGGGAATATAGAAGAAACCATCGGCATCTATCTACAGGAAAGTATAGACAACAGCGATTGTGTTTTCATCCGTGACAAAGAACCAAATTCTGTTGTATATTTCAAAGAAATACATGTAACAGACAGCAACAATAAAGACACGGGCAAATTTCAGACCTCAGACGATATCTATTTATATTTCAAGATTTGTTTTAAGGAGAAAATACCTCATACGAACTTTTTTGTAACTATACAAAACAAAAACAACGTACGCGTCACATCCTACAATCTCAGGCTGGACAACAAGGAAGAAGTCAGATTGAAGGTGAATAAGAATTTTCTGGTTCGTGGAGATTATTCCTTGTTAGCATATCTATATCTTCCAGGAAGCAATCCTTATGACAAACTTGTCGACATATGCAGTTTTTCAGTCATAGACTCCAATTCGCCTTTTAGCCATTTGGACAGATTGGATTATGGCCTTGTGTTTCCCAACATCGAAGAATTGAAATGAAATCATTTGCAGCAAGAATCGTCTATTCCATATTACGAAAACTATTGCCTTATATCCATGCTGTTGAAAAGGAATTTCAACAAAAGGAACTCAATCGCCATTTGTCCAAGCTGAAATCGTGTGGAAATGATGTTTTCTTTAAAGAGCCATATAGTATTGCAGGTGAAAAAGGTATTGAAGTGGGCGACCATTTTTATTCCAACACAGGTCTGCGGCTTGAAGCGATTTTTCAAAATGGCGGTATGAAGTTTTCTCCTATCATCAAGATTGGGCACGATGTGTTAATCAGTAGGAATTGTCATATTGGAGCCATTAATAGGATAGAAATAGGTGATGGCACCATAATGGGAAGCAACATCTTGATCACTGATCATCTTCACGGCTCCATCCATCCATCAGAATCTGCCATACAGCCAATCAAAAGACCTTTGACCTCAAAAGGCCCTGTCATCATAGGAAAAAACGTATGGATTGGAGAAGGTGTTTGCATTATGCCAAATGTAACCATAGGCGACAATGTCATCATCGGTGCAAACTCTGTGGTGACAAAAAGTTTTGGAGACAATCTTGTCATAGCAGGTAATCCGGCAAGAGTCATAAAAGATTTGAACGAGAAGGAATCATGAATCATACTTACCACTCAGGATTAGTATCTTTAGTCACTCCTGGCTGGAATGGCAAGGCTTTCGTCCATCGGTTGTTGGACTCCATCATAACTCAAACCTATCGTCCCATTCAATACATTTATGTGGACGATGGTTCTACAGACGGCACGAGTGATATTGTAAAAGGGTATGAAGGGATATTCAAGGAGGCTGGAATAGATTTCCTATATATTCATCAGGAAAATTCTGGGATGTGCCAAGCGCTTATGAATGGGTTTCAATATGTGAAGGGCGCATACCTATCCAATCCCGAATATGACGACATTCTGTTCCCTGAATCCGTTGAGAGACGTGTGCAATATTTGAAGAGTCATCCTGATTGTGCCGTCGTTGTCGCAGATGCATGGGTTGTACCTGAAAATCATCTGGATGAGCGCAAACGATTAATTTCCCACAAGAACCCGAACCGATTCGACCGCAATCATTTCTATCAGAGTTTGATGTCAAATACTATATTCAATGCAGCATGCTATATGGTCAGGATGGAGAGATTCGACGAGACCCATCCCAATCGTCAAATCATCCCCTATCCATACGGTTCAAACCAGCAGATTTTATTACCACTCTATTACCGTTGGAATCGGGGGTTCATAGATGAGCCCTTATCTTTATTTGTCACCCGCCCTTCAAGTCTGAGCAAATTAAAGAAATCCCTGAAAGAAGAAGCAGACTATGATCTGAATTATAAGGAATTGCTTTTCTCTGTCATTGATGGCATAGACATGCCCGAGGAAGACAAATCCTTGTATAAAGAAAGAGTAGAAATTAATGTCCAAAAGGATTTGATGTTGTTTGGGGAAAAATACGGAGATAAAAAACTATATCAAACTGCTTATCAATACCTTAAAGACAGGGGCGAAGCGCCACCCATTCAGCACAAGGAAGACCTATTTCAATCAATCCTTAAAAAGCTAGGTTTATGGTCCAAGTAACCCAACCTTTATATTTTCCAGGTCTTGACTTGGTGAAGTTTGTGATGGCCATATTGATTGTTGCTATTCATACATCATTATTCATCGAAAAACCTTGGTTGTATTCTATCATAAGCACGATTAATGGCTTTGCTGTTCCCACTTTTTTCGTGGTATCCTCATTCATATTGTTTTCAAAGATCAACGACAAGAAAGGTGTAGAAAGGAAAAGCATATTCAAATCAGCTTGGAAGCGTCAAATCATTTTCTACTTAGTATGGTATGTTTTGATGCTGCCTATGACCTATTTGACCTTTTTCAAGATAGCCAATTGGAAAGAAATACTTTACGCTTTTGTTTTCAACTCCACTTTCTCTGGGTATTGGTTTATCAAATCCCTTATCATCAACACGCTCATCTTGTTTTTTTGCGACACCAAAAAGAAATTATGGATATGCTTTTTCATCTCTTTACCAGTATATTTGTTTTTTAGTTATAATAAAAACTTCGGTTTCATTTCTCTACCCTTCAGTGCCTACCCCTGTTTCTATTACAATACAGCTTATTTTGTGATTGGTTCGCTTTTGGCATCTTATCAAGTGAGGAACTTATATGAGATGGCTGATAACAAATTCATTTCATATGGTGGAATTGTTTTAGTAGCATTACTTGCATTCACACCTTTCAATCCGTTCTGCAAATTAATCATACCGATATTATTGGTCATTTGGGGCATTGGTATCAAATCCAAGTCTCCGGTTTTCCGTTCTCTTCGCACGATGAGCATATTGCTATTTGTCATGCAGTTTTTTCTGATATGGGTTTATAATAAGATAATATGTGGTTCATTATTACAAAATGAGTCATTGGTCTCATTTCTTTCCAGTAGTATAATAAGATTTTTCATCATACTCACCACAATGTTGTTGATTTCATTGGCAATCATCAGATTGGAGAAGAAATATCCTATTCTTAAATACTTGCACTGATTTTTAAGTAATAAGATTTTCATATGCAAAACAAAAGGATAAATTGGGTTGACTATTGGAAAGGATTCATGCTAGTCATCATTTGCCTAGGTCATTTCAATGTACCTTGGAAAATCTTAAATTTCTTTATGCCAATTCACGTCGCGTCCTTTTTCTTTCTTTCAGGATTTCTTTTTAACCCCCAAAGAACAGGAACGTTGAAAGACTTTATTAAAAAGAAATACAAAACGCTTTTATTCCCCTACATATCCCTTTCTCTCATTTTTCTAACCATCACCCCAAAACTATATTATCCTTCTTTAAATATATTTGATGGACAACATAACGTTATGGAGTATTTATTCAACATACATACTTTAGACATATCATCATCTTTACACTATTTCATATTTTCCATTGGAGCTATCTTCATAGAAGGCAATAGCGCATCCTTCACGGGTCCTTTATGGTTTGTCTATGTTTTATTTGAAGTGGAGTTGATTTTGTTTTTTGTTTGTCATCGTCGCAAACAGATGATTTATTTGTTCTCTGTTTTTTTTTTCTTATCGGGATGGTTTTTCAACATCCACCATATTTATTTGCCATTAAAAATAGAGGTCGTTTGTTCTGCATCGTTTATCTCCCTTTTGGGATATGTTTCAAGAAACTCAATAAAAAAGATAGAATCGTTGCCTTCTATTGTATTGATTACAATTGATTTATTGTTGATTTTTCCATATATTTACTGTCTAAATTTGAATGGTTGTCCACAATTTTATTCCAATACATTGTGCCATAATCTTTTGGGATATGTTTTTACTATTGTGTCAGGAATGCTTTTATTTGCCATCTTCTTCATTCTATTTTCAAGGTTGATGACAAGATGTCAACCATTGGCTTTCATTGCCCAAAATGGTATCATCATCTTAGCTGTGCACTATTATGTTGCCTGTACATCAAGACTTATCATTCCTGGACATTATGTTATCTTACCATACATCCAATTGGTCGCCGCCATTATCTTTTGTGCATTATCGATATATATTGTAAACAATTATTTCCCAGCCTTGGTGGGTAAATCAAAAAAATGAATTTATACTTATTTCCATATGGAGGTAGTGGCAATCATGGATGCGAGGCCATAGTTCGTTCCACAGCGAAACTATTTCACGATGAGCACGTGAAGCTATTCTCCATCCATCCCGACCAAGATTTCAAAGTTCATTTGGATGAGGTGTGTGAAATTCATTCAGAACGGAAAGCCATCTCTCGAAAAAGCCTTTCGTATTTGAAATCATATATTGACTATCATTTCTTGAAGCGCCATGACGCTTTCGAACTATTGTCCTTTTCACCTATTTTGAGCAACATTACAAAAGAAGACGTATTGTTGTCCATCGGTGGCGACAACTATTGTTACGACCCACCCCTTTCCATATATACGGTGAACAGAGTATGCCGTAAGAAAGGGATTCCCACTTTTCTTTGGGGATGTTCTATAGAAGAAAATTCCATAGATGAAGCCATGCTGAATGACCTGAAAGGATATACGCACATCATTGCCCGTGAGAGTTTGAGTTATCACACCCTCACAAGGAAAGGTCTGAAGAATGTCTCCCTTTTCCCCGACCCAGCCTTTATGTTAGATAAGAATCCCACCACGATTCCACAAGGTTTTAGCAAAGGCAAGACTATAGGCATCAATCTGAGTCCTCTCATTATGAGTTATGAGCAATCAGAAGGTGTGACAATGTCAAACTACATCTCACTCATCGACCACATCATTCAAGAAACCGACAACCAGATAGCCTTGATACCCCATGTAGTATGGCCAAACAACGATGACAGGAAGCCACTCCAGTCACTCTACGAGAAGTACAAGCATACTGGAAGAATGGTGATGATAGAAGATAGGAACGCAGAAGAGCTCAAGACCATCATATCCCAATGTCGTTTTATGATAGCCTCACGCACCCATGCGTCCATAGCAGCCTACTCCACCCAAGTGCCAACACTTGTTGTGGGCTATTCGATAAAAGCCCAAGGCATAGCGCAAGACCTTTTCGGGACGACCGAGCATTATGTTGTACCTGTTCGATCTTTGCAGACCGCTTATGACCTGACCGACCATTTCAAATGGATAAGGGAAAACGAGAGGCAAATCAAGCAACATTATGCCAATACCATACCTTCATACATAGGAAAAGCGTCAAAAGCAAGAGAAGCACTTCTCAAATGTTTATGATACAAACCGAAGACAAACAGAAATGTGTAGGTTGCGGGAACTGCTCTGAAGTCTGTCCCCTGCATTGCATCTCCATGACCCAGGACAAAGAGGGTTTTCTATATCCTGTGGTTGACACGTCCATTTGTATCAATTGTGGCAAATGCAATAGCGTATGCCCTGTCGAAAAAGAACTTTTATCACCTTCCACCGACAGCCTCATCATAGGAGCTTACCATCGCAATACAGCATTGAGAATGAAAAGTTCCTCAGGTGGAGTGTTTCCAGCATTGTCAGCATCTATCATCGAGCATGGCGGAGTGGTTTATGGAGCGGTGTTGATTTCCCCACAGAAGGTGAGACATATCAGGATAAGCCAATTGGAAGACCTCATCCAACTTCAAGGCTCCAAATATGTCCAATCCGACATTAGCCACATATTCCCTATGGTACTTGAGGATTTGAAGGAAGGCTTGCCCGTTCTTTTCAGCGGCACTCCGTGCCAAGTCAAGGCACTACATCTTTATTTACAAAAGCCATTTGCCAATTTGTTGACCGTAGAAGTGGTTTGCCATGGCGTTCCAAGTCCTTTGGTATTCAGCAAATACATGGATGCATATCAGGCACGTTCCATCCAATTCAGAGATAAAGGCCGCAGTTGGGTTGATTACGACACCACCATCGAATTACGGAATGGCATATCCAAAACAGGAAAGGCGTCACACAACCCCTATATGCGTGCATTCCTTCAAGACATCACCATCCGTCCATCCTGTTCAGCGTGTCCTGCCAAATCCTTCACCAGCAATGCAGATATCACCTTAGGTGACTTTTGGGGTGTGCGAAAGACTGCCCCCGAACTATTTGACGACAAGGGGACTTCACTCATATTTTTGCACACTCCAAAGGCTTTGACTGCCTGGGAAGGAATCAAGAGCGACTTCGCATATAGAGAGTTATCGGAAAAGGAAGAAATATTTGCATCCAATCCCAGCATCAACAAATCGTCTACTCTTTCAACAAAGAGGGATATGTTTTTCTCGGAAATGAAAGATGTTCCTATCAAAAAGTTATTAAGGAAATACACCACTCAAAAACAACCACTCAAGAATCATCTGAAATCATTCATGGCATCAATATGGAACAAAGCATGGGACACCGGACTTGGAATCCGTAAAGACCTATATATTGCCAATGACTATATTTTCAGCCATTTTCACAGGAAGCCCCACGTTGTCGGCATAGAGGCATCCATCCAACATATCTTAGACCATCATTGTTCGGTGAGCCGTTACGGTGATGGCGAATTGAAAATCATCTTAGGCATGGGTACTTGGTTTCAAGATGCCCACCCTTTGCTTCAAAAACGTTTGAAAAGCATCCTTTCCTCCTCGGCATCCAACCACATCGTCTGTATACCCAACATCTTTTCAGATCTTGGACAATACACTTTACACGACAGAGAGTATTGGAAAGAGCATCTCTCACATACGCGCAAGATTTGGTATAAAGCCATTGACATGGACAAGACCTATTACGATGCCTTCGTGAGTCGATGCTACATGCCCTATCAAGATAAAGGCAAAGCCGAGTCATATTTCGTCATGTGGAAGAGGGTATGGGAGAAGCGCGACTTGCTCATCATTGAAGGGGAGAAGAGCCGATTAGGCGTAGGCAACGACCTTTTCGACAATGCATCTTCCATCAAACGTATTCTATGCCCCAACACGCAAGCATTTTCTTGTTATGACCAATTATTGAGCGAAGCATTGAAATTCGACAAGAGCCATCTCGTACTCCTTGCCATAGGACCATCCGCAACGCTCCTTTCATACGACCTTTCAGAGCATGGTTATCAAGCCATTGACATCGGACACATAGACATCGAATATGAATGGTTCTTGAAAAAAGCCACACGCAAAGAGCCTGTCAAGGACAAATTCGTCAACGAAGCCGGAGCTGGGCGAGGTGTTGGCGACATCCATTCCCCTCAATACCAAGCAGAAATCATATGCCGCTACTAAGCATCATCATACCCGTGTACAACGGAGCCTCGTTTTTGGACGATTGCCTTCGCTCTGTTCTTAGCCAGCATTTCCAAGACATCGAGGTCATTTGTATCAACGACGGCAGCACAGATGAAACGCCCAATCTCTTAAGGCACTGGCAACAAAAGGACGGTCGAATTGTCATCATCGACCAAGAAAACCAAGGATTAAGCACATCCAGGAACAAAGGGTTGGAAATAGTCAAAGGAGAATATGTGACCTTTGTTGATGCCGACGACATGGTATGTGAAGACATCTACACCACGTCGATAGAAACGATGGAGTATCATCAACTTGATGCATACCTATTTGGATTCAAGACAATCCCAGACAACAAAGTGCATCTCACAGGCTTCACAACAGACAAGTTGCTCACTCCCCAAGAGTTGTTTTCATCTTGTTCACATATCCAAAGCAAGAATTCCCTTTGTTTTTGTTGGCGATTCGTATTTCGAGCTAGTATTTTGGAATCCAATCATCTGATCTTTGACGAGCGAATAAAAATAGGTGAAGACATGGTTTTCAATATAGATGCCATCTTTCATTGCCGTCGCATTATGGTATCAGATGCTCCAAAATATATTTATAGGAAAAACAATGCCGAGAGTTTGATGACCACCCCCTTCAAGAAAGAATTGGAGGCATCCTTTATACACATGTATTCCACCAAGAAAGACCAAATCGTGAAATATCACTTAGCAGAGTTTTCCGACTACCCTTCAGACTTGAATAAATACATCATCATGTCTTACTTGCCATTGATGGTCAAGAATTTATACGCCGACCCATCCAATCCAGACATTCCTTCCTCTCTTCGCAGGATTTTGTCCTTGGACATGGCCAGGGATGCATTTAGCGGAGTAGGATTTCGAAATATATTTCCCTCTAGGAAAGAATATGCATTTTATCTCATCTTGAGATTCAAATGTATCAGCCTTGCCAAACATTACTACGACAAGCTATATGGCAACCTACGCCATTAAGACAAAGCATCTCATCCTTGTTCTCACATCAACTGAGCTATGATTTCCATCATCATCCCGGTATATAATGTTGGAAAGTATTTAGGCCAATGCCTGTCTTCCGTGAGCAGACAAACATACGCCGACTTCGAATGTATTCTCATTGATGACGGCTCAACAGACGAGAGCACTGGCATATGCGACCAATGGGCGGAAAAAGACCAACGCATCCGCGTCATACACAAAAAGAACGAAGGCGTGTCTGCAGCGAGGAACCTTGGTATTGACGTTGCAAAAGGGGAAAAGATATTATTTGTTGACAGCGATGACTGGCTGGATGAAGAATACGTTGAATTGATGGTCAAGCATAGTGAGGAAGCCGACCTTGCCGTTTCGGGAATCATCTACGAATATGGCAACGGCAATAAAAAGATATTACAACCATATGACACAAGACTATTTCCCCTTGGTTCTGAAAACTCGTCCCATTTCACTAATTTATGTGAGAAAGGGCTGCTATATGGTCCAGTGGAAAAACTATACCTTCGCAGTATTATTGAGAAGAACAATATCCGTTTTCCTGTAGGATGCAGTTATGGTGAAGATTTGTTGTTTAATTTTGAATATCTTGAGCACGTCAAGACCATCTCCACCGTCTATTCAGCTTGTTATCATTATAGGATAACCAGCAACACGCTATCCTCCCGTTTTCGTGCCAACAAGTTTGATGAAGACTACATACAATGGAAAGTCGTGTTTTCCTTTTACCAAAACTATCATTTACTTGACGAGTCCTCAAAGCAATATCTTTATCATCGATTGTGGGGAATCGTATATGATGGTTTGTTCCAAAGTGGCAAGCATGAAGATACTTCATCTTCATCTATCAAACACATACTTAGCATTCCAGAAATAAAACATCTCAAGCAATACAGGCATGGTTTCAAATGCGCTTCATGGATCAAATGGCTGATATGTCACAGGCATGCCTTGGCATTCTACATATATTTTAAATTATTAAGGAAAAATTGAAAAGGCAATCAAAGATAACGATTGCGTAGTCATCAGTCATCAATCATCGACAAACAAGAGTCCGTATGGAAGTGGAAAAAAGAATTACTTGGATAGACTATACTAAAGGATTTGCCATACTTCTTTTGCTTCTGAGTCATAGTATGACTAAATACAATCTCTTCAACAATTGGATATTTGCATTCCATATGCCCATCTTTTTCATCATTTGTGGCTATTTGGTCCACCTCAAGTATAATGACGGTTTCAAGGATGGCCAATTCTTCGATTTATTAAGCAAAAGATGGTATAACATATTCATTCCATATTTCATTTTTGGCACCATCTTGATTATTTTTTTCACAGTTCTAAAATTGGTATCAGAAACTCCATCCAATGCCATCTCGATGTTCATCAATCTCATCACTATGAAAGGTATTGCTTCCATGTGGTTTCTACCTATTTACTTTTTCTCTGAGTTTTTGTCGATATCTTTATTAAGCTTATTCAAAGGGAAGCCAATGTGTTATCTTATGGCTTTCTTTGTGGGTGTTTTATGGTTGGTTGACCAATCCACTTTATCTTGGCCTTTAGATTTATTATACAAAATTGCAGAAGGTACAGTATTCATCTATATCGGCACTATTTTTGCCAACAATGAATTAGAAAGTAAAGCATCTGTCAAGATTGCAGTCATTTTGTTGGCCATATCGTCCTTTCTGACCATATTCAATCAAAAAGCATCTATGAACAATATGGGAATTGTTCCATTGTATTTCATTAATGCCACCATCATCAGCTTTAGCATTATCACCATCATCCGCCAATTAGGAGAGCGCCAAGGTCACTATCAACTTGTTTCATTTTATGGAAAGAATTCACTGATTATCGTGTGTACGAACAATTTGGTTATTGAGATATGCAGACTAATAGACCATAAAATGTTTTGCAACAGTCTTTTACATATGGACTATATAGGCATATTCATTTTTTTCATCATCATTACGATATGTGAGTACCCCTTACTCAAATTGTTTGAAGGAAAATTCAAAAGACCAATGACCATAATAAAAAGAACTTGAATATGAGCAGAATATCCATCCTTACAGCAACATATAACCGTCGACACACCCTTGGCAAGGTGTACCGATCCCTTTTGGCCCAAACTTGCAAGGATTTCGAATGGGTCATCTCCGACGACGGCTCCACAGACAATACGGAAGAACTCGTGAAAAATTGGCAAAAGTATGACAATGGCTTTAACATCATTTACAGCAAACTTCCCCATGTGGGCTTTCCAAGAGCATTGAACAATGGAATCAATCATTCAAGCACCCAATGGATTATGAAGCTTGACTCCGATGATTATATATTACCCCATACCATAGAAACGATTTTGCCCTGGTTGGATGAAATAGAGGGAATGGCTAAGATGGCAGGCATAGGAGTTACTGCTTGTCACCCTGATGGCAGTTATATGAAACCCCAACAACCACTCATTGACCCCAAAGTGGGTTATGTGGATGCCACCAACACCGACCGCGCAAAATACAGGCTTGATATAGACTGTTTTGAAGTGCTTAGGACTTCATTGCTCAGAGAATACCCCTTCCAATATTGGCCCACAGAAGAGTATGCCCCACCTGCTCTTAACTATAACGCCATGGCCCTTGACGGCTGGAAGATCAGATGGAGGACAGCGAAGCTCTACATTTGTGAATATTTACCAGACGGGCTGACCCGAAGCAACATCAAAGTGAAGAAAAATCCGATGGGATATGCCATGATGTACAACCAAGACCTGCTTCGCTTCCCCGATTTCAAATCGCGTTGCAAGAATGCCATCCAAATGACAGCACTGTGTACTGCAGCCGGCCATTGGGGATACCTGCTGAAATCCAACGCCCCCCTGGTAACAGCCCTGATGTTGCCCATGGGCATCGTCTGGGGCATACGCCGCAAACTGCAATTTGCGAAAATGTGACTTTTCCATATGAAAAAGAAGCTGCTTTTTGTCAATGGACACCTCAACGTGGGAGGGATTGAGAAATCACTATCCGACTTGCTGTGCCATCTCGACTATTCCCGTTATGACGTGGACTTGCTCCTGTTGGAAGACAAAGGCACCTATGCAGAAGGCTTGCCCCCTCAAGTCCACGTGATTCATCACGACACACGCAAGGCATTCGGGCCATTCTTCACCATTCTGCGTCAAAACCTAAAGCAAAGAGACTTCACCAACATCCTTTTCCGGTTGGTTTTCCTGCTCTCACCCATCTTTGGCAAAAGTACCTATCGATTGCTTCGCCATCATCTGAAAATCAGCAAACCATACGACTGGGCCATCGCCTATCGAGTTGGCTTCCCCAACGAGATTGTGGCGTGGACGGTCAAGAGCAAGCATAAGGCCTGTTGGTGGCATAATGGCATTTTTCCATACTCTACATCTCAAACGAAAACACTAATGGGGTCATGGGGAAAAATGGATTATATCGTCACCGTGTCGGAAGGATGCAAACAAATGCTGATGGAAAAGTTACATCTTGAAGAATCCAAAATAAAAGTCATCCCCAATATCATTGATGTTGAGAAGATAGAGGAGATGGCTAATACTGCCTCCCCCTATCCACAAGAAGAAGGTGTCTTAAACATAGTCACCCTGGGCAGGCTATGCTGGGAAAAGCACATGGAAGACATCCCTGACATAGCAAGCATCTTGATGGATAAAGGCATCATCGATTTCAGATGGCATATCATAGGCGACGGAGCCAAGCAGGAAGAGATAGCCAAAAGCATCAAAAAGCGCCATTTGGAGCGCCATATCTTCATGCACGGACACCAGCCCAATCCCTATCCATATTTGAAACACGCCGACTTGATGATGCACACCTCTTACGTGGAAGCCCATTGCCTAACCATGTTGGAAGCCATGGCGCTGAAAACTCCATGCGTGGTGACCCGAACCGTCATCCCACAAGATTTCACCATAGATGGTGAGAATTGCTATATAGCAGAGCAAGACATCAACAGCCAAGTTGCGTGTATTGTTAAATTGCTGAGCAATATGGATAAAGCCCAAGAAATGGTAGAAAAAGCATACCAGATGGTCAAAGAACGCTATTCTGCAAATTCCATCGTCACACGAGTAGAACGTTTGCTCCTATAAACTCATCTGAAATGGAAAGTGCCAACTCATCACATATTGCCCCTTTGGTTTCCATCATCGTTCCCATCTACAACACCAGGACATATCTGAATCGTTGTCTCAAATCCATCATTGAGCAGTCATACCCCCATTTGGACATCATCTTGGTGGATGACGGCTCCACCGATGACTCCATCATCATTTGCAAGGACTTTGCATCCAGAGACAGTCGCATCCGGATTTTCTCACAGCAGAACGGAGGAGCTTCTACGGCCAGAAACACAGGTTTGGATCATGCCAAAGGCGACTATGTGATATTTGTGGATAGTGACGACTGGATAGACAACGACATGGTGGAACAACTGACAGACGACATTGTCAGCCATCATACATCCCTTGTCATTTCACAAGTGCCGGGCGACAAGGTCTGTACAATCTCCAAGACCTTTGACCGAATAGAAGCCCTTGAGACCATTCTGAAAAGAGTATGGTGGGGGCCTGTTGGGAAAATATTCAAGAGAGGTGCCATAGGTGATCTCCGCTTCCCTCATGCCACCATATCCGAGGACTATGTCTTTATGGTGCATGCCATCCTGCGATGCGAGCATATCTTCTATGATTCCAAATGCTTCTACCATCGTGAGGCAAGAGAGGGAAGCCTCTCCCGGTCAGTATTGAGCAAGAGAATGTTTGAGGAATTTAACAACGTGTCACATGTGGCAGAATTCATTAAGGAGAACCATCCGGAATTCAGGAAACATGCAGAAGCGAGATTGGCGGAAACATCACTGAAATTGCTTTTCGCCATCTATCAAGACGGGAAATCAGAAGAATTCTCAAATCAGCAAAACATGCTGGTCCATAGTATAAGGAGCAACATTCTCCGTTATTTACCCAACAAGCACATACTCTTCACTTCTCGGATACTGCTGTTCATGTGCACCACAACCTTCGGAAGCAAAACGGCATACCGTCTTTACTCCTGGGCAAAATAACCGAATTATTCACTCATTTTTCACTACAGAATGTCAACAGCACGACCCATCATCAGCGTCATCGTTCCTGTTTATAACCAAGAAAAAATTGTAAAGAGATGTATTAACAGCATCCTTAACCAAGATTTCCAAAATCTGGAAGTAATAGTAGTTAACGATGGCAGCATTGACAATACGCTCAACATATTGAAAGAAGTTGCCAATCAAGACCATCGTTTGAAAATCATCGACAAGAAAAACGAAGGCGTTTCTCGTGCACGAAGAGACGGTTTGAAAGCTTCCAAAGGACAATTCATTTGTTTTGTGGATGGAGATGACAACCTTTCCCCGAATGCGTTGAAGAATCTTTACGACATCATCATCCGTGAGGATGTAGACATCGTCATAGGTCAATGTATCAGAACACTTGGACCTTTTACAAAAAAAACGTATTGTAATAAAAAATATAGTGAAAGAAGGATTGTCTTACCTGAATTATGGGACGAATTATACATTTCATACATGGGAGTCAACATTCTTCCTGTTCAGATATGGGGGAAGTTATATAAAAAAGATGTTATAGACCGAGCGATGACATCATCATCCTTATTTTCAGACTTCATTCGTTCAATGGCAGATGATGAATATTTCAATATGATGCTGCACCCTTTTGTAGAATCCATCTTCATCACCAATCAGCATGTCTATGTTTATCGATATGGTGGTGTCACTACAAGTTACAACAAACATTTCAAGGAGTTGTATGAAATGAGCGACATCCGAATCAAATTGCTTGACGAATATCATTACGAAAAGGGATACAACGTGTTGTATATTGAATACAAGAACTGCATCTTCTCCGACATTCTCCAGCGAATGGAATATTGCCACTCCAACAAGCAGCAGATTGAATCTTTTCTGAAAGAAGAGTTGGGCAAACGCGAAACGTTCAAGCGAATGCATGCCTTCTACGAAGGCAAATCAACAGACGAAGATATGTCAGCATTATTATCACAAGATACAGACAAAATATGGCTATTAGCGAACCGACGTTATGATAAAGGACGTATGAGAAGATGGTTGAAGAAGTGCATTCACTTTTTCTACAGATGAGGGTTCACCCCAATACCTGCGTGTCAACATCATAGGAAACTTTGCAGATATGAAGCAGTTTTTTCGAATTCTCATAGGCTAAAATAGAAATTGACCACGATGAAATATATTTCCCAATTCCAAAAAGCCCTTCTAGAGGTATACAAAGAGTTTGCTTCCTTTTGTGAACAAAACGACATCTCTTTTTATGCAGCCTATGGCACGATGATCGGTGCCATAAGGCATCATGGCTTCATCCCTTGGGATGATGACATAGATGTCTTTATGAAAAGGGATGTCTATGAAAAGTTCATAGCATTGCGCAACACCTTGGAAGGTACATCCTATAAAATATCCGTTTATCTTGACGGCCAAAGTCCTTATCCGTTTGCCAAATTCCATAGCACGAAGGGGACAATATGGGAATATCCTCAATTCCCATATATCATCGGCCCATGGATAGACGTGTTCCCCATAGACGAAGGTGACGAAGATGACCCAAAAGCCAACAAGATATTGGAAGAGTTTCATTATGTAATGTGGAAATACCGGAAATCAATTGCTTATTCTTCCTGGAGCAACATTCTTCATGATTTCACTCGGTTGAACATTCTCAACGCTTTCGTCAAAATATTCAAGAAAATCCGGTACGCCCCTTATAAACAAAAATACATTGAAGAAATCAACCATTGTGTTGACCGTATTAGAAAGATAAAGGGGAAGACGCTCAGATGCTACAGCACAGCTTTGACCAATGAGATTTTCGAGAAGCAATGGTTTGAAAAAGCCATCAGTGTTCCTTTCGAAGACACTATGATATTCGTGCCTAATGGCTACCATGAGTTTTTAACGAAACTCTATGGCGACTATATGCAACTGCCACCAGAAGAGAAAAGAGCAAGCCATAGTGAATTCTACATCGATCTGGAAAACACAAAGACCATAGACGAGATTTTGAAAGAGAATAAAGACCTCATCGCCCAAGAACAACCACTATCCCTTAAAACCATCTGGTATGAGATAAGACATCGCAAAAAAGGTTATTTGCGAAATATCAAGAACAACAAGAAATCCGAATAATCAATGGAAAAGATTCTTACCATCATCATACCAGTATACAAAGTCGAGCAATATATCAGACAATGTCTCGACTCTGTCATTTTAGACGAGGAACAGACTAAATGGTTAGAAGTAATCATCGTCAATGATGGTACTCCAGATCAGTCAGGTGTCATAGCCCATGAATATGAGGCAAAATATCCTCAATCCATCAAAGTGATAGACAAAGAAAATGGAGGACACGGTTCGGCATGGAATTTAGGATTAAAGCATGCGAATGGGAAATACATCCGATTCCTGGACAGTGACGACTGGTTGAGCAACCTTTCCTCATTCATTGAAGAACTGAAGAATCATGACGAGGATCTGGTTTTCACCCATCTGACCAGATTTGACGAACGATTTCAATCTTCTTCACTGTCAAAAATACAAAATATTGATTATAATAAAACATACAGCACTTCGTCATTTTCTTACATTGAAACAGGAAATCAATACTATATGTATGGTTTTTGGTATTGCACCTATAAAAGAGATATTTTTCGGGGAGAGCAGCCATTGTTCGTAGAAAAAGTATTTTACGATGATGCCATTTTGTTCATAGCACCCTATATTTTAGGCAAAACCATGGTTTTCCTTGACACCACACTTTACAATTACAGGATAGGCCAAAGCGGGCAATCAGTAAATGTGAACGTGGAGAGAAAACATGCTTGGGATTACGTCAAAGTGAGCAAAAGTCTGATAGAGTTTGCCAATCGGCATCCCAACCTCAACAAGGTACAATCTGAGCAACGGGATTCGTTTTTGTCTCAGTATATGAAGAACCGTTTCAGCCTGTTCTCTCAACTATCCTATCGAGAGTTCAGAAACATTATTGACGACTTTCTCCCATACATCAAGAAGAATGCCCCATACATCAAGACATCTCCCAAGGCCAAATTCTACCTCGCAACACCATCGTATTTGGCTTGGTATTGCATCAAGCTCTTTAACAAGCATATTTTGAAAATCAACTGACATACGCCGTATTGTCTTTTTTGTTTTCTGATGAAATAGTGAATGTAAGATGAACAATATAAATGATAATCATTCATTTCCGATTGTATCGGTGATTGTTCCCATTTACAACACAGAAAAATACATCACTGAATGTATCGAATCGTTGTTACGACAAACATACAAACCATTGGAGATTGTACTGGTCGATGACGGTTCGACTGATTCTTCCAGCATCATATGCGATAATTTTTCATCCCAAAAACCGAATGTCAAAGTCATACATACCAAGAACCAAGGGCGTACAAGGGCACGAATAACGGGTGTGGAGCACTCATCAGGAGAATATGTTACTTTTGTCGATTCAGACGACCATGTAGCCCCAACATACGTGGAGCATCTGGTTTGTTGTCTTTTTGAGCAAGATGTGGACATATCGTGTTGCCAAAGCTACAATGTAGTAGGAGAGCAAAAAAGATATGTTAGAAGGACAGAAATTGGTCGTTTCGTCAAAAAAGAAATTGAAAGAATCCTATCAAGCAATTTCCTTTTCGATGAAAGAACAGGCATTGCGTCCATCGCACATTACCTATGTTGTAAATTGTATAAAAAATCAATTCTACATAAAGGCTTGCCAATAGGACTAGATTTATGGTGCGGCGAGGATGCCGTAACATGTTTTTCACTATTCATAATATCTGATTCCATTTATATTAGTGAAGAACCTTTATATTATTATCGGCAACATGAGTTCCAAACCACTAAGAGAATGGACCGTGAGCGTTGGGACGCAAATATTGATTCATTTGAAGCATTAGGGAAAGCAGACCATGGCAAATATTTGAAGGATCAATTGCCTTTATATATATTAGCCCTTCTTCGAGATTGGCTTAAAGCTCGTTTTTCTGAATCCAACACTTATAGTGAATTCAAATCAGATATGGCATACGCTTTGAATAATGAGACGATGGAACAATACTTCATGCACGAACGCATTGCAACGTCAAACAAAAGGCATCGCATACTCGCATTCCTAGCACAACATAGGATGTATTTCCCATATTACGTTTTTCTGAAAGCTCATCTAGCTGTTTTGAAGTTAAGAGAAAAGCGAGGAAAATAGTTAACAATTCAGCTGACAAACAACATCATATTATGAGCAATTACGCACTAATCATAGCGGGAGGTTCTGGCAACAGGATGGGTCAAGACATCCCCAAACAATTCATGTATTTGGACAACCGTCCCATCATCATCCACACGATGGAAGCCTTTCAGCAGCATCCAGGCATCAACGGAATTGCCGTGGTGTGCTTGGAAGGTTGGGAGACAGTCTTGCAGTCGTATGCCAATCAATTCAACATTTCAAAACTGAAATGGATTTTCCCTGGAGGAAAAAGCGGACAAGAATCCATCCATAATGGCATTTATGGACTGAAAGAGGCCGGATGCGAGGATGATGATTTAGTTTTGATACATGATGCGGTACGCCCATTGCTATCACAAACCATCATTTCATCAAACATCGCCATCTGCAAGAAATATGGCTATGCCATCACAGGCATCCAATGCCGGGAGGCAATATTGAAAAGCGAGGACGGCTTTTCGACAAGAGAAAGCATACCAAGAGACCAACTTATCAGGACACAAACACCCCAGACCTTCAGGCTTGGCAACATCATCAAGGCACATGAAGAAGCGAAAGAAAAGGGCATCAACAATTCTGTGGCCTCATGTACCTTATTGGCAGAAATAGGAGGAATAGAAATGCATATCGTGCCCGGGTCGGAGAAGAACATAAAGGTGACGACCGTGGAAGATTTGGAGATATTAAAGGCCCTTATGCACATAGAAAAAGAAACCTGGCTGAAATGACTCCATATCTGCAAGACATACGAGAACTATACAAAGACTCCATTACTTGGGAGTTCCTAAAGGAATGCAATATCCTCATCACAGGTGCGACGGGGCTCATCGGTTCCTGCCTTGTGGACATACTGATGAATCATCCCGACAAGGCATGGAAAGTATATGCAATGGGGCGTAACGAGGAAAGAGCCAACCGTCGTTTCCATCAATACCTCCAAGACAAAGATTTCAAATTCCTCAAAGGTGACATTGAAAAACCCATCCAAACGGATGTGCCCTTTCACTACATCATCCATGCCGCAAGCAATGCCAGTCCAAATTTCTTTGTCAACAACCCGGTGGAAATAATAAAAGCCAACATCTATGGTGTCGCCAACCTGATGGAATACGGCATGAAGCATCAGATGAGGCGCTTTTTGTACGTCTCGTCGGGAGAGGTCTATGGGAACAACAACATCGATGCTTTCTCAGAATCCGACTATGGATATGTTGACATACTCAACCCGAGGGCGTGCTACCCTTCTGCCAAACGTGCCGCCGAGACTTTGGCCATCTGCTATGGCAAAGAATATGGGATGGATGTGGTAATCGCACGCCCCTGCCATACATACGGGCCATATTTCACAGAAGAAGACAATCGTGTGTATGCACAGTTCATCAGAAACGTCATCAATGGTGAAGACATATTCATGAAGAGTGCCGGACTGCAATACAGGTCGTGGTGCTATGTGGTGGACTGTGCAGCCGCCCTGCTCCTTTTATTATGCAAAGGCAAGAGTGGAGAGGCATACAATATTGCTGACAGCAACTCGAATGTGACAATCAAGGAACTAGCTGAAATTGTCGCAAAAGAAGGAGGCAGGCAAGTCATATCCAAAGAGCCAACAAAAGAGGAAATAGAAGGCTTTACTGTCATCAAGAAAGCTGTTTTCGACACAAACAAACTTACTAGTCTGGGTTGGAAGGTTCAACGTTCTCTACAAGAGAATATCAGACATACCATTGAAACCCTCCTACAATAGCTGTTTTAAACAAGTACGAAATAAGGCTTTCAGTTTGTAACACGACCCACATCTTAGGCTCGTTAATCCAATCCTAGGTCATCAATACCTAAGCCACATTATTACTTATGAAAAAGCGCATATTCATCGCCATGCACTATATGGAACTCGGTGGTGCCGAGATGAGCCTCGTCGGCCTTCTGCATGCGTTGGATTATTCCCGTTTCGACGTGGACCTAATGGTCTACAGCCATCGGGGAGAATTGATGGAAATGATACCCCCACAAGTGAATCTGTTGCCAGAATTGCCAGAATACGCCCAGATAGAGCGTCCGATTAAAGAAGTGTTGAAAGACGGCTACTGGCGCATCGCCTTTGCCCGGCTGAAAGCCAAATGGCAATTCCGACAATATGTGCGGCAACATCACCCCAAGGAAGGTAGTGCCATTTTCCAGTATGTGGACAATGCAGTAAGACCTCACCTCCGCTCCCTTCACCACTTGGGCTGTTACGACCTCGCCATCAGCTATCTCACCCCTCACGGCATCGTTCTCGACAAGGTGCAGGCCAAATCAAAAGCGGCATGGATACATACCGACTACAGCTTTATCGACACCAATGTCGAACTGGAACTTCCGATTTGGAGCGGCTACGACCATATCGTATCCATTTCTGAAAGTGCTACGGAAGGTTTCGTTCGTGTGTTTCCTTCACTTAAGAAAAAAGTGATGGTTATTGAGAACATTCTCTCTCCACAATTCGTCAGAGAGCGTTCCAAATTATCCACACCTGAAGAAGTGGGCAAGGAAATGCCCAAAACCGAAGGATGTGTCAACATCTTGTCGGTAGGCAGGTTCTCTACGGCCAAGAACTACGACAACGTCCCCTCCATTTGTCGAAGCCTCAATGCCTATTTGTCAAAGAATCCCAAGAACGGGATCAAGATGTCACGATGGTATCTCATCGGCTATGGAGGAATGGAAGACATCATCAAAGAAGAAATCATCAAGGAGGGCATGCAAGACATAGTCGTCATTCTGGGCAAGAAAGACAATCCTCACCCTTACATCAAAGCATGCGACATTTACGCCCAACCTTCCCTTTTCGAAGGGAAATCGGTCACAGTGCGTGAAGCGCAAATACTCTGCAAACCTGTTGTCATTACCAATTATGCCACGGCCAAAAGCCAAATTAAAAACGGCAAAGATGGTATCATCGTTCCTATGGACAACGAGCAATGCGCCCGTGAGATGGCATCATTCATCAATGATGCAGACAAACAAAACGCCATCATACAATACCTTCGCCATCATGACTATGGCAATCTATCCGAAATCGAAAAAATCAGCCTTCTTTTCCAAAGCCTATGATACCCAAGACCATCCATCTCTGCTGGCTCTCGGGAGACCCCTTCCCCGCCTCCATCCAGCATTGCCTTGACAGTTGGCACAAACACTTGTCATCCTACGAAATCGTGTTGTGGGACACCAACAGATTTGACGTAAACAGCACTCTTTGGACAAGACAAGCCTTTGAAAAGCGCAAATACGCCTTTGCAGCCGATTACATCCGTTTATATGCACTCTACCATCAAGGTGGCATCTACTTGGATTCCGATGTGCTCGTATATAAGCCTTTCGATGACCTTCTCCATCTTCCTTATTTCATCGGGGAAGACTATTCGGGTTGTTTCGAACCCGCCATCGTCGGGACGGAAAAGGGGAACCCATGGATCAAGGAAGTGCTTGACTACTATGAAGGACGTGCATTCGTCAAGCCAGACGGGAGCCTCGACACGAAAGGCCTACCGTTGGTATTCATGGAAACATTATCCCCCGGCCACACTTTCCGTTCCATTAACAAGCTGGAAGGTTATCAAGAAAAAGGCTGCGAAATCAACATTTTCACTTATCCTTTTTTCAATGGCAGAGACAATGTTGGGGCAGTGAGGTACAAAGAGAGCTATTGTTCCCACAACTATCTGGGCTCTTGGTACAAGAAGGAAGGCAACCTCAAGGACAAATTGAAAGCACTAGTGCCTCATCGCCTGCTTAATCTATCCTATCAAGCCATGTTTAATTTAGGATTGAAAAAAGTGAATCCCAACTATCAAATCCCCTATTCCGACAAATGACATCCCGTAGATTATCAAACCAGCAACTATGAATGATTCAACGGAGAGCCATCCCATTAGAGTGTTGATGTTATTCACCATTTTGAACCGTGGCGGCGCGGAAACGATGGTGATGAACTACTATCGTGCGATAGACCGTAGCAAGGTGCAATTCGACTTCGTGGTGCATCGTGAGGAAGAAGGCGACTACGAGGAAGAGATACGCTCCTTGGGAGGGAAGATATACCGCATGATGCCTCTTCGCCCCCATACCTTCAGCAAATACGAGAAACAAATCGCGGCGTTCTTCGATGAGCACCCTGAATACCACATCATCCACGGCCAATGCTCCGAGTCGGGTTATTTTTTCTACAAGGAGGCGTCTCGCCGGGGCATACCCGTCATCATCGCCCATGCCCACAACAGCCATGTGAAATTTGACTTGAGATGGATTGTCCGCACATGGATGAAACATCAAATGCGTCCCTATCTGACCCACTATTTCGCCTGCGGAGAAGAGGCAGCAGAATGGCTTTTCGGCAAGCAATTGGCAAAGAAAGCCATCATCCTGAGAAATGCCGTCGACACCCAAGACTATCATTTTGATGCACAATTGAGAGAGGAAAAACGAAAGGAGTTAGGCCTCGCCCCTACTACTTTGGTGCTCTGCCATATTGGTCGTTTCGACAAGGTGAAGAACCATGTTTTCATCCTTGAGATTTTCGGCGAGTTGCTGAAGAAACGACCCGATGCCCAACTATTGCTCATTGGTGATGGGGATTTGAGAGAGCAAACGGAAAAGAAGGCGAGCCAGAAAGGGTTGCTTGGCAAGGTGCGTTTCCTCGGTGTGAGAAGAGATGTGAACGAACTGCTTCAAGCCGCCGATGCCATGATCTTCCCATCCTTGTTCGAGGGATTGCCAGTGACGCTGGTAGAGGCCCAATGCACCGGCCTGCCTTGTGTCATCTCTAAGAACATACCCTCTGAGGCAGTTCTTACCGACTTGGTGGAACAAGTTTCTCTTAGCGAGTCAGTCGCGATATGGGCGGAAAAACTGATAACCGCCACCACCCAGCCTCATAACCGTCCTACTTATGCCGAAAGAGTGGCTGCTGCCGGTTTCGACATCAAAAGCAACAGCCAATGGCTGGAGGATTTCTACCTGAATGTCAATCTTTCTGGAGTAAAGGGGAGCATTTAATATGAAAAATGACTCCACCACTTACAAAACAATAGTATGAAACACAACGAACAAAATGACTCCATGAACATAAATTCAGAAACAGTCAGGAAAATTGGTGGTGACAAATATGATATTTTGAAATTTATTCTGGCATTGCTTATTTTCAGTTTACACTCCAATCTCTTGCCTATCTACTTTCGTCCATTTCAGAGGATGGCAGTACCACTTTTTTTTATGATGTCATCCAACTTCTTTTTCTCCAAACTCCGTCAACTACCACAAACGGCAGAAAGACACCGAGCATTGGTTAAATATCTCAAGCGTTTTTTTTCTCTTTTGCTTTTCTGGACTGTTGTCTTTATTATACCTCTTAACATACAACGTCATTGGTCGAGTCATCCATTTCCTCTATCTGTCCTCTCTTTTCTTCAATCTCTAGCATGCGGCAGTACATTTATTGCGTCCTGGTTCTTATCATCCACCATCATAGCCACTACCATTCTTTATTGGGCCATATATAAGGCAAGGATGGCTACTTGGTTGGTTTTCTGTCTGAGCCTGTCGGCTTATCTCATTTGTTGTCGTTTTTCATTATACTCAGGATTTTTCCCACTTAGTCCAATGCAGCAAACTGCCTTGAATGTTTATCAACAATACCTTGGTGTTCCTTACAATAGTTTCCCTGCTGCCCTAATTTGGATTTTTATAGGGAAGATGATTGCTTATGAGGAATTAAGACTCACAAAGCGCGTATCACTTTTGCTGTCGTGTGCAGGTTTTATGCTATTGTTATTTGAGTATACTTTGGTCTATTTATCCGCCGATATTGCATATACAGACTGCTCGGTGAGTTTACTCATCGTTTGTCCAGCTTTCTTTATGTATTTCACTTATTTAGATGATATTAATATAAAACACGCTCGGCTCCTAAGAAAGCATAGTGTCGTCATTTTTTGCACTCATGGTTCCTTTTTGATAATCTACCATCTTCTTTTTATCACTCCCACAATAATACCCTACCTTACTCTCGCATCATGCCTTTTAACAGGAATGTTAGTCATTCATTATTCTAACCGAATTCAAATTCTTCGCTATTCACACTAAAGCCGTAATAATTCTTTAATAATGGGCTCCATCTTTAAATCCCCTCTACTCGTGGGGACGCTTGCAAAACCAAGAATCTTCAATTATCAATATCAATGGCTACATTGACCATCTTCACACCCACTTACAATCGCGCCTATTGTCTGCATTTGGGTTATGAGGCGCTTTGTCGTCAGACCTGTCAGGATTTCGTCTGGTTGATCGTGGATGATGGCAGCACGGATAATACTGCAGCTTTAGTGAGAAAATGGCAAGCCGAAGGGAAAGTGAACATCATCTACCACTATCAAGAGAACCAAGGGATGCACGGAGCCCACAACACCGCCTACCGTCTTATCGAGACCGAACTCAACACCTGCATCGACTCCGACGATTACATGCCCGACGATGCCGTGGAGAAAATCGTCAGTTTCTGGCAGGAGAAAGGCAGCGAAGAGGTTGCCGGCATCATCGGCCTCGACACCACGTTTGACGAAGAGGTGATAGGCAAGCGTCTTCCCGAAGACCGTGAACGCACCACCGTGGCAAGATATTACAGCGAGGGTGGCAGGGGCGACAAGAAGATGGTGTATCGCACGGATGTGGTGCATCGCTACCCACCCTACCCCATCTTTCCTGGTGAGAAATACCTCTCGTTGGGTTGGCTGTACGAACAAATCGACCAGGACTATGAGTTGCTCATCCTCAACGAGCCATTGGTAAGGGTGGAATACCAGCCTGACGGTTCCTCGATGAACATGTTTCGCCAATACATCCGCAACCCCCGCAGTTTCGCCTTCATCCGAAAGTCGTCGATGGTGCTTGCACCAACAAGGAAGCGCCGCTTCATGGAAGCCATACATTATGTATCGAGCAGTTTGCTCTGCCGCAACCGTCATTTCCTCACCGAATCGCCAAAGAAAGGAATGACATTCTGCGCCATACCCTTCGGCTTGGCTTTGTATGGTTACATCCGATGGAAAACGAGGGGGATTGAAGATTGAATTTTTGGAGCAGCGAGAGCAGAGTCAAGCTTGCTTGAACACTGCCGAGTCGAGACAAAAATCAGCGAAGCTAAAAATGAAGATTGGGTTTCGATGGATCTTAAACTATAGATTTTAGACTTAAATCACTTCTTATGGCAGAATTTTTCAATAGCCAATATTTAGGAGATTATTTCCACTATATCATCTTTGCACTCATCATTTGGACACTTATACAGTGTGCGCGTGGCATCGTATTTGATGACAAGATTGTCGCCATCAACCAAATCCTAGGCATGTTGGTGTGCATCGTCATCATCCTTATGATAGGTTTTAGGCCTCCGACAGCTGCTTATGGCGACACTATTAATTATTCAGAGGGATTCCAAAGACTAGCCGCCAACAAGGACGCAATTCCCCTTTTCAAATGGAGCAAAGAATGGCTTTTCAGCAACATCACCAATTGGTTTGCCAAGTTTGGTGACATCCACGGGTATTTTCTCTGCTTTGCCACCTTGTATGTCTCCTCCCTTTGGTTGGCTTTACGACGCATTTTTTCAGAATACAATTTCGTACCATTGTTGGTGGTCATGAGCATGTTCACATTCTGGATGTACGGTGTCAACGGCGTACGTAACGGTGTTGGTGCCTCCTTGTTCATCTTGGCTATGGCTTACACCGACAACATCCCCGCGATGATTGTCATAGCCCTATTGGGTGCTGGTGTCCACAACTCCGTTTATCTGATGATTGCAGCTGCAGCATTAGCATGGTTTATAAACGACAGCCGCTTGTATGTCGCACTATGGTTATTGTGCATCATCGTATCGCTATTGCTAGGCAATCAGATACAAGAATGGATGGCTGGATACGCTGATTCTATAGCCGATGACAACAAGCTGACAGGTTATCTCACCATGACAGAGCAACAAATGAGGTCAGAGGGAATGATCGTATCCACTACCTTCCGCTGGGATTTCATCGCCTATAGTGGACTGGGGGTGGGCATAGGCTCCTATTTCCTGTGGCGCAGGAAGTTTATAGACGACTATTATCAATGGATATTCAACACCTATCTCATCTGCAACGCCTTCTGGATACTTATCATCCGCGCCCCCTACTCCAACCGTTTCGCCCAAATCTCATGGTTCATCCTTCCTTTGGTGCTCATCTACCCCTTCATGCGCGAGCGTTTCTGGGTGAACCAAGAACGAATGCTGGCAGCAAGCATCCTCCTCTTCTACGCATACGGCTTCTATTTCAACATGCTTCCCCTCCTCCTCAACTAATATGATCAGCATCATCATACCCGCCTACAACTGCGAACAATACATCGAGCAATGCCTCGACTCCATCTTAGCACAGAGTTATCACGACCTGCAAGTGATTTGCGTGGAAGACTGCTCCACCGATGGCACATTGGAACTTATAGAGCAATATGTTGCCAAGGATGCTCGCGTGAAACTCATTCGCCATACACATAACCAAGGTATGTCGGCATCGCGCAACGACGGCATTGCCATATCCGAAGGTGAATGGCTGATGCTTTTGGACAGTGACGACTGGATTGACCGCGACACGTGCCAACAAGCCTTGGAAGCGGCCCGACGCCACCAAGCCGACACCGTGGCATGGTGCTACACAAGAGAATTTATGAACAAATCCTTGCCTAAAGTCTTCGTAACGGAAGAGCAAGTATGGGAAGAAAAGGACATTCACCAATTGAACCTTCGAATGATTGGTCCTCTTGGCGCAGAACTTGGTCGTCCCGACCTAATGGATGCATGGGTCACTGCTTGGGGAAAACTTTATAGCAGAAAATTGGTGGTGGAGGGTGCGCCTCTTCAATATGTGGACACCAAAATGATAGGCACAGCAGAGGATGCGTTGTTCAACATTGAGTATTTCGCCCGTGCAAAGAAAGTGGTGTGGCTACCACAACCCTTCAACCACTATAGGAAGGACATGCTATCATCATCCAATCGACATCGGAAAGACCTACCCGACAAATGCGACCTTTTGTACGAAATGATGGGGCAATGCGTAGAAAAACTACAGCTTGGCGATGACGCCCGAAAAGCCCTTCAAAACCGCATCGCACTTAGCGTATTGGGCCTTGGCATCATCGCTATGCGTGGAAAGGGCAGATGGATGGAGAAATACAAAAGCCTCTACCAACTTCTTCGTCGCGACCGCCAGCGTCAAGCGTTGGCGCAGTTGGAACTCCATCATTTCCCTGTACACTGGCGTTTGTTCTATTTTTCCGCCAAGCACCGCCTAACGCCCTTGTTCATGGCGATGCAACTGGCCATCGGGCGAATCATCAACAAAGACCAATGACAACATCAAACAGAAGGATAGGTTATCTGGATGCCACCAGAGTGCTGGCCATGTTGTTGGTCATCACATTGCACTCCCCACTCCCCTTGACAGATAGCAAAAGCAATCTGTTAGGAGCTGTCAGCTATGTCTCAGCCCCTTGTATCGGACTGTTTTTCATGACCAGTGGCGCATTGTTGCTTTCCACCTCCCAAGATATGACGAGTTTCATAAGGAAAAGGCTTGGCAAAGTGGCTTGGCCCACTCTGTTTTGGTCATTGTTTTATCTTGCAGAGCAATTCCTTCGTGAGGGAACGGATATTCCAAATGCACTTCAACACTTGCTTTCCATCCCCTTCAGCGCCCAAGGCAACGGAGTGTTATGGTTCATGTACGCTCTTGTCGGCCTCTATCTGATCACCCCCATCTTGTCGGCCTGGCTGAAGACCACAACAAAGAGAGACGTGGATTTCATCCTGCTGATATGGGGCGTCACCCTGCTTTATCCCCTTTTGAGCCAGTTTTTATCCGTGAACGAGTCGAAAGAGGGCATCACCTATTACATGAGCGGCTATGCAGGTTATTACCTTTTAGGATATCAGCTCCATCAACACCCCATCAAGTGGAAAATCAGCCATCTATCCTTTTTCCTATTGTTTCCCATAGCGGTGGTTGCTGTAATCAAATCATTTTCCTTTGATGTAGATTTCTACAACCTGTTTTGGTATCTCAGCATCTTTGTGGTGTCGATGGCCATATTTTGGTTTTCCTTCCTCCAAAGAACCATTCAGCGACCAGTAGCCAAATGGATGGAACAGATAAGCAACTATTCCTTCGGCATCTACCTGGTTCACATTTTCGTGATGCGAAGAGTGGTTTGGGAATGGGAATTCATTTCACAATATGGGAGTTTGTTCCAAATCGCATCCACCGTAACACTCACATTTCTTCTATCCACATTGGTGGTGCACCTTATCAGTTACCTACCCTTCTCCAAATACATCATAGGATATAAAAGATGAAAAAGAGAAAGATCATCCGCGCCTCCACCATCCCCTGGTCGCTTGAGGCATTCTGCAACGGCTTGCTGCGCGAGTTGTCTGAGCGTTACGAAGTGGTGGCATTGTCCTCCCCCGGCGAACTGCTCGACATCGTGGAAGAGCGCGAGGGAGTGAGATGCGAGCGGATAGAGATGGCGCGCCACATCTCGCCCTTGAAAGATTTGGTGTCACTTTTCCGAATATTACGGCTGTTCAAGAAGGAGAAGCCCGACATCGTGCACTCGATGACTCCGAAGGCCGGTCTTTTATGCATGTTGGCTGGTTGGATGGTGCGCGTTCCCGTACGCATCCACACATTCACCGGTCTAGTGTTCCCGTCCGCCACCGGTGTGAAGCGCCGCCTACTGATGCTGACCGACCGCATCACTTGCCTATGCGCGACGCATGTGATACCCGAAGGCGAAGGGGTGAAGCACGACATGGAGTTCTACCACATCACCCGAAAACCACTGCGTGTGCTAGGCCATGGCAACGTGCGCGGCGTGGACATGGCATACTATTCCCGCCGCCCGGAAGTGATGCTTCTTGCCGACAAACTCCTCGACGACAGCGTCTTCACCTTCGTCTTCGTGGGTCGCATAGCCCGTGACAAGGGGATAAACGAACTCTGCGAGGCATTCTCTCGCCTGAACAAGGCGCACTCCTCCACCCGATTGATCATCGTCGGGCCTGACGAGAGCGAACTCGACCCCATCTCCACTTCAGCAAGAGACATCATCGACCACCATCCCTCCGTGCAAGCCGTAGGGATGCAACGAGAAGACAACTTGCTGGCCTACTATGCCATAGGCGACTGCTTCGTGCTGCCGAGTTACCGAGAGGGATTTCCCAACACGGTGCTTGAGGCCGGTGCGATGGGCCTCCCCTCCATCGTGACCGACATCAACGGCTCCAGGGAGATTGTGATAGAGGGCGAGAACGGCCTCATCGTCCCCCCTCGTGATTCCAAGGCCCTATGCCAAGCGATGCTTAGGATGGTGGAGCAAGCGGGAGAGCATGAACACATGGCCAGCAATGCCCGACGGATGGTGGAAGAACGTTTCGAGCAAGGCTATGTGAGACGATGCCTCTATGCTTTCTACGAAGAAGCAGAAGAAAGCACCCTGTAGCACAAATGGATACATTGGTTATGAAAACGACCGTATTTCGATTTTTTTACATTATTAGTAGTAATTTTTCGTCGTTTCCTTTGAAAAAATGGGAATAATTGAGTAATTTTGCAAATTGATAGAATCAACTTGTGAATCCAAGTATGTTTTTCGGCAAGACCAAGCCATTTCATTTATCTGATATTAATATTTTTACTAATTTTTTACATATTTATGTATCTTTACGGAGCAAGCGGACATGCGAAAGTGGTTGTCGACATTCTTGAGCGACTTGGTCAGGAAGTTAAAGGCATCATCGACGACGACCCCAACATCAAAGAATTCATGGGATTGCCGGTTATTCACCATATCGAGGAGTTGTCACCCATCATCATCAGCATTGGAATGAACGACCATCGCAAGAAAGTGGCAGAGCGTTTGATGAATGCTTACGACGTGGCCTTCGGCCAAGCCATTCATCCCACCGCTCTCGTTTCCAAATACAGCGAGGTAGGTGCAGGCACTGTGATGATGCCCTATTCCGTAGTGCAAGCCTGTTGCAAGGTGGGCAAACACAACATCATCAACACCGGAGCGGTTTTGGAACACGAATGCATTTTGGAAGACTACGTCCACATCTCACCCAACGCCACCTTGTGTGGCAATGTCACCGTGGGTGAAGGCACATGGATTGGCGCTGGCGCCACCATCATCCAAGGTGTAAAGATTGGCAAGTGGAGCATCATCGGTGCAGGTAGCGTAGTGACCAAGGACATCCCCGACGGCTATGTAGCCTATGGCGTGCCTTGCCACCGTGTCAGGTATTCCAACTGCAAAGATTATAAAGTATAGAACCTGATGCGTGAGCTTGACACGCGAGAATACATATCCACGTTGCGCGACCTGGTGAATGAAGGACACGAAGTTTCCCTCATTGTTTCCGGCAGCAGCATGTCTCCCTTTCTCATCCATCACCGCGACACCATTATTTTCGGTCCTGTCGAAGGTTCCTTGCGTCGAGGCGACATGGTTTTTTACGAGCGCCCATCGGGTCAGTATGTCATGCATCGAGTAAGACGGGTACGTCCTGAAGGCCTATACCTGATAGGTGATGCCCAAACCCAGACAGAAGGACCTTTGAGTCCTTCTTGTGTTTTCGCCATTGTAAAAGCTGTGCGCCGCAATGGCCTCTTGTTGGACGACAAAAGTTGGCAATGGCGCTTTTTCGCCACCATATGGTTAAGAGTCATCCCATTGCGTCCCCTCATCATCAAGTTTTACAAGAAGATAAGTTTGCTTAAGCGTCATGATTGACGACCCCACCCCCCAACAACCGAAAGCCTCATCTTTTGATACGCTGTTCACCTTGTTCTACCGATGGCGTACAGGTACGTTGGGCGAAATCCTCGACGACTGGCGCTGGATTTTCACCTACAGTCGGAAATACAAGAGCGCCATCTTGTTCTACGTCATCCTCGGCATCATCAGCAGCACGCTGGGCTTGGTGTCGAGCATAGCAGGCAAATACCTCATCGACATCATCACCGGCTACCAGGTGACAAAACTGTGGATCATGGTGGTCGTGATGGTGGGCAGTTCTCTTTTCGGTCTTGTAATCGGCAACGTGCTTGGCCGCGTGACACTGAAGCTTCAAATCCGCATCAACAACGACATCCAGGGTGACATTTTCGACCAAATCATCGATGCCGACTGGATGGCCATCAACCGCTACAGCAACGGCGACGTACTGAACCGCTTCACAGGCGATGTAGGCACGGTGAGCGCCAACGCCATCAGTTGGCTTCCCACCATCATCATCTCCATCTATCAGTTTTTCGCCACATTGGGTGTCATCATGCACTACAACACAGTGATGGCCCTTTTGGCATTCGCCAGCGCCCCATTCACGATTCTCGCATCCAAGTTTGTCATCAAGAAGCAGCGCGAATACAATATGAAGATGCGTGAGATGAGCAGCAAGGTCATGGGTTTCGAGGTGGAGACATTCTACAACATAGACACCATCAAGTCTTTCGGCATCCTTGGGCAATACAGTCGGAAGTTGCGTGAATGGCAAGAGAAGTTCAAGGCCGTCACCTTGGAATACAACTGGTTTTCCATCAAGACAAATGTCTATATGTCGTTGGTGGGCATGCTGGTGCAGTTCACCGCCTTCGGCTATTGTCTCTACCTTTTGTGGTCGCACGCGATCACTTATGGGACGATGACCCTGTTTCTTCAGCAGCGTTCCGCCCTTGCTGGAGCCTTCAGCAGTGTGATAGGCATCATACCGGCCTTTCTGAACAGTTCCGTGTCGGCCCACCGTGTGCGTGAACTGGTGCAGTTGCCCAAGGAAAGGCGCGTGGAGGGTAGTTCGCTGTTGGACCGTTATGCCAGAGACGGATTTGAACTAAGGATGCGCGAAGTGGATTTCGGCTATGTGAGCGGCAATCGTGTCATCTCGAATTCGAGTCTTGTTGCATGTCCTGGTGAGATTGTGGGCATTGTCGGTCCATCTGGTGAAGGCAAGACCACCATCATCCGCATGCTGCTGGGCTTGATCAAGCCCGAGAATGGCGAAGCCGTCATCAAGAGCAGCGACGGCACCGAAGTGGAATTGAACATAGAGACTCGTCACCTCTTTGCCTATGTTCCCCAAGGCAACACCATCCTTGCCGGAACGATAGCGGAGAACATGCGGATGGGACGCGAGGAAGCCACCGACGCAGAGATAGAGGAAGCACTCCGCGTGGCCTGCGCCTGGGATTTTGTCAGCAAGTTGCCCGACGGCATCAACACCCCTCTTGGGGAGCGCGGCCGTGGTCTGTCGGAAGGTCAGGCTCAACGCATCGCCATCGCCCGTGCCGTGCTTCGCGACGCCCCTGTGCTGCTCCTTGATGAAGCCACCTCCGCCCTTGACGTCACGACAGAGCGCATGGTATTGAAGAACATCGTAACACAGCATCCCAACAAGACCTGCATTGTGACCACCCACCGTCCCACTGTGCTCAACCTTTGCCAAAGGGTTTATCGAGTGATGTCCACCCGTGTGACGGAACTCACCGAGGAGGAGTCGAGCCGGATGGCCATGGATTTCTGAAATCTTTCGCGGTGGCAAAGCCACCACCTACAAAGAACGGAACATCACAGGGGAGCAACAAACAACAGAATATCACAGGGAAACGACGAAGAACTGTCTGTCAAAGGAGATGACAACATAGCGGTAAGGCTTATTCTGCATTGTCGCTTTTTTACCATCTACAGTGATGGACGGTTTATACAAAAGACTTATAGGTCTCTTATAAGATGTACAAGTAATATGAAAAGCGGCAAGGCCTTTCAGCCTTGCCGCTTTTTTGTGCAGTATTATAAAGAGATTTGCTTATTTCTGGATGTACTTCTTGCCATTGATGATGTAGATGCCCTTTGTCGGGTTCTTCACCTCGCGACCTGTCAAGTCATAGACCTTGTTGCTGACGTTGGCGTTGGCATTGACCTCGTCGATGCCCTCGAAGCCAGCCGCGTTGACAAATGTCACATTGTAGACATAGTACCATCCGGCCTTGCTTACGAAAGCGACACCGCTCTTGATGGACTGGCCGTCGGCCACTGGTTCCGTACCGAAGTTGCTGATGTTGAATATAGCCTGGTTGTCTTTTGACTCACCGTCGATTTCAAGGATGATGAATCCTTCAGGATCAGACTGACCATTTTCGTTGATGGTGGCACCCATGAATACCGGGGAGATGCTCTCCTTTAAGAATCCATCTGCACCCATCACCCTCATATGGTTGCCAGAAATCAACTCATCGAAATCCATACCAAGAATGTTCACTGCGGGTGTCATGTCGATGGTAGCCACAGCCGGGTCGGCATCGGGTTCAGGCACGGGCAAGACAATGTCCTCCGAGCCCAAGGTACGTTCGTTGTCCAAGACATCGGCATCATTGACCTCAAAGACGATGTTCTTGAAGTAGTAGTTGTTGACATCCTTGAGGACGTTGCAGTTGAAGGCAATGGTGTAGCCACCCGACTGGTCGGAAGTGATGGTGCCTTCCGTCTCGAAAGTCTGCCATTCAGGCGTGAACGTGAGATCGCCCAGCATCTGATAGAAGAGGTAGTCGCCAGGATTGCGGTGAATCTGTGTTTGCACGGTGGCTTCCTGGTCGGCCTTGTAGTCCATCTTGAAATGGTACTTCTGGTTGAGTTTCAACACATGGGGAATGGTGACAAAGAACTGAGTCTGCCAGTCGGTAAGGTCTGCAGCCGTGCCATCCTCCCTTAATGGCATTTCTGCAATGGAGGTGACGTTCATGGCACGCACGCCATCTATTTCCACTATACGAGCAGGAGTGTCTACGCTTCCCCAGCTGCCGTCTTCATTGTAAGAGCCGGAGTTGCCATCACGTCCTGTAAACGAAGTGACATCATCGGTTGAGAGGTCGCCGTTGAACACCATGTCGAACCAATTATTCAATGGCTTTGGAGGTTCAACCGGTTTGATTTCCAGCTTGATGTCGTCGAAATAGTAATTGTTCACCTCTCTCAGCACATAGAGGTTGAAGGCGATGGTGTGCATCTCCTTTTCAGAGGTTTCGGGGTCCTCGCTACCATACACCTGTTGCTGACTGATGACACCTTCCTTTACGATGGTCTGCCATTCCTCAGTGAATGGTATTTCACCACACATCTGATAATGGTTGTAATCGCCCGGAGTGTTGTGAGCCTGTGTCTGGCTGTTGGCAGCCTTGTCGGCGCGGATACGCATGGTGAGCCTGTATTCATCGCCCACATTGATTTTCTCTTGTACATAGACAAAGAACTGGCAATCCCAGTCTTGGATATCATAACCCTCAGGATAATCCTCTGGGTTTTGAGCGTGTGAGACAGCCACATGGTTGGTGGGGTCAGTGGGGTCTTCGATGAGCCTTGCCTCTCCTTCGAAGCGCTCACCGTCCCTCCACTCATGGACCCAGAAACACTGTGTTTCCGGTCCCTCGCAGTTGCCGTTGATGACACGGTCAACATACTTGCCTTGCTGTGCAAAAGCTGCTGTAGACAGCAAGACAACAGTTAGCAACGAGTAAAGTTTCTTCATAAATGTAATGGTTAGTTGTTAATATTTGGTTAAAAGATTAATAATTCATTTCCGAGGGCAAAAATAGACAAATTCCCCGACCTATGATTTTTGATATGTCACCAATACTTTTTGTGATGCAACATTTTGAAACAAGAATGTGAAACAAAATGAAAAGGATGAGGTTTTTGTCAACTAAAAGGTTTTAAATCGAAATTTTTGTCTATATTTGCACCATCCTTTTCGCTTAGAAACCTTGGGACACTAGGAATACTAGGAAAACCAGGAATATTGGAAGCCCCAAAAGCGGCGTAGGACACATATAAAATCAAAACAACCATCCAAAAGAAGAAATGGGAAAGTTTTTTAAAAGTTTTTTTAGCGGCATTGTGCGTGCGGTAGTTCCATGGCTGCTGTTCGGCCTTCTCATCCCCATTGTGTTTTTCGCCTTTCATCCCTTCGACCCCATCGTGGTGTTCGGGGCGTGCATGGTGGCCGTAGCCTTGTATTTCATCAACAAATGGGGCAAGGAGATGCCTGCAGCGAAAAAAGCCACCGAGGAAGCAGAGCAAGCGGGTGAGAAATTCGTCGAGGTACACCCTACCGACGAAATGCAAGAAAGCCCCTTGAAGCGTTTCAAGAACAAGTTCTACCCTGCCCTCTTCACCTCGTTGCTGTCTGCCAGCATGCTAGGTTGCAGCTACCAAGCCATCCATGAGTCCATCCAATCGAAAGGCCGCACGGTGGCGGTTGCTCAGCAAGGCGAGTCGCGGGAATGGAACGCGAACACCATCGAGATGGTCCACCTCCGCGACTCCAACCTATATGTGACCAACTCAGACAGTATCCTTTCCCCGGAAACTGTTGACAGTTTGAACATCTTGCTCAAGGCGATGGACAAAGACCTGGGTGTGAAGCCTGCCCTTGTGATATGCCACACGCTGACTGGCGGTGACAGCCATCGCACGGCGGTCGACCTGATCAACAAATATGGCATCGGCAGCAAGGACGAGGGGAAAGGCGTATGCATCGTGGTAGCCTACGACCAGCATGACTGCACCATCGCCCCCACGATGAACATGGAAGGCGAGTTGACCGACGCCGAATGCAACCAGTTGGGTTCCAATTTCGTGGTACCCTATATGAAGTCGCAGCAACCCGACAGCGCGATGCTCTGCCTTGCCGACGGTATGTACCGTTACCTTACGTCGAAGCGTGCCGGCCAGGCAGAGATGCCAGCCCCTTCTGTGACGAAGAAAAGATGGCTGAGTTCGCAAATGAGCCTTAACGTCGTGTGCATCCTTGTTCTCTGTTTCCTTTTCGGCTATCTGGAAGAAGAGAACATTTGGACCAAGCCCAAGAAAGTGACAAAGGCTGTCGACCTCCCCGAGGAGGACGACCATGACAATGAAAAGCCGTCGAAAGCAACCTCCACTCCTCCCCGTCCTGAAAACAAGGGAGGCTCATACGGCGGAGGAAAGTCTGGCGGCGGCGGTGCCACGATAAAATGGTAAGTAGCATAAGTTTTAGGAAAGCAGATAGCATAATAAATAAGGTATCACCAAATCAAAGAGAACGATGAAAATACGTACATTAGTGGCGACCCTGCTCATCGGCATAGCCACATTGACCCTTCAGTGCAGTTGTAGCACAAAACAGACGGCCATCAACCAAATGGAACGCCTTGCTTACGACATCCGCGACAATGGCAGTTACTATACCATAAAAGACTGGGAGGATGCTGTCTCGAAATTCGTGGACATCCGCAAGAAGATGTCACACTACGACTACACTCCAGCCGAGCGCCGTAGAATCGGTGAATTGGAAGGCGAATGCGCCCGCTATATGAAAGAAGGCATCAAGAACGGAGCCATCAACGGCATCATGGGTGTCGCCGGAGAGCTACGCGGCATTCTCGAAGGCCTTGGCCTGGGCATCTCCTTCTGACCTTGGGCTGAGACGCCCCACCTGCACACAACCGCCCCCTGCCAGGTAGCATCCTTGGCAGGGGGCGATGTTTTTCTGGAAGTGCAAGGAAATTCCAGGGAGACCAGGGACACCAGCTACTCCTCGAAATGCACGGCTTCCATGAAACGACGTATGACCTCAGGCTTTCCAGTATGCTTGCCCTTGTCCTCGCTGAGTTTGCATGTGTCGTTGTAGAAGTCCCACGACTCCGTGATTTTTGCAGCCACGAGTTTGATGACGATGTTCATGGGCACCACTCCCTCGAAATCGTTGGTGAAATGCGTGCCAATTCCGAATGATGGCAGGCAGTATTCCTTGGCGTATTCTTGTATCTTGATGGCCCTGTCGGTATCGAGTGCATTGCTGAAAATGACTTGTTTTGATTTCGGGTCAATGCCTAAAGACTTGTATTTTTCCACGATTTTCATCAACTGCTCATAGTTGTCTCCGCTGTCGATGCGCAGTCCCTTGAAAAGGTTGGCGAAGTCCTCGGAGAAGTTGAGGCTGAAGACATGCCACCCGAAACTGTCGTAGAGGAACGTCCCGAGAGCCCCCCTGTATGTGTTTCTCCATGCCTCCATGGCCATATGGTTGGCCATCTGAGGTCCATACATGGCGGCGATGGCGCACACGAACTCATGAGCCATGGTTCCCACGGGAGTAACATCGTATTTCATGGCGAGATAGACATTGCTAGTACCTACAAACTTACCCTCCCATTTCCTTGATTTGTAGCATTCGAGCATGGCTTTGACCACGACCTCCTCAGCTTGGAAAGAAGCCCTTCTCCTTGTCCCGAAGTCAGTGAACACACATCCAGCTTCCAAGAGCCTTGCAGCCTTGTCATACGCCTTGGTGTAATATTTGTCATAGTCGAGTTTCCCGGTCTGTCCTGTCATGATGTAGAACAGTTCGGAGATGATGGCCAGCAGTTTCACTTCGAGCAGGATGGTGTTAGCCCAATATCCTTCAATTTCTATGTGCAGCCTCCCCTCTTCGTCCTGCCAAGCCTTCACCCAATCCTTTGAATACCTGAATCCCTTGAGGTATGGATAGAACCAATTGGGGATGTATAGGCATTTTCTCTTCATGAAATCGATTTCCTCTTGTGTTACCTTCACATCCTCCAAAGCCTCGATTTGCCTGTTGAGTTCTTCGGCGAATCCCTGTGGGTAAACGGTGTTGTTCCTGTCCACGAAAGAGTATCTCACCATTGCTCGTGGGAAATTGTGAATGACGGCACAGCACATGGAGAGTTTGTAAAGGTCGTCATCAGTGAAATGCGTGATGATTTGTCTCATAATTATTTAAGGTATTTATATTAAGTAGGTAATCAAAATTATCTGTTACTATCATTCTTGTAGGTGCTAATTTTGTTCACCTACTTATCAAAGATGTGATAAAAGGGAGGCCAAGGCCTCCCCTTCGAAAAAGCGTTATTCGTAAATGTCTTCTATGGCGTATTCGTTCTGCGTGGGCTTGTCGTTGCAGGTGTCAAAGTCTTTTGGCACGTCAAACTTGGAACTAGGCGAGTATTCAAGGCTTGCATCAGCATACACCTTTTTCATATACTTTCCCCAGATGGGAAGTGCCGCCTTGGCACCCTGTCCCAGAGCCATGGAATAGAAGTGTATGTCTCTGTCTTCACCTCCTACCCAGCACCCGCTGACGAGTTCAGGCGTGACCCCCATGAACCATGCGTCAGCATTGCTGTTTGTCGTCCCTGTCTTTCCACCGATTTCCCCAGAGACCATTCCCCTGACTCCCCTTCCGGTACCTCCGTCCACGACAGCACGCAACAGTTCGAGCATCTTGTAAGAACTGCTCTCGCTGATGACCTCGGTATATATGGGATGGAAATTGGCCAATACGTTTCCTTCGCTGTTCTCAATCCTTGTCACCATGTAAGGAGCACACCTGATGCCCTTGTTGGCGAAAGTGGTGTATGCGCTGACCATCTCTCCTACCGTAACATCGCAAGTACCGAGGCAAAGCGCCATGGTAGCCTTGATAGTGGGGTTGTTGATGCCATATTTCTTAAGAAGGTCGACAAGCGACTGCGGTCTGAACTTGTTCATGAGATATGCGGAAATCCAGTTGTTTGACTGTTGCAGTCCCCATTTGAGTGTCACCATGGCACCATATCTTGCCCTGCTACCATTTCTTGGTGTCCATCCGTCATATCTTTGCGCCCTGTTTGGCGCTTTGTCACAAGGTGTGTATCCATTCTCCATGGCCAATGAGTAGAGGTAAGGTTTGATGGTGGAGCCAACCTGTCTTCTTCCCACCATAGCCATGTCATACTGGAAATATTCGTAATTGGGTCCTCCCACATATGCCTTGACCGCACCGGTGTGCACATCCATGCTGACCAATCCAGCCCTAAGATAAGACTTGTAATAGGTGATGGAGTCGAATGGAGACATTGTTTTCTCCACAGGCCCATTGTAAGTGAACACCTGCATTTTCACAGGAGTGTCGAAGTTTTTCTTGATATCGGCCTCTGATGCCCCTTCGGCCTTGAGAGCCTGGTATCTATGGCTTTGCCTGATGGCACTGTTCATCACCCTTTCGTAGTCCTGCCTTGACATTTGTGAAGAGAACGGCCCTTTGGAACTCCCTCTAATCTGTGCGTTGAAAGCCGGTTGCAGTGTTTGCGCGAGGTGTTCGAGCACGGCCTCTTCGGCATATTTCTGCATTCGTGTGTCAATGGTGGTGTAAATCCTGAGTCCGTCGGTGTTGATGTTGTAGGGATGTCCTCCCCTCCTTGTGTTCTTGTTGCACCATCCAAACAGCGGGTCTGTCTCCCAATAGATGGAGTCCATGACAAACTGCGGTTGCTTCCATTCAGGATAATCCTTCCTTTTGGGTTTCTTGGCCGACATGTATTGCTTGAGATATTCTCTGAAATATGGTGCAATGCCCAATTCCGTTTCCCTGTCACCCGACTTTTGGAAGTCTAATACCAAGGGTTTTGCGATGGCCTTGTCCTTTTCGGCCTTTGAGATGTATCCTACATCACACATTTGTGTGATGATGACGTTTCTCCTTTCCTTGCATCTGTCAGGATATCTCTTCGGGTTGAAGAAAGAGGGGTTCTTGCATAGTCCGATAAGCGTGGCAGCCTCTTCGATGTTGAGGTCCTTTGTATCCTTGTTGAAATAGGTTTTAGCAGCACTCTTGATGCCAATGGCATTGTAGAGGAAATCATAATAGTTAAGATACATGGTGATGATTTCCTCTTTGGTGAATGTCCTCTCAAGTTTTACAGCGATGATCCATTCTATAGGTTTTTGGAAGAGTCTCTCTATTTTGCTATGAGCCACCTCGGAATAGAGTTGCTTTGCCAACTGCTGTGTGATGGTAGATCCACCTCCAGCGTTTTCGTTACCCATGATCCCCCTTTTGAGCACCGCTCTTGACAGCGCCTTGAAGTCAATCCCCGAATGCTCATAGAACCTCTCGTCCTCAGTAGCGATGAGTGCATGAATGACATTTGGCGAAATGGCGCTGAATGGTGTAGAGATGCGGTTGTCCCTGCTTGAGGCGTATGTACCCATCATCTTTCCATCAGCAGAGAACACCTGTGATGAATATCTGCTGATAGGGTTTTGCAGGTCATCCATATTGGGCATATAACCTATCCATCCATTCCAGATGGCGACGGCTCCCAATGCTGTTATCAAGATCAGTCCGAGTAAAATTCCCCATAGGAATCGAACGAATTTCCTTCTCATATTGGCAAATGATACACTATTTATAAATATGCGGTGCAAAATTACAATAATTCTTCGGAAAAGTAGCAAATAAATTAAAAATAATGCTTAACTTCGCGCTCGAAATTGAACAAACAACCCATAATTGATGTTGAGACGAAATTTTGTGACCATCGCCGACCTGTCTTCAGAAAAGATTCTTTACATGATCGAGTTGGCCGGCGAGTTTGAGAAACATCCCAACCGGGAATTGCTGAAGGGGAAGGTGGTAGCCACTCTGTTTTACGAGCCCTCCACGCGCACCCGCCTCAGTTTCGAGACAGCCGCCAACCGTCTTGGCGCCCGTGTGATAGGCTTCTCTGATGCGAAAGCCTCCAGCGTGTCAAAGGGCGAGACCCTGAAAGACACCATCCTGATGGTAGCCAACTATGCCGACGTGATAGCGATGCGTCATTACATCGAGGGAGCGGCCCAATATGCGAGCGAGATATCTCCCGTCCCCATCATCAATGCCGGCGACGGTGCCCACCAGCACCCCTCGCAATGCATGCTTGACCTCTACACCATCTACCAGACCCAGGGAACATTGGAGAATCTGAACATCTATCTGGTAGGCGACTTGAAATACGGTCGTACCGTTCATTCCCTTCTTATGGCGATGCGCCACTTCAACCCCACCTTCCATTTCATCGCCCCCACAGAGTTGAGCATGCCCAACGAATACAAGATTTACTGCAAGGAAAAGGGCATCCGTTTCGAGGAGCACACCCAGCTTGACGGCGACTTGATTTCCGACGCCGACATTGTGTACATGACCCGCGTCCAGAAGGAGCGTTTCTCCGACTTGATGGAATATGAGCATGTGAAAAACTCTTGCATCCTCAGGGCCGACATGCTGAGGAATGCGAAGCCCAACATGAAGATTCTTCACCCCCTTCCTCGCGTGAACGAGATAGAGTATGCCGTGGATGAGACCCCCCACGCCTACGACATCCAGCAAGCTCGCAACGGCCTGTATGCCCGTGAGGCCATCATCTGCGACGTTCTCGGCATCGGCATCGACGAGGTGAGGAACGACCCCACCATCATCCATTAACGCTTAGCATTGCGCCCCTTGGCGCACCTTTTTCCCAATGAACAGATTCCCAATGAACAAGAGCAACAAGAAAGAAATACTCGTAGCCGCGATCAAGAACGGCACCGTGATCGACCACATCCCCACCGACAAGACCTTCGACGTGGTCAACCTGCTTTGCCTTTCGCAAGAGACCTCCCCCGTCACCATCGGCTTCAACTACCCCTCTACGAAGATTGGCAAGAAAGGCATCATCAAGATCAGCGACCGCTTCTTCTCCGACGCAGAGATTTCCCGCCTTTCGGTGGTGGCTCCCAATGTGGTGCTGAGCATCATCCATGACTACGAAATAGTGGAAAAGAAGACCGTTGTGACCCCCGACGTGCTACGCGGCATCGTTCGCTGCAACAACCCGAAATGCATCACCAACAACGAGCCCATGGCCACCGTATTCCACGTAGTCGACAAGTCGCATGGTGTGCTGCATTGCCATTACTGCGACAAGGAACAGGACATCGACAAGGTAGAACTGGTATAACCGCTATAAATTTAGTCAAAAGAATCATTTAACATAGATCATCAAAAGAAGAAATGAAGAGAGACCAAGAGATTTTCGACCTCATTGAGAGAGAGCATGAACGTCAGTTGAAAGGCATGGAACTTATTGCCTCCGAAAACTTTGTCAGCGACGAAGTGATGCAAGCGATGGGCAGCTGCCTGACCAACAAGTATGCCGAGGGCCTTCCCGGCAAGCGCTATTATGGTGGTTGCCAAGTAGTAGACCAAGTGGAAGACCTCGCCCGCGAGAGGGTGAAAAAGTTGTTCGGTGCCGAATGGGCCAACGTGCAGCCTCACTCAGGCGCCCAAGCCAACGCCGCCGTCCTGTTGACCGTGCTGAACCCCGGTGACACATTCATGGGTTTGAACCTTGCCCATGGCGGTCACCTCTCCCATGGTTCGTTGGTGAACACCTCCGGCATTCTCTACAAGCCCGTGGGTTACAACCTGAGCAAAGAGACAGGCCGTGTGGACTACGACGAGATGGAGCGCCTTGCCCTTGAGCATCAACCCAAACTGATCATCGGCGGTGGCTCTGCCTACAGCCGAGAATGGGATTACAAGCGTATGCGTGAGATAGCCGACAAGGTAGGCGCCCTTCTGATGATCGACATGGCCCACCCCGCCGGCCTCATTGCAGCCGGTCTGTTGGACAACCCATTGGAATATGCCCACATCGTCACCTCCACCACCCACAAGACCCTTCGCGGTCCTCGTGGCGGCATCATCCTTCTTGGCAAGGACTTCGACAACCCATGGGGCAAGACAACTCCAAAGGGTGTTGTGAAGAAGATGAGCCAATTGCTCGACAGCGCTGTGTTCCCCGGCACTCAAGGTGGTCCTTTGGAGCATGTGATTGCAGCGAAGGCCGTTGCTTTCAACGAGGCCTTGCAGCCAGAGTTCAAGGCATGGGCGAAACAAGTTCAAACCAACGCCCGCGTGTTGGCAGAAGAGTTGGTGAAGCGAGGTTTCGGCATCGTCAGCGGTGGCACCGACAACCATTCGATGCTTGTAGACCTTCGCACGAAATATCCCGACCTGACGGGCAAGGTAGCAGAGAACGCCCTTGTCTCCGCCGACATCACAGTGAACAAGAACATGGTGCCTTTCGACAGCCGCAGCGCCTTCCAGACCTCCGGCATCCGCCTAGGCACTCCCGCCCTCACCACCCGTGGTGCCAAGGAAGACCTGATGGTGCTCATCGCCGAACTGATTGAGGAGGTGCTCAACGCGCCTGAAGACGAGAAGGTGATTGCTCGTGTTCGCGAGAAAGTGAACGCGACGATGAAGGATTATCCCTTGTTCGCCTATTGATTGCTTTTCGTGCTTCGCATCCCCTTTTTCAGGGGAAGCGAAGCACGAAACAAAGATATTCCATTCATATCTTTTCAAAGAGGAAATGGCCCGCAAGCGAAAGGCACGAGAAGACGACCCAAACCAACTGATGCTTTTCTCTCTCGAGGAGATGTCTGGAGAGGGTGATCAACCAGATCTTAAGGACTTAAAGGTTCCTAAGGAAGGGTTGGCGGGCAGAAGTCCCGCCCCGACGCCTTCTGGCGATTTGGAATCAGGGCCATCCCCGGTGGAAATGGAGCCAGGGCCTTCCTCTGTGGAGTTGGAACCGGAACCTTCCTCGGATGAAATGGAACCAAAGTTCCCCTCTACCGATGAGGAGCCGGAGCAATCCTCCGATGATGAGGTGTCGGAGCAATCCTCTGATGAAGAGGAGCCGGAGCAATCCTCTGATGATGAGGCAATCAAACCATCTTCATCAGGTGTGGAGTTGATGTCGAATGTGATTCGTTTATTGGATGGTTTATCTCCTAGTGTCGTTCGCCTTGTAGCCATGCAGTCAGCCGCTTTGGTTCAGGGCGGCGTTGACTCGTTGGAGCATTACCGTATACCATCTTTGTCGGGCATGGTATTTCGTGGCGACGCCCTTGAGCGCATTGCCTATGCGAGTTTTGTCCGTTCCTTTCCCAACATGGTTGACAAATTGGGTTTGGACTTCTCCGCTGAGTACGAAGAGGCGGAGTGAGAAAGTTGAAAGTTGATATGCATATACAACGCGTCCCCAGAGGTCCTGAGGACGCGCTTTTCCTAGTATTCCAAGGGAGACTGTTTTTCCAGGAGGGGCAGGAGCGCCCTATTATTTCAATTCATAGATATTGGAAGGAGTTTTCCTTTTGAGGATTTCCAAAATGAAATCCTTCCCCGGTGCGATACCGTGCTGCCTTAGCACCTGCTCCACGGTGATGCGTGCCAATTCCGGATGATTGTTCTCCTCGCTGAGATGACAGAGCCACACATGCCTTAGGTTCGGCGTGGCGTTTTCCGCCAATGCCATACCACAGTCGTGGTTGCTGAGATGCCCATATTGCCCGCTGATTCTGGTCTTGAGGTGATAAGGATAGGTGCCCCCTTGCAGCATTTCCTTGTCATAGTTAGCCTCTATGACAAGATAGTTGGCTTTTTGAATGAATATTTTGATTTCATCGGTGATATGTCCCACATCTGTAATGATGCAGAAATTGACGCCTTCATGTGAAATCAAGTATCCCACATTGTCGAGGCTGTCGTGTGGCACCTCGAACGGTGTGACAACCAAGTCGCCGAGCTCGAAAGTGACGTTTTTCTCAATATACCTCACATTTTTGAAGTCCATCTTCTGCCTGACACAATAGTTTCCGGCCACCCCGGCATGCACCTTCCTTGTTGAAAAGACAGGTATGGAGAAGTCGTGACTGATACTTCCGACCGATTTGACATGGTCGGCATGGTCGTGTGTGAGTAGAATGTTCTTGATGTTGGCGAAGGAGAGCCCATAGTCGTGAAAAGACTTTTTGAGCGCCCTCACGCCTATACCCACATCAATCATCAGTCCGCCTTTTTCCGTAAAAACATAGTAGCAGTTTCCACTACTTCCACTGCCTAGAGAGATAAACTTCATCATAAAATCAAAAGTAAGTTAAAGCCCGTTCTTATTCGGCGATTCTCAATCCGATGTCATAGTTCCACATTCTTTCAGAGCATCCTCTTCTGTCGGATACCCTGAGATGCCTTTGGAAATCGAGGCATCCACCGCCTCTTCTTACCTTTTCCTGACTGTCGTCAATCACCTTCGGGTTGTTTTTTGGTGTTTCGGAATAATCGTTCCAAGAGTCAGCGACCCATTCGTCCACATTACCACTCATATCATAAAGGCCAAGTTCGTTGGGCAGTTTTTCCCCCACCTTGTGAGGGATGTTGCCGCTATTGTTGCAAAACCATCCCACCTCGCCACAGTCGTCACTCCCAGCATACTTGGTAGGCGTTGCCTTTTTCCCTCCTCTTGCAGCATATTCCCACTCAGCCTCTGTAGGTAGTCTGAAATGCCTGTTTGTCAGGAAGTTGAGTTTAAAGAAGAACGTTTCGCAATCAATATACCTGATGCACTGCACCGGCATGTCCTCCCCGTCGTAAACAGAGGGGTTGTCGCCCATGATAGCCTGCCATAGTTGCTGTGTCACCTCCGTCTCTCCAATAAGGAAGTCTCCAAGTGTCACCTGGTGCACCGGTGCTTCCGAATCATATGCATCCTCACCCTGTTCTTCTGTGGCCCCCATTTGGAACACTCCTCCCTCCACCTTGACCATGTTGAAAGAAACTCCATTGATGGTAATAGTCTCGACCTGTCCGTTCACGGTTGATTTGTAATCAGACACAGGTTGCCTTTTCACCATCACCTTTTCAGCGACCGTGCTGCTGTCGACGTCATCCATATAGATGTTTCTCACCTGTGTCCCAGTTGCAGGTTGCGCCCCCACCTTTACATTCAAGGCGACGAGAGTAATGATGAAAAAGAAGCGCATGATGCCCATGCACGATCCGGAGAGGCATATCTTCATATCCTAAATATCTGTTTTGCAGTCTGTTATTCAGTCTGCCGAGAAGTTTTGTTGACAAATGCGGTGCAAAGTTAACCATTATTTGCCAAAAACGAGCAACCAGTGCAGGTTTTTCCATTGATGTCTTTGTCATTTCTTAATCATCAATGTTGCTCCCTTGTCATGAAATGTGTTTCTCCACTCCCCTATCATCTGTAAGAAAATCTCCACCAACCTTGGCACGGCATACCCATCGATGTGATTTTCCGGAATCCATCGATACCCCTCAGGCATTCGTGGTTTCTCCTCCACCTCATAATAGTAAAAATCAGCCTTGATGACACGATGAGTAAGAACATGCTTCACCTCCTTTGCGAGAAGTGTCATCCTGCCTGCCGCCTTGTCTTTTCCAAGGCCATTTTCCAATACCGTCGAAGCCTCATCTCCCTCCAGCAACCAGGGTTCCCACAATCCCTGCCAGATGTCGCCTTCCCCTCGCCTATGCATGGCCGTCTCTCCTTTGCAGGCGACATATACATAAGTCATCTTTCTCTCCTTCACCTTGAGTTTTTTCAGCTTCACCGGCAATGTTTCCACCTTGTTCTCACTCCAAGCCCAGCATGTTTCCTTCAACGGGCACACTCCACATCCAGGCGCCTTAGGCATGCACATCACAGCCCCGAAATCCATCATGGCCTGGTTGAAGTCAGCCGCCCTCTTTTCAGGCAACAATTGTTGCGCCAATAGTGCAAAATCCTTTTTCCCCTCAGTTGAATTGATGGGCGTATGCAAGCCGAAATGCCTTGCCAGCACCCTGTAGACATTACCATCAACCACAGCCACCTGTTGCCCGAATGCAAAGCTAGCGATAGCCGCAGCGGTGTATTCGCCGACTCCCTTGAGTTGTCGCAACCCCTCCAAAGTTCTGGGGAATCCTCCCCTCTCAACCACCTGCCTTGCAGCATGGTGCAAATTGCGTGCGCGAGAGTAGTATCCCAACCCTTGCCATTCCCGTAACACCTCGTCCTCGGTAGCTTGGGCTAGTTTTTCCACAGAAGGCCATCGTCGCATGAAGCGCTCCCAATAATCCCATCCCTGTTTCACCCTCGTCTGTTGCAATATGACTTCCGAAAGCCATATGGCATAAGGGTCGCCAATACCCCTCCAAGGCAGTTCGCGTCCGTTGTTCTCAAACCATAAAAGAATGGCCGAAGTGAAGGGATGCATGCCATTCAATCCATCCATTATTTCATTCATGCGGGCAAAGGTACTCAAAAAGTGCGCCCTTCAAAGGTTAATAATTATTAAAAGAGTGTGATGAAATCCCAAAGTGAAAAATAAAAGCCAGGTGTGTTATGAATAATTCGTGAAAAATTAGTACCTTTGCGCCGATTTTCGAACAACATAAAGTCTAACTTTATTAATTTATTTACTTTTTATTCATTTTTTATGTCAAACTTAGATCACATACAGCCCCTCGACGAATTCGATTGGGATGAGTTCGAGAAAGGCAGTATCAACACCACAAAGAAAGAAGACCTGGAGAAGGCCTATGACGAAACCCTCAACAAAGTGAGCGAGCATCAAGTTGTTGACGGCAAAGTAATCTCTTTTGACAAGAAAGAAGTCGTTGTCAACATTGGTTACAAGAGCGACGGCATCATCCCCGCCAGCGAATTCCGCTACAACCCCGACCTTAAGGTTGGCGACATCGTAGAGGTTTATGTAGAAAATCAAGAAGACAAGAAAGGTCAGTTGATTCTTTCTCACAAGAAAGCCCGTTTGAGCAAGAGTTGGGAGCGCATCAATGCCGCCCTTGACAACGAGGAAGTTATCACCGGCTTCATCAAGTGCCGCACGAAGGGCGGTATGATAGTCGACGTATTCGGCATCGAGGCATTCCTTCCCGGCAGCCAGATTGACGTTCACCCCATCCGCGACTACGACGTGTTTGTTGGGAAGACGATGGAATTCAAGGTTGTGAAAATCAACCAAGAGTTCCGCAACGTGGTTGTTTCCCACAAGGCCCTCATCGAGGCCGAGTTGGAAGCCCAGAAGAAGGAGATCATCAGCAAGATGGAGAAGGGTCAGATTTACGAAGGCACAGTCAAGAACATCACCACCTACGGTGTGTTTGTCGACCTTGGCGGCGTAGACGGACTCATCCACATCACCGACCTTTCCTGGGGCCGCGTGAGCGATCCTCACGAGGTTGTGCAACTGGACCAAAAGATCAACGTTGTGATCCTGGACTTCGACGATGAGAAGAAGCGCATCGCCCTTGGTTTGAAGCAACTTACCCCGCACCCATGGGATGCCCTCAACGAGAACCTGAAGGTAGGCGACCATGTGACCGGCAAGGTAGTGGTGATAGCCGACTACGGTGCCTTTGTCGAGATCGCCCCTGGCGTGGAAGGCCTGATTCACGTGTCAGAAATGAGTTGGAGCCAGCACCTTCGCTCCGCTCAGGAGTTCATGCACGTTGGCGACGAGGTGGAGGCCGTGATTCTCACCCTCGACCGTGCCGAGCGCAAGATGTCTCTTGGCATCAAGCAGTTGAAGGAAGACCCATGGGAGACCATCGAGGTGAAATATCCTCTTGGTTCACGCCACACCGCAAAAGTTCGCAACTTCACCAACTTCGGCATTTTCGTTGAGTTGGAAGAAGGTGTTGACGGCCTGATTCACATCAGCGACCTCTCTTGGACAAAGAAGGTGAAGCATCCTTCAGAGTTCACGCAGGTGGGTTCCCCCATCGAGGTTGTTGTTCTCGAAATTGACAAGGAGAATCGTCGTCTGAGCCTTGGCCACAAGCAGCTCGAGGACAATCCTTGGGACACCTATGAGACCATCTACACCCCCGGTTCCATCCACACTGGCAAGATTACCGAGTCGATGGACAAGGGTGCCGTCATCGCCCTTAACGAGGGTGGCGAAGGCTTTGCCACTCCGAAGCACCTGGTGAAAGAGGATGGAACCCAAGCCGTACAGGGTGAGGAACTGCAGTTCAAGGTGATTGAGTTTGTGAAGGACACGAAGCGCATCATTCTCTCCCACAGCCGCACGTTCGAGGAGAGCAAGGAAGAGAAGAAGGCACGCACCCCCCGTCACACCAATGCAAAGAAAGAGGAGACTCCCACCAGCACAAATGTTTCCAGCGGAACGACCCTCGGCGACCTTGACGCTCTTGCAGCCTTGAAAGAGAAGATGGAGAAAGGTGAATAACCCTCCCTGTCTTTGATAAGAAAAAAAGAGGAGAGCCTGCCTGTACAAGGCAGGCTCTTTTTCAACAAACACCATAAAACTACTTGAAAATGGAAAGAACATGGAGATGGTTTGGCAAGAATGACAAGATCACACTTGCCATGTTGCGCCAGATAGGCGTTGAGGGCATAGTCACCGCCCTTCACGACGTTCCCCTCGGTGAAGTGTGGAGTCGTGAGAAGATTCGCGACCTTCGCGAATACATCGAGAGTTACGGCATGCGTTGGAGCGTCGTTGAATCTCTCCCCGTAGTGGAAACCATCAAGTATGGGGGTCCCGACCGCGACGAGCAGATAGAAGTATACAAGGAAAGCCTTCGCAACCTTTCCGCCGAAGGCATCCACACCATCTGCTACAATTTCATGCCCGTTCTCGACTGGGCCCGCACCGACCTTCTTCACGAGAATCCCAACGGCTCGTCGAACCTTTATTTCTCATACGCCGAATTTGCCTATTTCGACATTTACATCCTGAAGCGCGAAGGAGCACGTGAGGAATGGGCTCGTTTCCATTTCCCACCGGAACTTGCCAGTGCTTGCGAGCGCAACGTTCTTGCAGAGGCCGACGCCCTTCATGAGACGATGACCCCCGAGCAAGAGCACCAGTTGGTGGAGAACATCGTCATCAAGACCCAAGGTTTCGTCTCCGGCAACTTCAGGGAAGACGACGAGCACCCGTTGGAACTGTTCCACCAACTTCTCGCCAAGTACGAGGGTATCGACAAAGCCCAACTTCGCGCCAATATGAAATACTTCCTCGAAGCCATCATGCCCACTTGTGAGGAATATGGCATGAACATGTGCGTCCATCCCGACGACCCACCTATCGAGATTCTCGGGCTCCCGCGCATCGTGCGTACCGCTGAAGACATCGAATGGTTCCTCAACGCTGTCGACAACCCTCACAACGGTCTGACATTCTGCGCCGGTTCACTCAGTGCTGGCGCCTACAACAACGTGGTTGAGATGGCCAGGAAGTTTGCTTCCCGCACCCATTTCGTCCACCTTCGCTCCTGCCACATCTTCCCCAATGGCGACTTCACCGAGGCAAGCCATCTCGGCGGCCGTGCCGACATCATCGAACTGTCACGCATCTTCGAGCAAGCCAACCCCTCCCTGCCCATGCGCGTAGACCATGGCATGACCATGCTTGGCGACGAGGAGAGAGGATACAACGCCGGTTACAGCTTCCTTGGCCGCATGTTCGCCCTTGGCCAGGTACAAGGCATCCTTGCCACTGTTGACCGCGAGTTGGGCATCGCCTACAAGCAACCCGGTTTCTTTGACTAACCCCCAAACACAGCAACCATGCAACTTACAGACATTCTTTCCGGGTCGTTCAATGCCCAGGAATGGGAATCCAAAGGTTACCAACTTCCCAAATTCGACATTGACGCCGTAGCCAAGAAGACCCATGACGAACCCACATGGGTACACTTCGGCGGAGGCAACATCTTCCGTGCCTTCCCCGCCGCCATTCTCAACGACGCACTCAACAGCGGTCAATACGACCGTGGCGTCATCGTGGCAGAGACCTTCGACTTCGAGGTCATCGACAAAGCCTATGCCCCCTACGGAAACCTCTCCCTCCTTGTCAGCCTTCAGTCCACCGGCACCATCGAGAAGAAAGTCATCGCTTCGGTGACCGAAGCCTTGAAAGCCGACTATCAGTTTGACGACTGGACCAGGCTGAAGGAGATTTTCCGCGCCCCATCCTTGCAGATGATATCCTTCACCATCACAGAGAAAGGCTATGGTGTCTCCACCGCCGACTTGGAACGCGGCCTCACTCCTGTTCTCGCCATGGGCAAGGTGACAGCTCTCTTGTTGGAGCGCTACAACGCCGGCCGACTACCCCTCACCCTCCAAAGCATGGACAACTGCTCCCACAACGGCGACAAGGTGAAAGCCGGTGTCTTCGCCTATGCAGAGAAATGGGTAGGCGACGGTCTTGTTGAAGCCGGATTCCTCGACTACCTGAAAGACGAGACGAAGATCACCTTCCCCTGGTCGATGATTGACAAAATCACCCCCCGTCCCCACGAGAAGGTGAAAGAAATGCTTGCAGCCGATGGTTTTGATGACAACCAATACATCGAGACCGCCAAGCACACCTTCACCGCCCCGTTTGTCAATGCAGAAGAGGTGCAGTATCTTGTGATTGAAGACAATTACACCAACGGCCGTCCTCCTCTCGACCTCGGCGGTGCGCTTTACACCACCCGCGAGACAGTAGACCAAGTGGAGACGATGAAGGTGACGACCTGTCTCAACCCCCTCCACACCGCGATGTCGCTTTATGGTTGCCTTTTGGGGTACACGCTCATCTCCGCCGAGATGGCCGACGAGGACCTGCGCAGTTTCATCCAGAAGATAGGCTACATAGAGGCAATGCCCGTAGTCACCGACCCCGGCGTTCTCAATCCATATGAATTCATCGGAGCCGTAATCAACCGCCGCCTGCCCAACCCGTTCATGCCCGACGCCCCTCAGCGCATCGCCATGGACACCAGCCAGAAACTCCCCATCCGCTTTGGCGAGACCATCAAGAAATACGTGGCACGCCATCTCGACATGGGCAACCTCCAACTCATTCCTCTCACCCTCGCCGGCTATGCCCGGTATCTGAAGGGCATCAAAGACGACGGCACTCCATTCGAGCCCTCTCCCGACCCCATGCTCTCTGAGTTGCAGGCCATCGTGGCACCTTTGGAGGTAGGTCGCCCAGAGCAGGACTATTCATGCCTTCGCTCACTATACAGTCGTGCCGATGTCTTCGGCCTCGACTTGTATGAAGCCGGTCTTGGCGAGCAAATCGAAGGTATGGTGAAGGAACTCTACGCCGGATTTGGCGCGGTGCGCACCACCTTGCACAAGTATGTGACAGCAAGATAGGAGTTGTTAGGAGATTCCAGGAAAGCCAGGAATCCTAAAAACACCTGAACAAGCAGCGCCCCCTGCACTTGAAGAAGTGCAGGGGGCGTGTTTATGACTTTCCCTGAGACGTTTTGGGATTAATTGAACTTATATGGCAGGTCACCCTTCGCCCATGCTGTTCCATCTCCCCATCCGGGATTCTGCTCCAGGACACCTTCAGACAAGGTCACCTGGTCCTCCGGAATCTTGAAGAAACCACCACCGGTGTCGGCGTAGCGCTGCATGAAGTCGTTGGTAAATGCATATTGTCCCGGAATGCCCTGGTTCAAGATGCTGTTACCCACCTGGTTGTTGACCTTTTGCTGCACATCTCCCCATCGTCTGAGGTCGTTCCATCTGATGGCCTCGAAGCACAGTTCATAGCGACGCTCCTTCTTCAAATTGGTGAGGTTGTATGGGATGTCGGGCAGGTTGGCTCTCTGGCGCACAGCATTCATTCCACTCTTTCCATTGTAAATCACCTTTCCGTCAGAGAGTTCTGAGTGCATCAAGAGCACGTCGGCAAATCTCAGCCATACGAGCGACTGCGTGAGTCCTGTCTGTCGGTTGTTCTCACTGCCATAGAAATATCCATAGGATAGCATGCGCTGTCCCGTCTCCGGGTCGATGGCTTCGCAGCCTATGTATTTCTTCGCCAGCAGGTTGGTGTTCTCCACCTCCTTTGCCGGGTCGCCCTTGTAGTTGGGAATTTCCACGGCACGGTCGCAAATCGATCCAACGCGCCTGTAGTCACCAGCATAGTCAGGATCGGCAGCCCAGTCGGTCCATAGTTTCTCACACACCGGTCCGTTGGAATATCCCTGTACAGAGAACGGGAAAGCATCAGCCGTTGTCTTGCGCAGTCCATAGAACTCGACGATGCGGTTGTGACGCAACTGTGCATCAGCACTCCATCCCGGTTTGTTGGACATCTTGATAGCGAACATGTTTTCAATATTCTCGTCCGTCTCCCAATTCAAGCCATTGTCGATGTCATACTGGTAATCCTTTCCCGTATAGGGGTTGGTGTATGGCCAAAGGTTCCTTTGGTCGGAAACCAGTCCGAATCCGCTGTTCTGTATGCAGTCCTCGAGCCATAAGATGACCTGTTGCTTTGAGATGGCCCCACCTTCATCAGCGGGAAGGGGCAGTTCGGATTTTTTGTAGAACCCAGTATAAAAGAGCCATACGCGTGCCATCATGCCCTCGGCGGCCCATTTGGAGGCCCTGCCATCTCCGAATTCGGGGTACTTGGTTGAAGGCCCGTATTCGATGGCTTTCTTGAGGTCGGAAGCGATTTGTGCATAGACCTCGTCGGGCGTTGCCCTCGGGAGGTTCTGCGGCTCCGTACTCAGCACGAGCGGCACGCCGTTGAACACCTGTGCGAGGTTGAAATAGTAGAATGCACGGAGGAAGTGTATTTCGCACAAGAGTTGGTTTTTCTTGCTCTCCGAGCTCCATCCCTTCACATTGTCAATGGTTTCCAGTGCGCTGTTGGCCCTGTTGATACCTGCATATCTCTGCTGCCAAAGAGGCTTCATCCAGTCTACATACGCGTTCATCAGTCGGTCCACACCCTGAGCACCGATGTTGCTCTGGCTTCCACCTCCCAGTCTGTCGTCGGAAGCGATATCGAAGATGAAGAAGGGGTCTTCCTCCGGGTCAGCCAGGTTCCTGTTCATCACGGAATAGATTCCGTTCACCATCTGTGTGGCATCGGTCTCGTTGACGGGGAAGTTGGAGGTATCTTTCATGGTGAGGCTTTCCGTGTCAAGGAAGTCTTCACATCCCACCAGCATCACGCACAAGCATGCGGACACCAGGTATAATAATTTCTTATTCATGGTCTTCAAGGATTAAAAGTTGATGTTCAAGCCCACCTGCCACGAGCGTGCTGATGGGTAATATCCACAATCGATGCCAGAGGCCCAGCTTGCTCCATTTCCGAATCCGACCTCCGGGTCCATGCCGGAATAATCGGTGAAGGTGAACATATTGCTAGCCGAGACATAGACACGGCACTTGGAGACGGGCAGTTTCCTTATAGCCCGCTTGAGATCGTATCCGAAAGAGATTCTTGAAATTTTGAAGAAGTCGGCATCCTCAATCCATACTCTTGAGATTTCCGACATATTTGCGGTCTTTCCGTCAGAGAACCTTGGGTACCTGTTGGTGCTTCCTTCTCCAGTCCAATACTTGGTGTATACATCTGTGCAATAGTTGTCGTCAGGATGGTCGGAAAACTGCCTGTAGCTTTTAGCCACCTGCTGTCCGAACGAGCCGTAGCCCGTGAGTGAGAAGTCGAATCCCTTGTAAGCCAGATTGATGTTGATACCCATGGTGTAGTCGGGATTGGGGTCACCGATCATGGTCTTGTCCTCATCCCCCTTGTCGATTTTCCCGTTTCCGTTGAAGTCGACAAACTTGACATCACCGGGTTGAATCGACGCGCCTTGCAGTGAGTTGTTCTTGTCTCCTCCACAATGTTTGTTCAAGTAATCCTGAAGGTCCTGCTCGTTCTGGATGATGCCTTCCATCTCATATCCCCAGAAGTATCCGATGGGATACCCCACCTGTAGACGGTAGAGTTCGGCAGTGTTCTGTGCGATGGCATTGGAGCCGCCGTGTATGATGCCTTCAGCGTTGGCGAGTCGGGTCACCTCGTTCTTGTTGTGCGAGAGGTTTGCAGAGATGCTGTAGATGAAGTCTTTGCCGATGTGGTCGTTCCAAGAGAGGTGAATCTCATAACCCTTGTTCTCGATGTCACCTCCATTGATGTATGGCGCTCCCGTACCGTAAGACAAGAGCACCGGTGCCCTTACGAGCCAGTCCTTTGTCTTTTTGTCATACCAGTCGAACGACAAAGCGAGTCTGTTGTTGAGGAATCTTGCATCGAATCCCAAGTCGAGTTGCTCTGATGTTTCCCATTTCACCTTTTCGTTGGGAAGGATGTTTGGATAAGCTCCGATACCGGGGTTGTCCTTGTTGTCGAAGTAATATGGGTCGTCGAAAGCCACGGTTGCCACATATTGGAAATTGGAGATGTTGCAGTTACCGTTCTGTCCCCAGCTGCCTCTGATTTTGAAGAAATATAGCCAGTCCTTTGACCACTCCATGAAAGGTTCGTTGGTGATAATCCAGCCCGCCGACACCGAGGGGAAGTATCCCCACCTGTTGCCACGTTTGAAATTGGACGAGCCATCAGCCCTAAGCACAAGTGAGAGAAGGTATGTCTCATTGTAGTTGTAATTGACACGTCCGAAGAATGAGGACAATGCTCCTTGGTCGTTGGGGCTTCCGCTGATGGAGGTGTATGCCGGGTCAACCACATTGGCGTTGTTGATGTAAGCATGCTTGAAGGAACCTGGGAAGAGCGAGTTGGAGTTGGTCGCTCCGACATTGCTTCCAAATCCCCATTTCTCCACAGACTGTCCCAGCAGTACGTCCACGTTGTGCAGGTCGAAAGACTTCACCCAATTGACGGTGTTTTCCAAAGACCATCTGACGTTGTATCCCTGGTTCTGCCTGACATCGTCATTGGGATTCGACTTCTTGGTGCTCAACTCATAGGTAGGTACATAACTCCTGCTTTCAGAGTGGCGATAGTTCCATCCTGCACTTGAACGGAATTTCAATCCCACAATGGGTTCGAACTCCAGGAAGAAATTGGTCTGCAATCTGAACCTCTTGGTATAGCCGTTTCCTTCATCATATTTCATTGCAGCGAGTGGGTTTGCCATATCGGCACTGAAGTCCCATCCATCGGCCACGATGTCCTTGTATTCGTATAATTCCCCTTGGTCGTTGTATGCGGGAAGCAACGGCGACATGGCGAGTAGGTTTCTGATGCTGTTGCCATAGATTCCACCGATGGAGATACCCTTCTTGTTGGTTGCAGTGAAGGTGATGTTCTCCCCGAATTTGAGGATGTCCCTTCCATTCTTCTTGATGATGGAGTAGTCTGAGTTCAAGCGGACGGTGTATCTGTCGAACTTCGGTGTAGCAGGATATCCAATGGTACCTGTCTGATGGTAATTGGAGAATCCGAGTGCGAATCTAGACACATCGCTGCCGCCGGTGATGTTCAACGAAGCATTGTGCATGGGTGCGTTGTCCACCATGGTCTCATCCAACCAGTTGGTACCGTTCCAAGTCCCGTCCATGATTTGCTGGTACTGCTTGGGAATCAAGGTAGCCCAGTTGTAGGTGGACACCCCTTGGATTTGGTATGCCTTGTCGTTGATTTCCATATACTGCTTGGCATTCAGCGGCGTGACATCATTGGTGTTAGCGTTCTGCCATCCCAGGTAACCGTCGAAGGATACCTGCACATGTCCCGACCGTCCCTGCTTGGTGGTGACGAGTATGACTCCGTTTGACGCCCTTGCACCATAGATGGCGCTTGAAGCAGCATCCTTTAGCACGTCGATGGACTCGATGTCGTTTGGCGAGAGGTCTTCGATGGAGCCGCCCGGCACGCCGTCGATGACATACAACGGAGTGTTGGAACCAGCGGTGCCCATACCACGGATGACGACCTTGTAGCCCTCACCCGGCTGTCCGGAATTCATCACGATGTTCATACCAGCAGCTTGGCTTTGCAGTGCACCGAAAGCATCGACGGCATTGGCAGCAGCGATGTTGTCGGCATCGACATGCACGGTGGAACCAGTGACCAGTTTCTTCCTCTGGGTACCGTATCCCACGACGACCACGTCGTTGAGCAACTCGGCATCCTCAACCAATACCACTTTCATCGGCCTTCCCTCCACCACTTTCATCGTGGCAGTCTTGTAGCCGATATAAGAGATTTTGAGACTTGCACCTTTAGCAACCGACAGGGAGAAAGCCCCATCAGTATCCGTCAGGGTACCATTGCTAGGTGCGTCCATTTCAGCAACAGTTGCCCCGACAATCGGCTGGTCGCTCGTGTCGTAGACAACTCCTTTCACCTGTACGACAGCCCTCGCCTGGAGCACTGCCTCAACACCATGTACGGTTTGTGCTGTCACGGGGACGGCCAAAGCCACCATACCGGTACAGATAACAGAAAGAATTCTTCGAAATGTTGGCATAGTAATTAAAGTTGATAATAAAGTTAGATAAAAATAAGGTCTAAGGGAAGTGCCAAATCACGGCACCTTTAAGATTATGCTAAATGGTATTTTGCTCTTCGGTTGACTATTGGTGGCAAAATTACAATTTATTTTCAATTATCCAATAATTTTGTTCCTTTTTTTACATTTAATCATTCAAATTTCTGGTAATCGGTTCAAAAGTCGCCATCTACGGCGAACGGAGAGGCCCCAATCATCCTGAATATCCAGATAGCGCAAACCTTTACGTTATTTTAATGGTTTTGTAGCATTGCATTTTGTGCAGAAATGAGTACCTTTGCACCACTGACAGTTATTGACTGAAAAACAACAACTAAATCTATAGAACAAATGAAGAAATTGCAAGCATTGAACAAGCGCACCGCCCCTAAGAGCGTGATGCCCGAGAAAGTCATTCAGTTTGGTGAAGGAAACTTCCTTCGTGCCTTTGTGGATTGGATCATCTGGAACATGAACCAAAAGACCGACTTCAACGGCAGCGTTGTTGTGGTTCAACCCATCGAGCGCGGCATGGCCGACTGGCTGAACGGTCAGGACTGCCTTTACCATGTGAACCTCCAAGGCCGTGAGAACGGCGAGACGGTGAACAGCCTTGAGCGCATCGATGTGATTTCCCGCGCCCTGAATCCCTATCACCAATTCCAGGCCTACCTAGCCCTTGCCGACCAGCCCGAGATTCGCTTCGTGATATCCAACACGACAGAGGCCGGCATTGCTTTCGACGACAGTTGCAAACTCAGCGACGCCCCTGCCAGCAGTTATCCCGGCAAGTTGGTTCAGCTGCTATACCGCCGCTACCAGACCTTCAACGGCGACCCCAAGAAGGGCCTTATCATCATGCCTTGCGAACTGATTTTCCTCAACGGTCATCATCTGAAGGAGTGCATCTACCAATACATCGAGTTGTGGAAGGATGACTTCGGCGCCGACTACGAAGGCTTCAAGTCATGGTTCACCAACTCCTGCTATGTATGCGCCACCCTTGTAGACCGCATCGTTCCGGGCTTCCCCCGCAAGGAGATTGCCGAAATCCAGCAGAAAATCAGTTATGAGGACAACCTTGTGGTCCAGGCAGAGATTTTCCACCTTTGGGTGATAGAGAAGGCAGAAAACATGACGTGTGAAGAACTTCGTGCTGAATTCCCCGCAGAGAAGGCAGGTCTTCACGTGCTCGTCGCAGAGAGCGAGAAGCCTTACCACGAACGCAAGGTGACGTTGCTCAATGGCCCGCACACCGTTCTCTCCCCCGTGGCTTACCTCAGTGGTGTCGATATCGTCCGCGACGCTTGCAACCACGAGGTCATCGGCAAATACATCCACAAGGTGCAGTTCGAGGAGTTGATGGAAACCCTCAACCTTCCGATGGACGAGTTGAAACAGTTTGCCACCGACGTGCTGGAGCGTTTCAACAATCCTTTCGTCGACCACCAGGTGACAAGCATCATGCTCAACTCCTTCCCGAAATTCTGTGCTCGCGACCTTCCCGGAGTGAAAGTCTATCTGGAGCGCAAGGGTGAACTTCCCCAGGGCCTTGTCATGGGTCTTGCCGCCATCATCACCTATTACAAGGGTGGCAAACGTGCCGATGGTGCGGAAATCGTCCCCAACGACGCACAAGACATCATGGACCTGCTGAAGGACCTTTGGGCAACCGGCGATACACAGAAGATTGCCGACGGCGTTCTCTCGGCCACCAGCATCTGGGGTGAGGACCTTCACGACATCGCCGGCCTTGCCGACCTGCTGAAGAAAGACCTTGACCTCATCCAGGAGAAAGGCATGCTTGAGGCAGTGAAGACCATCCTTTAAGGTATTTAAGGTATAAAGAGACACCTTATAATATATATCACAAGCGCCGACCGTTGCAGGTCGGCGCTTTTTTATAGGAAGTTGTAAGAGATTACAAGAGTTTGTATGAAGTTTTCGTATTTCAAAGACAGGCTCATACACCTTCATTATCCTCTTCCTCGAAGACTTTGTATCCTTCGAGGTTTTCGAGGTTTGCCTTTTCCACCCTTACCTCCCCCATCTTGGAGATGTAAACATTGAAAGGGACAAATTCCTCTGTTAGGATGTCGGGCCTTCCGACACTACCAAGGAAATGCAAGTTGTTGGTGTCGTTTCCATTATAGACAAGCCCAAGTAGCACATTTTGCTTCAAATATTCTTCATCGAGGAAACTCTCGAACGTAGCCTTGCTGAACACCTTTTCGAAAAAGACACTTCCATCCTTTCTTGTGATGACCATCTTGATGAGATTGTTTCGATATTGCTTGCCATTCTCATCAACAGCAATGGAAAGGCTGTCGTTGGTGTAGCGATGCACCCTTGCCTTGTATGTGCTGCCCATCCATTTTATGGTGTCGGTAGTGACATCTATTTCATTCATCTTGTGCACGATGGTATCGGGTTCCACCTTCTCCCTAGGTTTCACGATGATGTTGTTGTGCGTGTTGCTGTTTTCCTTTTTTTTCTCGCATGCGACAAACAAGCCAGAAAAAGCGACGACAGCGGCGAGAGCAAGATATTTTTTCATTTTCAATCAATCGTTATCAGGTTTTCATGTGCAAAGGTAATGAAAGCATGGCGTAAAACAAAAGGAATTAGATGAAAAAATGAAGTATGGGGATGAAAGAGGGATTGTTGTCTTAGGTGGTTGCAGGTGGTTTTCAGAAGGTCATAGGTGATTTCAGAAGTCAAAAAAAGGGTCGCCATGAAGCGACCCTTGTCATCCTTATCTTGTTACCTATTAGCGGAAAGCCTGCAAGCAACCGCAATTCTTGTCATGTAGTCAAGAGATCCGAAGTGGGTTGGGAAATCATTGCTGCTGCCTTCTCTGCTGCATGCGCTCCATGCGCTCTTTCCTGTCTGCCTCGTATTTCTGATACTGCTCATCGGTCAAGATGCCTTTGAGAGCTTCTTCATATTCCTTCATCTGCTCGGGATTGAATCTTCCAGGTCCACGTCCAGGTCCACCTTGCCCCGGTCCGAATCCCGGTCTCTGTCCTTGCATTTGCCCACCTTGCTGGTTGTTGCCATTTCCCTGTGGTGGTCCTTGACGACGCATTTGCCTGTCACCTCCACCACCAGGCCTCTGTCCTCCCATTCGAGGTCCCATCATACCCATTCCAGGATATTTCTTATTGAGTTCGAGGAGTTTTTCTTTCTGCCCTTGGTCGAGTCCATACCTCTCGGCCATCATGTCAGTGCGTCTCTGTGCCATCTCTGTAGGATCGAAGTTCCTACCTCTTTGTCCTTGCTCCTGAGCCATGGCGGAGAGAGAAACTGAAGCAGCCATGAGAGCAATCATAATTACCTTTTTCATAAAAATACAGTTTAATTGTTTTAGTTTATAATTAAATTATAGTTCTTTGCTTTTTCTATCAATTTGACGCAAGAAGTGGCACATTGGTTTAATGTTGGAAGTGATTTTGATTGTTTTTAGCATTTATGCATATTTTTTGACCACAAGTTGCTTGTTTTTAGGGAAAAAATCGTAAGTTTGCAAATTAATGTAAATACAAGTATGATGAACCCTATTCTACGTTGTCTCCTTCGAGTGTTCAGAGGGCTCTCGCCAACTGCCGGCCTGTTGCTGGTCCTGTCCCTTCCCATGTTGCTCTCATGTGGCAGCAAGAAGGGAGAGTCCAAGGACACATCCTCCCCTCCCCCTTCCATAGAGGCCGAGAGCAAGGAAGCCAAGGTGGACAAGTTGATATCCAACATCCAGAAATGCTCCCGTCTCTACACAGCAGAATACAAGATTCATAAAGTGATTACTCACGAAGACGTATTGAAGTTGAAAGGCAGCATCCTAGGGATGGACTACGACTTCGACGTCCCTTCCGGCAGCCGCAGCATAGCCATCCCCATCGATGCCACAGTCAAGGGTTATATTGATTTCAGCCAATTCAACGAAGACAATGTGATATACGATGACGACCATTTGGAAATCATCCTCCCCGACCCCAAGGCAGAGTTGACCAGCACGAAAATCAATCACGACGAGATACAACGTTATGTAGCCCTTCTTCGGAAGGATTTCAGCGATGCAGAGTTGTCACTTTATGAGCAAGAGGGTCGTGAGAGCATCTTGCGCTCCATTCCCCAGATGAACATCGCAGAGCACTCTCGTGTGAATGCCAGCCGCATTCTCATCCCGCTTCTTCGCCAACTGGACCTATACGAAGAGAACATCACGATAACTTTCCGCAAGGATTTCAACGAACGATATCTGACCACCACCACCAATTAATACCGCCATGGATCAAAAGAAACCACTGAAAGAGAATCAACTGGGTCGCCTATTCCTCACCGCCGCCACCTTGGTGACGTTGGTGACGATGCTGGTTTTCACCGTCACGCAAGGCACTCGCAATGAGGCCACGGCAGCCCCAGACAATGACAGCATTGTTTCCGATACCACTACCACTCACTTGGAATCAGTTCGTCATATTGGCGAATGGGAATTTCTCACCGTGAACGACGAAGAACTTGTCGATACCACAGCAAGCCGTTTTCTTGCCAGCGACAAGCAACTTACCCGCATTTATTATGGCACATTGCGGCTAGGCATCGACATGGACAAGATGCCCTCCAGTTCCGTCCGTCTTCTCGGCGACACGCTGGACGTCCTTCTCCCTCCCATCCGTTTGCTCGACAATGATTTCATCGATGAGACTCGGACGAAATCGTTCCGTGAGAAGGGCACATGGGACAATTCCACCCGTTCTGCCCTTTACGAGAAGGCCAAACGCCAGATGCTTGCTCGTTGCATGACCAATTCAAACATCCAGTTGGCCCAACAGAATGCAATAGACGAGGTGACGCTTCTCTTCAACACACTTGGCTACGACCACGTGGTTGTTCATTTCTAATAGAATCGTTTTCTTTTATGGAAGCCATCAACAACATCATCTCTAGTATCAACAGTGTATTATGGGGCTGGCCCATGATCATCATGCTTCTTGGCACCCACATTTATCTCACCCTCATCCTCAAATTTCCACAGCGGAAAATCTTCAAAGCCATCAAGCTCTCCATCTCCAAGGACAAGGATGCCACAGGCGACGTGTCTCAGTTTGGTGCTTTGGCTACCGCCCTTGCTGCCACGATAGGCACAGGCAACATCGTTGGTGTGGGTACAGCAATAGCCCTTGGCGGCCCCGGTGCTGTGTTTTGGTGTTGGTTGACAGGTGTTTTCGGCATCTCCACGAAATATGCCGAGGGTTTGTTGGCCATCAAATATCGAGTGAAGACCTCGAGTGGCCAGATGCTCGGAGGTCCGATGTACGCCTTGGAACGTGGACTGGGTTGGAAATGGATGGGCATCCTGTTCGCCCTGTTCTGCACCCTCGCTTCTTTCGGCATTGGCTGCACCGTCCAGGCAAACGCCATCTCCACGCTGACGAAGGAGACCTTCCATATCTCTCCTTACGTCATCGGCTCCATTGTGTGCTTCCTCACGGCTGCAGTGATTCTTGGGGGTGTGAAAAGCATCGCGCGTGTTTGTACGGCCTTCGTCCCCTTCATGGCCGTCTTCTACGTCGCGGGTTGCATCTACATCCTTGGTGCCAACCATTCGTTCCTATTGCCAGCCCTGCAAACGATTGTGACATCTGCCTTCAACCCAGAGGCGGCAGGTGGCGGTTTCGTGGGCGGCAGCATCATGATGGTGGCACGCTACGGCATCTCGCGCGGTTTGTTCTCCAATGAGTCGGGCATGGGTTCTGCCCCCATCGTAGCAGCAGCAGCACAAACCCGCAACCCCGTTCGCCAAGCCTTGGTGTCGAGTTCCGGTACGTTTTGGGATACCGTTGTGATTTGCGCCCTTACCGGTTTGGTGATAGTGAGCAGCGCCCTCGCCCACCCCGACATCAGTTACACCGACGGCGCCACACTCACGAAGGCAGCATTCTCGAAGATACCCTATGTTGGCGCCCCACTGCTGAACATCGGGCAGTTCACCTTCGCCTTCAGCACCATCCTCGGTTGGTGCTACTATGGAGAGCGTGGTGTGGAATATCTTGGCGGCAAACACATGACCATCCCTTACCGTGTGGCCTACATCTTCGCCGTTTTCGCAGGCAGCGTCATCAGCCTTTCCATCGTCTGGAACATGGCCGACTGCTTCAACGCCCTGATGGCAATCCCCAACCTCCTCTCGCTGCTCTTCCTCAGCAAGGTTTTGGTGAGGGAAACCAACCATTACTTGTGGAACGACCATCTTGACGAACAGATGAGCGATGAAGAACTTTTAGAGTTGGATTCCACACCCTCCCTTACTTCGAAGTCCAAAAACAAGCGACAATGAAACCTTATACCCATCTGCTGGCATTCGCCGTCAGCCTCATGGCATGCAACGCACCAACCAGCGAAAAAAAACCGAACGACATGGATACATTCAAGACAAAAAGTGGGAAGACCCTTCAAGTGACTCCCATCAAGCACGCGAGTATGGAACTCAATTTCGACGGGTGCATCATCCAGGTGGACCCTGTGACAGAAGGTGCCGAACCTTTCACCGACTACAGCCAATGGGCAAAAGCCGACTTCATCCTCATCACCCATGACCACTACGACCATTATGACTCGAAAGCCGTTGCAGCCCTTTGCAAGGAGGGCACGGTGATTGTGACTAATGCGAATACCGCCGAACAAATAGAAAAATGCGAGGTGATGTCCAATGGCGACACATTACGCCTTGCCGAAGACCTGACGTTGTATGCCGTACCCGCCTACAACATCACTCCGGGGCACACCCAATTCCATCCTAAAGGACGTGACAACGGCTTCATCCTTGAGGCCGACGGCCTACGCATCTACATCGCCGGCGACACCGAGGACATCGAGGAGATGAGTATGGTGAAGGACATCGATGTCGCCTTCCTTCCTTGCAACCAACCCTACACGATGACACCGGAGCAGTTGCGTCACGCCGCCGACATGGTGAAACCACGCGTGTTGTTCCCCTATCACTACGGCGACACCGCCCCCGAGGCAATGGAGTCGGCAATGGAGGGCAGTGGCATAGATATACGTATCAGGAATTTCCAGTAAAGGTGTATTAAAGGAAATCTTAGGAAACAATAGAAATATAAAGGCTATAAAAAAACCAGGAAGTTCTGGTAGATTCTGGAACTTCCTGGTTTTTTTATGACCTATTCCCCTATCGGGGTAACCTTTACGACTTGTCCGGGTTTGGTCATCACGTCGTATTCATAGACTTTTCTCACTGGCAGGAGTGAGAACTCCTTTAGTTCTTCCGACCTTAATGGGTTTTTCACCTCCGCTGTTGCGAGGAGTGGGTTGTCGCAGACGCCTTTCGCCTCCACCAACCCCTTTCCCTTCAAAGGCACATAGGAGCGCAAGCGCAAGGTTCCACCTATTTTCGACTTGATGGACGCTTGTGTCATCTCTCCGTCAGCCCATCGGATGGCGACCTCGAATCCACCTCTGGCACAAAGCCCCTCCACTTTGCCATTCTTCCATGCAGAAGGCAGTGCCGGCAACAGGTGAACAGCACCGTCATGACTTTGCAACAACATCTCGGCAATGCCGGCGGCACATCCGAAATTGCCATCGATTTGGAATGGCGGGTGTGCGTCGAAGAGGTTGGGATATGTCCTTCCATTGGGGAATTGCCTTGCTTGACCATCATCAGGAAGGATGTGGAGCATATTGGAAATGATTCGGAAGGCGTGGTCTCCATCGAGCATGCGCGCCCAGAAATTGATTTTCCATCCGAGACTCCATCCGGTGGCCATGTCACCCCTTTGGTTGAGGGTGTTTGCAGCCGCAGTGAAAAGGTCTTGGTGTGTGAAAGGGGAGATTTGGTTGGAGGGATACAATCCATAGAGGTGCGAGATGTGCCTGTGCTGGTCATTGGGGTTGTCTCCATCCTGCAACCACTCTTGCAGCTGCCCATACTTACCTATTTGCATGGGAGGCAGTTGGTCGATGGTGGCTTTTAGTCTCTGTTGGTAAGCCTGGTCCTCCCCCAAGGCCCTGGCAGCGAGCAAGGTATTGGAGAGAGCGTCGAAGACGATTTGGTTGTCCATGGTGCATCCGGCAGTCACCGGAGTCCTCTTCCCCATGGGTCCATGCTCCGGGGAAACCGACGGCACTGCCACGAGATACCCATATTTGGGATGTTTTTGCAGGTAGTCGAGGTAGAAGTCTGCCGTGCCCTTGATGACCGGATACCATTTTCTGAGAAACTCCTTGTCTCCTGAAAAGAGGTAATGCTGCCAAAGGTGTGTGGCAAGCCATGCACCACCATTGGGGAACATGCCCCATGAAGCGCCATCCACAGGTCCTGCAATGCGCCAAAGGTCGGTGTTGTGGTGTGCGAGCCATCCCCCACATCCATATATCTGTTGTGCTGTCTTGGCACCAGTGACACTCAAGTCGCGTATCATGTCATAGAGAGGCTCCTGGGTTTCGGCGATGTTGCCCACATCTGCAATCCAATAGTTCATCTCCGCGTTGATGTTGATGGTGTACTTGCTGTCCCAAGGTGCATTGACCTTGTTGTTCCAGATGCCTTGCAGGTTGGCGGGTTGTCCTCCAGGTTGTGAAGAGCAGATGAGGAGGTATCTTCCATACTGGAACATGAGCGCGACGAGGTCCATGTCTTTTCCACCCTCAAACTCCTCGAGCCTCTTGTCGGTGTTGGCAGACGACATGGGCGACTTGTCGAGTTCGAGTTTCACGCGTTGGAATTGGCTGGAGAATTTCTTGCAATGAGCGTCGAACAGTTTATCGTAAGGCTTTGCCATGGCCTCAGCCAGAGCTTGCTTGTTCTTTTCCGAAGGGTTGCCGCTGACATCGTGGTAGTTGACGAAGTTGGTGGCAGCAGTGATGTAGATGGTGGCAGTAGTAGCGCCCATGACATGGACGTCGTGGAACCCATCCTCCATTTGTCCATCGCTTACCACTTGTATGCGACATTCTGCCTTAAGACCAGCCTTTATACCCTCATGGTCCACGCCATCGACCACCGCGGTGATGCAATGTCCGTCGATGGTGTGCTTTGAATTGAGTTCACTTTGGTGGCCCACTTTGAACGACAGGGCCTGCTTTTTATCTGCGGTGAGTCTGACAACGATGACATTCCCATCCATGGAAGCGAAGGTTGTGCGCTTGAATGTGACATCCTTTTTCTTGTAAGTCACATTTGCTGTGGCATTGTCCAGAATGAGGTTTCTATGATATTTGTAAACGCCCTGCTGTTGGTCGAAGTCGATGGTGACCGTTCCCACAGGTAGGTATTTCATTCCATGGGGTCCTTTGATGAAATGCTGGTCGATGAGTTTGGCAGCCTCTTCCTCATTTCCATTGAAGATGAGTTCTCTGACCTGTTGGAGATATTGCTTTGCCTCCTCGCTGTTGTTGTCGTGTGGCGATCCAGACCAGAACGTCTCCTCATTGATTTGTATTTGCTCATGGTTGGGGTCTCCATACACCATGGCCCCCAGATGGGAGTTTCCTATGGGTAGCGCCTCGAGCCAGTGCGATGCAGGCCTGCTGTAAGTAAGTGCTCTAACCTCCTTGTTTTTGATGATTTGTGCATGGGCAGCCGCCGCCATCATCAGGCAGAGCGTCACGGCCATTAGGAGTTTGGTTCTTCTCATGATGATTGATTTTGTTATAATGGTTGCAAAGTTACGAAAATTTCGACAAGCGAGTAAGAAAAGAGGTTTACTTTTTTTCCATAGTGTGAGAAAAATCACCAATTTGCCCAAAAGACAATGGAAAAGCGGAGGAATCGGAATAGTCGGGATGGTCGGAGGAATCGGAATAATCGAAAAATCGGAGTAATCAGACAACTCCGATTACTCCGATTCAACCTTTGGCGTATTCCGCTATTTCAGAGGCTTGCCAATGCTTCAAATTTATTCACAAGTTCGGCTCTGTTTGCCCCTGTCAATCTATCGACGAGTTTTCCACCCTTGAAGAAGAGGAAAGTCGGCACTCCTGATACCTTATATTTGAACGCCACTTCATCGTTCTCCTCGACGTCGCATTTTCCGACAACGAGTTTTCCGTCGTATTGCTCAGCCAGTTGTGAAATGACAGGTGAGATGGCCTTGCAAGGTCCACACCATGTGGCCCAAAGGTCTACTACGAGTGGCAGGTCGCCATTGAGGTAGGACTCGAAATTCTCATTTGTGATTGTTACTTCCATTTTTCTTTATTGTTGTTGATGAATAATGCTTTGTTAAAATATTATCAAACATCGTGCCACATTGTTGTCAGTTGACAAAATAGGTCATTCCCTCTGTCTGTTCTATGAACTGCAGCAGTTGATGTCTGACTTCCACCTTTTTCGCCTTGCTCCTGAGCATGAGGTTTCCTTCCGTGTCATGTAGTCTCACATAGAGCGAGGTTTCTCCTGGCGAAGAGTCAATTGCCGCAACCAGGTCGCTGATGACAGCAGTGTCCACATTGTCAGTATTGATGACGATGGTGAGTTTCTTTATGGCATTCTCCTTGACGGTCTGCATGTATTGCACATCTCCTATTCGAATGTCAAATACAGACGCCCCTCTGAACCTTGGCACTGCCTTTGCGGTGACATACACGGTGCAAGCCTCATTGAACATGGAGCGCCATTTTCCCCATTCCTCTCCGAAGAGAGCCAGTTCACCCGACCCGTTGAAGTCCTCAATGGTTACGAATCCGCATGGCGAGCCGTTTTTTGAGAACCTCGACCTGACAGCAGTGACGACACCTCCGAAAACGATGTTTTCCTTTTGGGCTAGTGCTTCCTTGTCGGCCAGTTCTGAGCAATGTGTGTTGCACAGTTGTTGCAAGATGACACTGAACTCGTCGAGCGGGTGAGCAGAGAGATAGATGCCCACGAGGTCGCGCTCCTTGTTGAGTTTCTCGATGTTGCTCCAAGGCTCGGCCTGCGGTATTGGGGGATTGGGCACGTCCATCATGTCATCTCCGAAAAGCGACATCTGCACCCTTGACTTTTCCGTCTGGTAGAGTTGTCCAAACCTTACAAGGGTGTCGAGGAAGACATCGCCCTTGTTGTTTGCGGCCAGATACCTCTCTCTTTCTATGCCGAAGCTGTCGAATCCCCCGCTAAGGACAAGGCTTTCAAATGTCTTTTTATTGACGGCAGAGAGACTGACACGCTTGACGAGATCGAAGACATCGGCGAAAGGTCCATTGCTGTCACGCTCAGAGATGATGGCCTCCGCCGCAGCCCCCCCCATTCCCTTTATGGCTGCGAGTCCGAAGCGAATGGCACCTTTCTTGTTGACACTGAATTTATGGCGGCTCTCGTTGACATCAGGTCCGAGAGTCTCTATTCCCATTGCCTTGCATTCATCCATGAGTTTGGTGATTTCAGTGATGTTGTCAAGGTTCCGGCTCATGACGGCAGCCATGTACTCAGCAGGATAGTGGGCCTTGAGGAAAGCCGTCTGGTATGCCACCCAGGAGTAGCATGTGGCGTGACTCTTGTTGAAAGCATAGGAAGCGAATTTCTTCCAATCCTCCCAGATTTTGTTGAGTGTTTTTTTGTCGTAACCGTTTTGTGTTCCACCTTTATAGAATAGTTCCTCCAACTCGTTCATCTTCTCAATCTGCTTCTTGCCCATGGCCTTCCTGAGCGTGTCGGACTGTCCTCGGGTGAAGTTGGCGAGTTGTCTTGAAAGAAGCATCACCTGCTCCTGGTACACCGTGATGCCATAGGTGTCCTTGAGGTATTTCTCCATGCAGGGGATGTCGTATGTGATTCTCGACGGGTCTTTCTTCCTGGCGATGAATTCCGGAATGTAATCCATTGGTCCAGGCCTATATAGAGCGTTCATAGCAATAAGATCCTCGAATACAGATGGTTGCAATTCCCTAAGGTATTTTTGCATTCCGGTGGATTCAAACTGGAACGTTCCGATGGTCCTTCCCTCGCAATACAATTTGTAGGTGAGGATGTCGTCGATGGGGATGTTGTCGATGTCGATGACATCCCCTGTTGAAAGCCTGATGTTTTCAATGGCTTCCTTGAGGATGGACAGTGTCTTGAGCCCGAGGAAGTCCATTTTGATGAGTCCGGTCTCTTCGATGACATGTCCGTCGTATTGCGTGCAAAGCAACTTGTGCCCCGGGTCGGCCTTGTCCTCCGCTGTTGACACGGGGACCCAGTCGCTGATGGGGTCTCTGCATATGATGGTTCCGCAGGCATGTATGCCGGTGTTTCTCACCGTCCCTTCGAGCATTCGTGCATACTTGATGGTGTTTCTCATCCTTGTATCCATGGACACTTCCGCCTCCCTGAGTTCCGGCACGCTCTTGATGGCGTTGTCAAGGTTCATCTTGATTCCGTCGGGCAGTCTGTCGGGAATGGCCTTGCACAGCCTGTTGCTCTCGTCGAGAGGCAGTTTCTCCACCCTGGCGACATCCTTGATGGAGTTTTTTGTTGCCATGCTTCCATAGGTGATGATATGAGCCACCTTGTCGTGTCCGTATTTGTCCTCCACCCATTCGAGCACCCTTCCCCTGCCGTCGTCATCGAAGTCGGTGTCGATATCAGGAAGCGATATGCGGTCGGGGTTGAGGAATCTCTCAAACAGGAGGTCGTATTTGATGGGATCGATGCGTGTGATGCCAAGGCAGTATGCTACAACGGAGCCAGCCGCCGACCCACGTCCCGGCCCCACCATGACGCCAAGTTGGTCTCTCGCCACATTGATGAAGTCCTGCACGATGAGGAAGTATCCGGGGAATCCCATGGTTTTCATGATATGGAGTTCGAAATTGACTCTCTCCCTCACTTCTTCGGGGAGAGGGTCGCCGTATAGTCTCCTTGCTCCGTCGTATGCGAGTTTCGCCAGGTAGTCGGCTTCGAACTTGATGCGGTAGAGTTTGTCTATGCCACCCAGCTTCTTGATTTTCTTCTCTCCATCCTCTCTCGACATGATTTCGTTACCGTTCTCGTCGCGTGTGAACTCTTGGAAGAGTTCCTCATCGGTCATCCTTGCCCTAACATCCTCCTCTGTTCCAAAGCTTTCCGGTATGGGGAAGAAAGGCATGATGGGTGCATGGTCGATGGAGTAAGCCTCCACCTTGTCAAGCACTTCGCATGTGTTGTCAAGCGCTTCCGGTATGTCAGAAAAGATATCATACATCTCTTCCTTGGTTTTAAACCATTCCTGTTTGGAATACAGCATCCTCCCAGGGTCGTCGAGGTCTTTTCCTGTGGAAAGGCAAAGCAGGTGGTCGTGGGCCTCGGCATTGTCCTTGTCCACGAAGTGAGCGTCATTGGTGCATACGAGTTTGATGCCATACTCCCTTGCCAGTTGTATGAGCACCTTGTTGGCCTGCTGTTGCAGCGGGAATGTTTCCCTGTTAGCCCTGATGGATGGATCCTTCACCTCATGCCTTTGTAGTTCGAGGTAGTAGTCGTCACCAAAGACCCTTTGATGCCATTCGATAGCCTCCCTAGCCCCCGCGATGTCACCTTTTAATATTTTGTCGGGCACCTCACCTGCGATGCAAGCCGAGCAGACGATGAGTCCTTCATGGTATCGCTCCAGGTCTTCCCTGTCGGTCCTTGGCCTCATGTAGAAACCGTCGACCCATGCTCTTGAGACGAGTTTGATGAGGTTTTTGTAACCTTTGTAGTTTTTGGCAAGTACGATGAGGTGCCACCCACCTTGGTCGTGGTGGTCTTTGCTCTTGTCGCTTTTCTTTCTTCTTGCGACATACATCTCACACCCGAAAATGGGTTTGAACTCAGGTTTTCCCTCCTTTTTCAACTTCCCATTGACCTTGTTGCAATAATTGAACAGCTCCTTGACCCCGAACATGTTTCCATGGTCGGTGATAGCCATTCCACGCATGCCATCAGCGATGGCTTTGTCAACCAACTTGTTGATGCTCGACTGTCCGTCAAGAATAGAAAAATATGTATGAACGTGCAGGTGTACGAAATCTCTCATAGATGCAAATTGAGGTTCAAAGATACGCCTAATAGTTGAGACTACCAAAGATTATTGGAAAAAATTTGTCGGGTTGGTAAAAAAGCGTTACCTTTGCATGGAAAAACTCACATGATGAAAAATGGGAAGAAGAATTCGCAAACTTAAGAAGCAAAGGCTTCACAGCGAGGGCAACGACACACTCCTTTACAGTTTGTTCATCTTGATAGCTATAGGTGTCATCTTGTGGCGTTCATTCGACAGCAAATTGCCTTTTTGGAGTTTTGCTGCTGTTTTTGGCGTCCTCTATGGCATCGTTTTAAATTTTTTCCGTTGCCCCATCCGTGTTCTTGACGTTGAAGACACCACCAACCTAGTGGTTGCTCCCGCCGACGGACGTGTCGTTGTTGTCGAGGAAGTTGACGAGGACGAGTATTTCCACGACCGTCGCATCATGGTATCCATATTCATGAGTTTGTTCAACGTCCACGCCAACTGGTTTCCCGTTGACGGCAAGGTAACCCTGGTGAAGCACCAGGACGGCAACTTCCACAAGGCTTGGCTCCCCAAGGCCAGCGAGGAGAACGAGCATGCCGACGTGATGATAGAGACTCCAGAGGGTGTGAGCATCCTTTGCCGTCAGATTGCCGGTGCCGTAGCCCGTCGCATCGTCACCTACGCCAAAGAGGGGGAGGAATGCGAAATTGACGACCACCTGGGTTTCATCAAATTTGGTTCTCGCGTGGATGTCTTTCTTCCCTTGGGCACAGAGATCTGCGTGAAGATGGGTCAATCGACCACTGGCGACCAGACCGTCATTGCAAAGTTGAAAGGCTGACACCTTTCAATATACGGAACAACGTTTGTATCTATGAGAGCCATCATCCGACAAATACCCAACTCCATCACATGTTGCAACTTGTTATGCGGTTGCATCGCCACAACGTTTGCCTTTGACGGCAACCAAGGCATGGCCTTGGTTTTCATTATCCTAGGCGCAGTGTTTGATTTCTTCGACGGGATGAGCGCCCGCCTTCTCAACGTCTCCTCTCCCATCGGCAAGGAACTGGACTCCTTGGCCGACGACGTAACGTTTGGCGTGGCTCCCGCCACAATGGTTTTCACCTTGCTTTACCAGCTACCCTACCCAGAGTATTTGGACTCTTTCTGCAGGTTCATCCCCTACCTTGCCTTCATCATTGCGGCCTTCTCCGCCCTTCGCCTGGCGAAGTTCAATCTCGACGAGCGCCAGACGACATCATTCATCGGTCTCCCCACGCCAGCCAATGCACTGTTCTGGGGGTCGCTCATCGTTGGCGGCGGCAGTCGCCTGACCCAACTGTCCTACTCCCTTCCCATAGTGTTGTTGCTTGTTGCCTTGAGCTGCTGGCTGCTGATAGCCGAACTACCTCTTTTCGCCTTGAAGTTCAAGCAATGGGGTTGGAAGGGTAACGAGGTGAAATACATTTTCATCCTCACCTGCATTCCCTTGGTGTTGCTGCTCGGTGTATCGGGCATAGCGATAGCCATTGCCTGGTATGTGGTGCTTTCACTATATGCCAACCGCCGTGCTCCAAAGACACATTAATCTTGCTTTCCCATGGCATTCCTTTTCAAATTCATTTTCTTCATCTTTGTTGCCGGAGTCGCCGTTCTGGCTTACTTTGCCATTCGCATCTACTTGGCCGTGCGCAAGATGAAGAAACATTTCCACGGTGACCAAGACCCGACGCCTGAGCCTTCTTCCGGTTCCACCACAACAATGCCCAACGGCGAGATTCTCACCGACACACGCTCCTCAGAGCGCAGTCGCAAGATCATCGCCGACGACGAGGGGGAATATGTGGAGTTTGAAGAAGATTGAAGATTGAAGATTGAAGATTGAAAATTGAAGATTGAAAATTGAGTCCACTTGAAAAAGTGGACAGGAAGCAAAAGGGCGGTGCGCATATCCCCTCCCAGGGGAGGGGATAACTAACACCAATATTTGCTCAAACAAGACTTTTTAAACCACAAGGTAATGAAAATCAGTTGAAAAGCAAATTCAAGAGCGTTAAATTATCTATTTTCCTTTGAAGATGAAAAAACGCTGTAATTATGCAAGTGGCGCATGGTTTCTCACATTGATTTGACAGAAAAGAAGGAAGTTTAGATGGGGTTTCAATACGTGATAGTGGCATTGGTGCTTTTGTTCTGCGTGGCCTATTTAGGTTACCGCGCATACCGTGCATTGAAAGCGAGCGACGACCCTTGTCACGGGTGTTCGGGATGCGCCTTGAAAGAAATAAAAGGCAAAGGAGAATTGTCGAAAAAGGCAAAAAGGGAGTGTGCAGAGAAAAAAAGGGAGAAAAAATTTGCACAAACCAAATAATAGCCTTATCTTTGCACTCGCTTTACAAAATGGTGCCTTGGATGAGTGGCTTAGTCAACGGTCTGCAAAACCGTCTACGGCGGTTCGAATCCGCCAGGCACCTCAGAATATTTGAAAATCGCAGCTTTTTCAGTTGCGATTTTTTTATGACCATAGGATGTCTTAGGAGGGAATAGGAGGATTTTAGGAGGGCTAAGGCCACAGTTTGTCTCTTATTTCCATCAAAGCCTTTTTGTGGGTTTCGGAGAGCATCCCTTTCCTCATGGCATTTTTTTGAGCGACAAGCCATGAGGCCAACTCCACCTCTGCCGTGAACATCTCAAGAGGCTCCCTCTTGTTCTGACATACGAAATCCATTACATTGGCACACATCCAAGTCCATTCCACATCATTCTCAGGCATTTCTCCCGGCTCTCCTGCTTCCAAGGGGAGATGCTGCAGCGGCAAAGCCGCTACCTGCGGAGAACTGGTAGACTCGGAGGGCGCGGACTGTTCGGAGGGAGCAGACGGCTCGGAGGGGGCGGACAATTCGGTGGGAGCAGACGACTCAGCGGGTGCAGACGACTCGGAGGGAGCAGACGGCTCGAAGGGAGCAGACGGCTCGGAGGGTGCAGACGACTCGGAGGGCGCGGACGGCTCGGAGGGCGCGGGCTGTTCGGAGGGAGCAGACGGCTCGGAGGGCGCGGACTGTTCGGAGGGAGCGGACTGTTCGGAGGGTGCGGACTGTTCGGAGGGAGCTGATGACTCAGCGGGAGCAGACGACTCGGAGGGAGCTGATGACTCAGCGGGAGCTGACGGCTCGGAGGGAACGGACGACTCGGAGGGAGCTGATGACTCAGCGGGAGCAGGCGACTCGGAGGGAGCTGAGATTTGTTGTTTTTCTTGTGTAGCAACATCTTTATTCTCATCCTCTTCGTTCACTCCCTGATTGGGATAGGTCCTTCCCACCAGTCCGTAGAGCATTGGGCCAAGTTTGACAAACTTTTCCTTTCCCAAAAGGAATACGGAAGCGAGGTCTCCCTTTGAGAACTGCTTGTTGTAACCATATTTGGATAAGAAAGCCACGATTTCATCCGTTTTCATCGGCCTGTTTGCCTCATCGAGCACCTGAAAGACGATGTCTGCATTGCTACCGAAATAGGGCAGTTGCCATGCACTGAGTGCGTAACATCCTTTCTTTCCACTTCCCTGGAATCGTTTGTCCTTATTGAGTGCGAGAGAAATGGAAGCCCTGACATACCTTCTGCTACCACTGGAATTGATGGCATCGGTGAGTTGGTCAAGCGTCATAGGCTCCTTGTTGTTGTCAAGCAAGATGAACAGCCTATCCACCAAGGCCTTTTCTTTCTTCTTAGGCACCACCACCATGCCATTCTCGTCGAGCGGGAGAGCCAACTCGTCCACCACGATTCGCTTGATGACAGGTGCGAGCGCCATTTGCCCTCCCATTCTCTCCTCCACATATTCCTCCATATCCACGGCGTGCTCTTCGGTGCACACTTTGACAACAGCGTCCTTGAAATGCCAAAGTTCATTTTCCAAGTCCACTTCGCCCAAGATGCTTTTCCTTACGAGGTATCCATGGCTCCATCTCCCCTCCATGGCAGAGCCTAGGTTTCTTGTATATCCTCCCAGGCATGTAAAATCTTTTTTCATCCATTTTCCCAAGAGACCCACAACACAAAGCGGTTGCATAATGAGTTGTTCGTCGGCGATGATGTCATTGATGCATTCGCTGTCCTCACAGATAAAATCATCCTTCACTTTTTCTTCCAGATAAGCCATGTTGGCGTTATCCGCCAACAACTGTGTGATGAAATTACCAAGTGGTTCAACCGACTCCTCCATGGTGAAGAGAGCATCGAAGACGGAATTGGAATAAGATGTGATGGTGAATGTAGATTTCTCAATAGGTGTCATATCCACCTCCACTTTTCCACCGAAGATGTCATATCTTTGCAAGAAAGCCTTGAACACCGGGGTATCCTTCTTGTCGATGATGTTCTTTTGCAAGAGGTGTAGCATGGGCAGGTACCCGTGACCTTTGTAAAAATCGAGTACGAATTCATCGTTGTCGAGCAAACCTTCCGCGTGGAGCATCAAGATTTTGTATTGCAATGGGATGTCGTTGTCTTTCAGTCCATCGATGGCCTCATTGACCTTTGATTTCACCTGTTCCAAGAAAGACAGCGAAGCCTCTCTCATGTTTCCCAGCATCCTGAATCGGTCATTATCCTCCATGAGATAGTCTCTCAAGAACAATCTTGCCGGTATTCCAGCCAGCAGTTTTCCCATCTTGACAGCCGTTTTCTCCTTGGCAACAGCCAAGTGCTCCACCTGTTGCCTATAGACTTCCTCCAAATATTCCATTTGTTCCTCTGTCAAAGTGTCGATCAACTGCTCGCCTTTCGACTCCTCGGGTTCCGGTGGGAAGAGGAAAGAAGAGAACTCGGATATTCTTCCAGTTCCTTCGACTTCCTCAAGCAGTGCGTTGATTTCCTTGATGCTAGCAGCCCCCGTCCGGAAAAGCCTAGGCAGTCCCGACTTATACCTGACGAGGTCGAAAACAGTACGCAACCTCGCTCTGACCAGGATGTTGTATGTCTTTCTTGAAATTTTTCTGCTGTTGACCAGTTCCTCCACGGAAATGGTTCTCATTTGTTGTTCGGTCATGGTAAAGGCTTATTTATACTCCCCCTGAAAGATACCTCAAACCCATAAGGAGGTGAGAAAAGAAATGTGATGCAAAGATACGAAACAAAGGTGAGACAACCATATGTATTTTTGCAAAAAAAGTTAAAAAAAGGATTCTTGCTGAAGTTGAAAAGAAGTTTTTGGGGAGTTGAAGGGAAGTTTTTTAGGAGTTAAAGGGAAGTTTTTTAGAAGTTAAAGGGGAGTTAAAGAGGAGTTAAAAGGGAGTTAAAGGGACATATGTCCACTACATTGGGGAGTTGAAGGGGAGTTTAAAGGGAAGTTTTTTAGGAGTTAAAGGGAAGTTAAAGAAGGGAGTTAAAGGGACATATGTCTACTACATTGGGGAGTTGAAGGGGAGTTATTTATGAATTGAAGGGAATTTGAAGGGACGTATGATTGCTTTTTACAGACTTTACACACATTGTCCCGTGCTTGCGAAAAATGGAATCAATTTTCATTTTTCTTCTTTTCCTCCTTGTCCCACTCTTCAAGAATTTGCTTGTTCTTTTTCCGTGCTTTTTTGTTAAGGGGCTTTTTCTTGAACATCTCGAAGAAATCGAAGGATACACCTCCAGGAGGCGGCGTCGCTGTTTCCGCAGCCTGCTCCAGGGCAATCTTCATCCAAGGAAACATGCCTTTGCGAGCCTCACCCCACACCACCACCTCTTCCAACTTGATGGCTTGTGGCAGCAACCAAAGCGTGTCTTTCACCTCGCGGCTTTCCACCTTTCGCTCCAGATAACTGCCATGCCTTAGTGCAGCCGTATGAAACGCCGAATCAATAACCAAGTTCCCTTGATAGTCGGACGTGAACACATCCCCCTTGTCGGTGTATGCCTTCACGTCTCTTACAGGCACTCCCGTCTCCTTGTCAATGAGCACACAGCGAGCCTGTGCCACCATGGACACGGGAAAGCCCCATACGGCAATGCATAGCAAAGCTTTTTTGGCACAAAAATAAGGTTGGCAAAACATACAGTTCTTTTTTTTGCAAAAATAGTATGACATGTCATAATAAGCGGCCAAATGTCCATTTTTTTAGCAATAATTATCAAGGAAGTAGCACAAATAGGTGAAAATTAAGTTAATTGATGTGATGTGTTAAAGAATATATCGCGTAACAATTTGTGCATATCGTAAAAAACATGTACTTTTGCAATTCAAATGCTCTAAGCGAGGTATCAGAGATGCTTTCTTAAGAGGAGAACATAATAATTTAAGGATAAAAACGACAATGGATAAGAACACAATCGTCGGCTTCGTGTTGATAGCAATTATCTTGATTGGATGGAGTTGGTACACCAGACCTTCAGAGGAGGAATTGAAAGCCCAACAAGAACAAGTTGAGAAAGAGCAGGCTGCCCAAAAACAGCTAGAGGCCAAGAAGAAAGCAGAAGAAGCAAAGAAGAAGGCCGAACAAGCGGAGGCTCTCAAGGACAGTACAGCCATGTTCCACAACGCCCTTAGCGGCACAGCCAGCGACGTGGTGCTGAAGAACGAGAAATTGGAACTCACACTGAGCACCAAAGGCGGCACAGTGACGAAAGCCGTGGTGAAGGATTTCAAGGACAAGGACGGCAAGCCAGATGTGACCATCTTCGAGGGCAAGGACCAGAATCTCGATTTCAGTCTTGAAGGCAAGGATATGAACATCAGCACCTCCGACCTCTATTTCACCCCTTCGGAGCAGACGGATAGCACTGTGACATTCACCGCTGATGCCGGCGAAGGCCGGAGCATCATGATGACCTACCGCCTTGGCCGCAACTACATGGCTTACTTCACCTTCAAGGCCGTTGGAATGGAAGGTCTGTTCTCCCCGAAGACCCACGCGATGAATGTGACTTGGCACGAGCGCTGCAAGCAACAGGAGAAAGGCCATGAGTTTGAAAACCGTTATGCCACCCTGACCTACAAGGAAAAAGGCTCAGGCACCGACTACCTGAGCGAGACTCAGGAAAAGAGCGAGACACTTGAAACCCCCATCGACTGGGTGGCCTTCAAGAGCCAGTTCTTCAGCGCCATGATGATTGCCAAAGACGAGTTCTCCACCGGTGCCAAGTTGAAAAGCGTTCCCCAGGACAAGAGCACCGGCTATCTGAAGACCTACGATGCCGAGTTGGAAACCTTCTTCGACCCCAAAGGCGAGACAGCCACAGAGTTGGAGTTCTTCTATGGTCCCAACGACTTCCGCCTTCTGCAAGCCGTTGAAAAGGAAAGCCATTTTGGCAAAGACCTGAAGATGGAGCGCCTCGTCTATCTTGGTTGGCCCCTCATCCGCTATATCAACCGTTTTTTCACCCTCTATGTGTTCGACTGGCTCACCAAACTCGGTTTGAATATGGGCATCGTGCTGATTCTCATCACGTTGCTGCTTAAAGCCATCACCTATCCCATGGTGAAGAAGAGTTACATGAGTTCGGCCAAGATGCGCGTCCTTCGTCCCAAGATTGAAGAGGCCACCAAGCAATACGACAAACCCGAGGACCAGATGCAGAAGAGCCAGGCCCAGATGCAAATCTACTCGCAATATGGCGTGAGTCCGTTGAGCGGCTGCCTCCCGATGCTCATCCAAATGCCCATCTGGATTGCGATGTTCAACTTCGTGCCGAATGCCATCCAACTGCGTGGCGAGAAATTCCTCTGGATTGACGACCTCTCCACCTACGACCCCATCCTGCAGTGGGACAACCCCATATGGGCCATCGGCGACCACCTGTCGCTCACCTGCATCCTCTTCTGCGTGGCCAACATCCTCTATTCCGTGATGACCATGCGCCAGCAGCGCGACCAGATGGTAGGTGAACAAGCCCAACAGATGAAGATGATGCAATGGATGATGTTCCTCATGCCCGTATTCTTCTTCTTCATGTTCAACAACTACAGCGCCGGCCTCAATTTCTATTATTTCATCTCGCTCTTCTTCAGCGCCGCCATCATGTTCATACTTCGCAAGACCACCAACGACGCGAAACTGCTTGCCATCCTTGAAGCCCGCTACGAAGAGAACAAAAAGAACCCCAAGAAGAAGAAAGGCTTCGCCGCACGCCTGGAAGCGATGCAGCAGCAGATGCAGCAACAGCAAGAAGAGATGAAACGCAAACGCGAAGAACTTGAGCGGAAACAAAATGAATTGAACAAGAGAATCAAGAAATAACCATCCTATGTACAAGACCCTCATCATGGCAGCCGCAATCGCCATCACCTCCGTCCAAGGAGCCGAAGCCCAGAACAAGCCCAACATCGGCAAGAATGCCATCACCATGAAAGGCGACCTGCTCACCCCCGAGGCCCTGTGGGCCATGGGGCGCATCAGCAGTTACGCCCCATCACCTGATGGCAAGCAGATTGTCTATCAAATCGGCTACTACAGTGTGGAGGCCAACGCCAGCCACCATGTCCTATGCATCATCAACAGCGACGGCAGCGGTCAGCGACAACTGACCACCAGCGCCTCCAACGAGACCGACCCCTCCTGGCTGGGCAACCGCATCGCCTTCCTCACCGGCGGCGAGATATGGACGATGGCCCCCGATGGCAGCGACCGTCGTCAACTCAGCCATACCGGCGGCGAAGTGGAAGGCTACAAGTTCTCACCCGACGGCAGCCGCGTGGTCTATATCAAGTCCATCCCCTTCCACGACATCATACAAGAGAACCCTTCCGACCTCCCCAAGGCTACCGGTAGACTTGTCACCGACCTGATGTACCGCCACTGGGACCACTACGTGGAGAGCATCGCCCACCCCTTCGTGGCCGAGGTGAACTCCAGCGGCATCGGTGCGGGGCGTGACATTCTGGAAGGCGAGCCTTTCGAATGCCCTATGGAACCCTTCGGCGGCATCGAGCAACTCGACTGGAGCCGCGACTCGAAGCAGATAGCCTATACCTGCCGTAAGAAGACTGGTTTGGAATACTCCATCTCCACCGACTCCGACATCTTCCTTTATGATGTGGAGCAGAAGACCACCCGCAACCTTTGCAAGCCGGAAGACTACAAAGGACCATCGGTGGATGCCACCAAGACCATGCGCCACCAGTCGGTGAACGCCCCCGAGAACCTGAAGAACAACCCTGGCTACGACCAGAACCCTCAGTTCTCTCCCGACGGCAAGTATATTGCCTGGCAAAGCATGGCCCGCGACGGCTATGAGGCCGACCGCAACCGCCTCTGCCTCTACGACCTGGCCACCGGCGAGAAACGATACCTGACAGAGTCGTTCGACTCCGACGTCGATGGTTTCTGCTGGTCGGACACGAAAGACGCCCTCATCTACTTCACCGGCGTCTGGCACGGCACGTTCAACATCTACTCCATCGACCGCAAGGGCAACGTCACCCAAGTGAACACCGGCGAGCGCTGGGCTGATTATGGTTCGGTCCAGATGCTGGGCGATGGCAAGCGCCTGTTGGCTGAGCGTCACAGTTTCATCGCCCCTGCCGACCTTTACATCGTCTCTCCCGCGAAGAAAACCAAGGACATGGCGACGGTGACCCAACTCACCTATGAGAACAAGCACATCCTCGACCAGTTGTCACTCCCCTCAGTGGAGCAGCGTTGGGTGAAATCCACCGACAACAAGGACATGATGTACTGGGTGATTCGTCCTCCCCATTTCGACGAGACGAAGAAATACCCCACCCTGCTCTTCTGCGAAGGCGGCCCCCAAAGCCCTGTGTCGCAGTTCTGGAGCTACCGTTGGAACTTCATGATCATGGCCTCCCAAGGCTATGTCGTTGTAGCGCCCAACCGCCACGGCCTTCCTGGTTTCGGTAGTGAGTGGTGCGAGGAAATCAGCGGCGACTGGACCGGGCAGTGCATGTCGGACTACCTGACAGCCATCGACGACGCCTGCAACACCCTGCCTTATGTCAACCGCGACCGTTTGGGAGCCGTCGGTGCCTCTTTCGGTGGTTTCAGCGTGTATTATCTTGCCGGTCATCACGACAAGCGTTTCAAATGCTTCATCGCCCATGACGGTGCCTTCAACCTCGAGGCAATGTATACCGAGACCGAGGAGAACTGGTTCAGCAACTGGGAGTACGACGATGCTTACTGGAACAAGGACCGCACAGCCAATGCTGACAAGACATACAAGAACTCACCTCACCAGTTTGTTGACAAGTGGGATACTCCTATCCTCGTTATCCATGGCGAGAAGGATTACCGCATCAACGCAACTCAGGGTATGTCGGCATTTAATGCTGCCCGCATGAAGGGTATTCCAGCCGAGTTGCTCATCTTCCCTGATGAGAACCACTGGGTACTGAAACCACAGAACGGTGTACTGTGGCAGCGCACCTTCTTTAACTGGTTGGACCGCTGGTTGAAATAAGCAAGCA
>JAFWSS010000129.1 GCA_017524385.1 Prevotella sp.
AGTTATCGCTTCGCTTGAAGTTAGCGACAATAGCCTGTGAGCAGTGATGTCATTGGCAAAACTAATGTCTTTAACTTCTTTAACTTCTTCAACTTAACTTCTTCAATTCTTCAACTTAACTTCTTCAACATTAACTTCTTTAACTTCTTCAACTTAACTTCTTTAACTTCGCTAACTTCTTCAACTTCCCTAACTTCACTCTGCATACGCCTTGGTGACCTTTAGTCCCACGTCGGCGATGCCCTCGATGGCGTTCCTGCGCATGTTGTGACGAACAGCCATCTCTATGGAATCGCCTTCTTGCAATCGTATGCCCTTGAAAGGTACGACAAGTTGGTAAAGGTCGATGCCCTTCCCTCTTAGGTTTCCATCATTGTCATAGATGTCGAAAACGATGGTGTCGGAATTGACCACGTTGGCATGGCTGTCGTTGGTTGAGATGACTTTTTGGTCGATGACTAGCGAGAGTTGCTTGAAAGGATATAGTTTTGATGTTCTCACCCCTATTTCCTCAGCGTAGAATCCTCCTTCCTTTACTGCGCGAACGTGATAATGCAGCACGCTATCCCTCTCCCACCCATTGATGTCGGTGGAGAAATACCTGAAATATGCAGTGCTTTGATAGCAAGCCTGCAACAAGGCTGCCGTCAGGCAGACGACAGCCAATGCAGCGACTTTAGAGGTGTAGGTCATATGCATGCGTTCACCCCTCGTTGTTTTTTTTGTTGGCAGGCTTTGCCGCTTTTCCTTCAACGGGAGCGCCCCCTTGTTCCTTTGCCGGTCTTGGTTTGCGAGGATTGTTGCGCTTCCCCTGGTTGTTGCGTTGTCCTTGTGGTGCGCCCCCCTCTGCTTGTTGCTTGTTCTTCTCCAAGGGTTTGTTGCTCTTCTCCGCCTTTGGTGCGACGTTTTTCTCCGTCTTGGGCGTGTTGCCCTTGGGCTGTTGCGTCTCTTGCGGATTGGCATTCAATTGTTGCACCTCTCCCTTGTTTTCTTGCTTGTCGGCCTTTGCCTTCTTCTTTTTCTTCTTCTTATTCTTGTCGAAACGGGTGATGCTTTCTCCCTCAAGCAAATCCTTGGGTCTGTTGTCATCCACCTGTCCATCCTCCTGTAGCGAGAGAGGTTTCTCGCCTTGTTTGTTCATCTCGATGATTTCCTTTGCCCTTTCGACGGTGATGGTTTCCAAGTTGGCGGCAGTCCTCTTGTCGGTGGAATAGGAAACCAGCCCGGCGAGCACATCTGTTTTGAAGAGGAAATAATCGGCATCAGCGGTTTGTAGTATGACATCCTTCGGTGGCAGTCTCTTTCCAGCCTCCATATAGTTGTCCACCTCATAATTGAGGCAGCATTTGAGTTTGGCACACATCCCCGCCAACTTTTGCGGGTTGAGCGAGATGTCCTGGAATCGTGCTGCGTTGGTGCTGACACTGATGAAGTTCTTCATCCATGTGGCACAGCAAAGTTCACGTCCGCAAGGTCCTGTTCCCCCTATGCGTCCGGCCTCCTGCCTTGCACCGATTTGCTTCATCTCGATACGCACGTGGAAAGTCTCAGCCAGCACCTTGATGAGTTGTCGGAAGTCCACACGCTCGTCGGCGATGTAATAGAAGATGGCTTTGTTGCCATCGCCTTGGTATTCCACGTCGCCGATTTTCATATCCAGTCCGAGATCCTTGGCTATTTGTCGGCTTTGTATCATGGTGGCATGCTCCCTTCCTTTGGCCTCTTCGTATTTTTCCATGTCGACGGGTTTGGCAAGACGGTAAATACGCTTGATGTCGTCCGCCGACTTGAGATTGGCCTTTTTCAGTTGTAGTTTCACCAATTGCCCTGTGAGAGTGACCACTCCGATGTCATGCCCCGGGTTGGCCTCCACAGCAACGATGTCTCCCTTCCTCAAATCAAGGTTGTTGACGTTATGGTAATATCCTTTTCTCGTATTCTTGAATTGCACCTCCACGAGGTCGGTGCTGTCGGCATTGCCTGGCACGTCTGCCAGCCAGTCATAAGTGTTGAGTTGCTTGTCTTGCCTGCCTACTCCTTTTCGGCACAAGCCTCTTCCACACCCGGTGCTTATCTTGAATGTAATGTCTTTGTAGTCCATATCATATCATTTTTGTCCACCCTTAGCCGGGTCAGACGTTATTAGTCAAGTTTCGCATTCGCTCAACTTTTTTTAAAAGGGAATAATTTATAATTAATAATTTAAAATTAATAATTAATAATTAATATGAGGAGTTAAAGGGACATATGCTCACTTTCACCACCTTTTTTTTGGGAGATGATGTACCCCATGCTTATTCAAACCCTCTTCAATGCCTCATTTTCCCTTGCTTCGAGTTGAGTTATCATTTTCTCAGGAGTACGGTGACTTGCAGCGTAATGTCGAAAAATACCATTTTCGCATTGACGTTGCGCCCGATGTCGAAGCTGGCCTTCTCCATCAGTTCCGACAACTCCATCACATTGTTCTCATTGACAAACGGTGCGAATCGTTTCACAAAATTCTCCTCTTCCAAAGTCATGTAGGTGAGTTCGGGATTATGGAAATTCGAGATGAAACTCTCTCTCACCATTCGTTGGAAATAGGTGAGCATTCGCCTTTGCTTCTCCCTTCCGTATTTCGCCACATCCAGGCTCCAGTTTCTCATTCCCGCCACGTCGCGCATGAACGACTTCCTGGTGAGGTTGATGAAATCCTCGAGGAACTCCCTGTTTTCGCTTTGTGCGTCGAGGGTGTCGAGTGCAGCCATCCAACTGCCTTGCGCAAACCTTGCGATGCGGTGTGCCGCCTCCTGTTCAATCCCCCTTCTTTCCACGAGAGCCTTCTCTATGTCTTCCGTGCTGATGCGCGGAATGTCGAAACGTTGCGTTCTGCTTCGAATGGTTTCCAAGAGTGCGGCGGGGTTCTCGCTGACGAGCAGGAAGATGGTTTGCGACGGCGGTTCCTCAATCATCTTCAGCAGTTTGTTGGCGGTGTCCTCCCTCATGCGCTCCGGCAGCCATACGAGCGACACCTTGTATCCTCCCTGGCTCGACCTCAAACTGAGTTTGTGCGACACGGTGTCGGCCTCCTTCACCGTCATGATGGCTTGCTGCGAAGTGGTGCCTATGGCTTCCAACCATTGCTCGATGGTGAAATAGGGTCCTTTGGCGAGCAGTTCGTGCCACTCGTTGGAGAAATCGTCGCTGATGGGTTTGTAGTCGGCCGAAGAGCTCGCCGGCTTGATGACGGGGAAGGTGAAATGCAGGTCGGGATGCGCCCATTTGCGCAGCATCACACATTGCGGGCATACACCGCAGCTGTCGCCATCGTGGCGGTTGGCGCACAACAGGTATGAGGCGAAAGCCATGGCCAATGCCATCTTTCCGCTGCCATGTGGCCCGCTGAAGAGCATGGCATGTGGCAGTCGCCCGTCGGCCACCAGTTTACGCAAGCGCTCCTTGGCGTCGTGCTGTCCTATCACCTCTTCAAATTTCATCTCTTGTCGTCTTGTTGTTGTTTGTCGTGTTGTCACTATTTACATGAGCCGCGCAGCCACCTCCCTGACAGACTCCACGGCAGAGACGGTGTAGAAATGGATGTTCTCCACCCCGTGGTCGTAAAGGTCGCGGCATTGCTCCGTAGCCCATTCCACGCCAAGTTGCCTCACCTCGTCGTCGTTCTTGCATTTGAGCATCTCAGAGGCGAGGGCTTCCGGCAAGTCGCAGTGGAAGGTCTTTGGCACCATGTTGAACTGCGAGCGCTTGGCGAGAGGCTTGATGCCGGGTATGATGGGCATGGAGATGCCCATGGCCCTTGCCTTTTCCACGAACTCATAGTAGCGTTGGTTGTCGAAGAACATCTGTGTGACGGCATATTTCGCCCCCAACTGCTGCTTTTCCAACAGATGCTTCATGTCTTGCTCCATGTTGGGCGCTTCCTCATGTTTCTCGGGATAGCATGCCACCCCGAAGGTGAAAGGTGTTCCCGGATGCTTGATGGCAGTGCCGTCGGCGAAGAATCCCTCGTTGAACCTGTTCACCTGGCGTATGAGGTCGGTGGTGTGCGCATGGCCTCCGTGCATCGGCACGAAGACCTTGTCGTCTTTCGCCTTGTCTCCACGGAGGAGCAGCAGGTTGCTGATGCCGAGAAACTGCAGGTCGAGCAGTTCATATTCAATGTTCTCGATGGTGGTGCCGCTGCATATGACGTGAGGCACCACGGGAATGCCAAATTTGTTCTGAATGGCCGCCGCTATGGCGATGGTGCCCGGACGGCGTCGCACACGATGGCGCTCGAGAAGCCCGTTGTCGAGTTCGGTGTAGACGTACTCGCTGTGGTGGGTGGTGATGTTGATGTATCGCGGGCAGAACTCACGCAAAGTCTCGATGGTCTTGAAGAGACCGTCGGTTCCATTGCCTTTGAGTGGTGGAAGCACCTCGAAGGAGAAACCTCTCCCACCCTGCCTGCCGTCATGTATTTCTGTCAGACTCATATTCTCTGTTTACATATTGTAAAACAAGGTGCCTTGCTTCGGGCGGGCAAGACCCGCCCCTACAGCTGCACCGTTGCCGCACTGCCGAACTTGTTCATTTGACCACGTGTTTCCTTCCGTCGCGGACGACGATGCCACGGCCATGGCCGCCCCATGGCTGTCCTCCCACGGTGTAGGAACGTCCGGAATACCGAGGAGAGCCAAGTTGCACGTTGCCGACATGGAGTGTGACACGGTCTTGTATGAGGTGGACGGATGTGCGGCCTTCCGTACCAACCCCCTTCACAGTCATGCTGGCCGACCGTCGGTCCACGCCTTCCGGCAAGGGCAGGCAGACAAAGGACAGTTCACTTTCGCCCTGACGTCCAGGTTTGGTGCGTGGCGTGTCATCCACCCTCACTTCCGTCACCCATTCGGGCAGTCCTTCCAAGTGATAGTTTGACACCCCGCCTTCGCCATTCCATTCACGCGCCGTCTTCACAACCACCCCTTGCGAGGTGTCTCCTCTCACGGCACACGTCTCTCCATCGGCGGAGACATACATCACGTTGCCGCTTCCGAGATTGGAGATGATGACAGCATCGTAGAACGCCTCCATTCCGATGTCCATCGCCAAACTGGTGCCATATACATTGAACCCGGTGTTTCCCGTATTGGAGTCGCGGAAGAGCATCAGCCCCTCCTGCACGTCATCCACGTCGTTGTTGAAATAATAGCCATACACGCCCAAGTCCATTCCCTCGCGGTCGAATCCATCCACCACGAGTGCGAAGCCGTTCTCATCGTAATCGTCGGGGTTGATGACAACGGGGGTCTCCACAAGATTCCCCTCTCCATCCTCCACCCGTTTGGAAAAGAACACATACCCGTCGTAGATGGTTTTACCGTTTCGTGTCAGACTGGAGACGAAGCCCAGGGTGTCTGCGGCAGTGGCATGGAGGGTGTCGGTGTATTCATAGGTGGGCACTTTCAGCACCGTCCCGTTGGACAGTTGGCGAGTCGTACACTTGGAGACATAGCATGTCAGTGTGTCGCCATCGGGAATGGGTTGCATGGAATAAGAACATCCCTGCACGAAGACCCGTTCGACAGCCAATGGAGCCATCGGCCTGTCGAACACCTGCGCCGCACCATACGACGGGTATCTCCCGCTAACGAGGCCGGAACCGAAGACATTGTCGCCCACGACGCCCCATCGCTGTAGGTTGCTGTAGGTGCCGCCCATGTAGTAGAACCGTTGGTGGTCGTCGGTGGATTTGATCACCACCTTTCCACCCGCCATCACCCTTCCGGGATAAACGCTGTTGTTGGTCCTTAGCACATGGAAATAGCATTCCTCACCGATGAAGAAGGAGTCGGCTCCCCAAGTGAGCGTAGGAGTGTAGTACAATTCGTCGGGGGCGTAACTCATGCGATAGTTGCCATCGGCATCCACCACCACGGAAGGGTCGTCGAAATAGTCCCCTTGGTTGGTGAGTTTGGAGAAGGTCCAGGTATGCCACTCGCCACGCTTCTGCTCGTCGGTGTTCTCGAAGACAACGGCTTGCCATGGTCTGACATACAACGTCGTGGGATAATATCCCCTGCCGTCAAAACCAAAGCCCACGTAATAGCCGCCTTCCGGTCGCCGATAGTAGGTGCCTGAAGACTTCGTGCGTCTCGGCGGGATGATGTCGGCCACGGGCATAGCCCTCAACGTGGACAACACGGGGAGTCCCCCCGTGTCGCCCACCATCATGCCGTGCTCCATCTGAGCGAAGCACGGCACGGTGGCAAACATGGCCATAGCCAACGCCAATCTTTTCATTCGTGACAGATAAGAAGGAGTTATAGGGGAGTTAAAAAGGAGTTATAGGGGAGTTAAAGGGGAGTTAAAGGGACGTATGTTCACCTTTACTGCCAATTTTGGAGACTTACAGCCATCCATATTTCTTTAAAAACTTCCAAACGCCTTTTTTCCTATAATTAGCAATGTTGTTATTTCCTTTCTCTCCACAACTTGCTCATGTCCTCCAGCGTCTTGCCCTTGGTCTCAGGCACGAGCCTCCAGACGAAGATGGCGGCAACGACGCAGATGATGCCATAGAGGCCGTAGGTGAACCAATGGCCGAAGTCATCACCTTCGGTGAGGTGCATGTTGAACATCGGCACGAAGGAGGAGGAGACGATGAAGTTGAATATCCACTGGAAAGCCACGGCGATGGCCACGGCCCCGCCACGGATGGTGTTGGGGAAGATTTCGGAGATGAGCACCCAGGTAATCGGTCCCCATGAGAACATGAACGATGCAGCATAGACCATGATACTGACTGCTGTCACCATTTCCATTCCTGCGTGTCCGAAAGTGACGGCCACTCCGAATGCACCGAGTGCCATGCCTAATGAACCCCATATGAGGAGAGGTTTGCGGCCCCATTTCTCCACAGTGAATATGGCCACCAAGGTAAACAAGATATTGACAACGCCCATGAAGACGGTGACCATCATCGGGTCTTCCATACCCATGTCGCCGAAGATGCGGGGAGCGTAGTAAAGCACGGCATTGATGCCCACGGCCTGTTGGAAGACGGAGAGCATGATGCCGATGAAAATACACATGACACCGTAGGTCAACAACTTCTCTGTCTTCACGGTGATGGTCTCCTTGATGTCCTTCAGGATTTGTGCGGCCTTCTCACTACCATTGATTTTCGACAGCACGGAAAGAGCCTTGCTGTCCTCGTTGATACTGACAAGATATCGCGGTGTCTCAGGCACGAAGCAGATGAGCAGTGCGAAGAGTCCTGCCGGCACGGCCTCGCTACCAAACATGTAGCGCCATCCAGTGGTGACTGTCCACTGTGCAGCCGGTGTGATGGCGGCGATGCCTTTTCCCATCTCCTCCACGACAGGCTGGATGTGGTCGCCAAGGATGAAGAAATTGACGAAATAGACCACCAACTGACCGAAGATGATGGCAAACTGGTTCCAACTCACGAGCATGCCACGGATGTTGGACGGTGCCACCTCGCCGATGTACATAGGGCAGATGGCTGATGCCAATCCCACGCCGATGCCACCGATGACACGGTAGATGTTGAACATCACCAAGAGCGACATGGTGGGTTCGCCATACTTGAAGAAAAGGAATTCAGGCCTCATCGAACCAAGGGCGGAGATGAAGAACAACAAGCCGGCGATGATGAGCGACTTCTTTCGTCCCAGCTGTGTTGCGAGGAAACCCGATAGGGCCGAACCGATGATACAGCCAATGAGGGCGGATGCCGAGGTAAAACCATGCCAGGCATCGGTGTAGGCGAAGTCTTTCGCTTCCATGAAGAACGCTTGCAGACCTTTCTCCGCACCCGAGATGACGGCTGTGTCGTAGCCGAAGAGCAGGCCGCCCAAGACGGCGACCATGACAATGGAAATGAGGTAGGATTTGCTACCTTGTTGACTTTGGTTCATAGTTATTGTTGTTTGATTTGATGCTATATTCAGCAAAGGTAGTGCTTTTTTTCGTAATAGCCGTATTTATGTTGTTTTTTTTGAAATAAAGGGGTTGAAATACACCCTTTTGGAACAAAAAAACATAAAAAAGCATAGGAATATGGGCAGATTATCTTAATTTTGCAAATGCAATATTGAAAAAACAAACAAACAACCGATATGAAGAAACTATTGACCATTATTGTCATGGCTGTTTTTGCCATCGGCATGCAAGCCATCCCCGCCAAGCGCGGCATATGGCGCACGGTAAAATTGGAAGACGGCACATCGCTGCGCGTAGAACTCCGTGGCAACGAATACATGCACTACTGGCAGAGCGAGGACGGCCGCTGCTTCATCCACCAGCAGGACGGCGCCTACGTTGAGAAGCCAAAGGAGGAACTGACAGAACAGGGTCGGGCCAACAGGGCAAGAGCCAAAGGTGCCAACGGCCCTCTGAGAAGCCATTACAGCTCCACCGCCGACGGACTGGGCGAGTATGGTAAAAGCGCACTCGGGTCGGTGGGCAGCATCGGAGAAGTGACGATTCCCGTCATCCTCGTGGAATTCGCCGACGTGGAATTCCAACCTGAGAACACCATAGAGAAGATGAACCGTTTCTTCAACGAGGAAGGCTACATTGAAAACCGCTATTGCGCGGGCTCGGCACGCGACTTCTTCATCGCACAAAGCTACGGGAAATTCAAACCATCCTTCCCCGTGGTGGCCAAGGTGAAACTGACAAAAAACCATACCGAATATGGAGCCAATGACAACGAAGGCCATGACAAGAACGTCATGTCGCTGGTGAGAGAGGCCGTCGTCGCCGCCGTCAACCAAGGTGTGGACTTCTCACAATACTACAAGGACAACAACGTGCAGCTCGTCAGCTGCATCTATGCCGGGAGAGGGGAAGCCAGCGGCGGAGACGAGAACACCATCTGGCCCCACCAGCTCGACCTGCCTTCCTACTCAACCCTCTTGGGCGGATATAAATTCAAATCCTATTTCGTGGGGAATGAAATCAGCATGACAGGCGCCATAGAAGGAATAGGCACCTTCTGCCATGAGTTCGGACACGGGCTCGGACTGCCGGACTTCTATTGCACCGACTACAGCTACGATAACGAGTCAGCCTTCGGCAACTGGAGCACCATGGACTCGGGATGCTACATCAACCAGGGATATACTCCAGCAGGATACACGGCCTATGAGCGTAGTTACCTCGGATGGCTCTCCATACCAGAAATCACCAGCCCGCAAGGCGTGGTGCTCGGCGACCCTGACGTGGAAGGCAGCGTACCTGCCGTGCTCTACCGCAACCCTTCCAACAGCAAGGAATATTTCATCTTCGAGAACAAGCAGCCCGGGGCATGGTATGCCTCCGAGATGGGCAGCGGACTATTTGTGTCACGCATCGCATACTCGAAAGACCAATGGCAATACAACACGCTGAACAACAAGAAGGACGCCAAGCGCGCCATGGCCGTCACTGCAGACAATGCCAAACTCTACTACACCGCCACTCAGTCCAACCTCTATGGTAACGCATTGGTCAACAAGGCGACATGGACGTATTACAACAAGACGGAATGCACCACCGTCCCCATCTACAAGGTGATGAAGCACAGCAACCGCACCGTGTCTTTCAACATCATGGGCAACGACATGGCCTATACCTACAAACCGGCAGAGGGGACAACGTATGAACTGGTGAACAATGCCGACGACCTCGCCGATGGCGACATCATCATACTTGCCAATGTGGAGGATGCCATCGCCATGGGCGGCACACAAACCACCGAGGCACGCATCGGAGTATGTGTCAACCCACTCGAAGGAGGCAAGCTCATCGCCGAGGACAACATCCAGGAAATCGTGCTGAAACGCACCGCCAATGGCTACTGGGCCTTCCAAGTAGGCGATGTCTATCTGACGAGTGCCACCTCCGGAAGCAAACTGGTGGGAACCAACAAGCCGGGCACCAACGCCATGGCCAGCATCGACATCAACGATGGCAACGCCGTCATCACCTTCCAAGTGAAAAACAACGCCAACAAGAACCTGCGCTACAACGCAGAGAGCACATTCTTCACCTGCTACGACACAGAAGGGGCTCCCGTGCAAATCTACCGCAAGGCCGCCGACCAAAATGGCATCCAGACCATTGCTGCAGGAAAGACAGCACCGGTGCGCAAAGGCGCCTACACCCTCACCGGACAGCAAGAGGACAGGAACCACCTGGGCAAGGGCATACACATCATCGACGGGAAGAAAGTGATGGTGAAATAGCAGAAACATCACGCCCGAGACAATTTCAACAGAATCCCCCTGCATCGGACATGCAGGGGGATTTTTATCGTATAGGGCAAGGAGAATGTTCCGCCAAGAATGTTTCGCCAAGAATGTTCCGCCAAGTATGTTCTGCCGGATTTGCAATCCGGCAGCATTTAGCATAAGGATTTGTAATCCGCTAAAATCGTAATTATCAGAGTCTTATACCGCTTTAATCGCATTGCAAATGCTTATGTTATTTCCAGTCGGATTGCAAATCCGACTG
>JAFWSS010000130.1 GCA_017524385.1 Prevotella sp.
AAACATAACAGTTCCTCTTTAATTCGTTGATATTTATAAGTTTTGCCACTACAAATATACAACAATTATTTGAGAAACTGTTATTTTCACTCACTTTTTTGGGGGTGGGAAACTTTAGTCATATAATTGAAATATGTAACATATAATGACCGTGTAATGGGACATGTAATTATCACATAATTGAGACATATAACATATAATGACCGTGTAATGGGACATGTAATTGTCATATAATTGAAATATGAATGGCGGTGCATCATTCGGTGCACCGCCATCATTTTCCGTTTTCCGTAGGCGCCGGTTTGGCCGGCGCTTTCCATTACACTAATCTTCAATTTTCAATTTTTTGCTTGAGTCCACTTGAAGAAGTGGACAATGAACAAAAAGGGCGGTGCGCAGTGCCCTTACCTTCGAGAGGGATGGCCAAAGACCCCACCCCTGCCCCTCCCCTCGAGGGGAGGGGAGATGCACACTGACCTTTTGCTCTCGATTTTTACTCACGGGCGCATTGTTCAAGGGGGAAGCTATTCTTAATCTTCATTTTTCAATGTTTCACCGTCTTGATGCCGTTCTTGATGACCACGCCGCGGGCGTTCTTGCCCACGCGGACACCGACGGTGTTGTAGGAGTCGCCGTCGGTGGCGTCATCGGTCTCGACGATGTCGATGCCCGTCGTGGTGCCAGAGGACATGATGGTCTCATAGAGGCGGTTGGTGGACTGTATGGCCACCACCTCGACGTCGCTCGGTTGACAGCCAGCAAGGTCGAAGTGGAGCAACTCGGTGACGTCCGACCGCAGCTCCGCATTGTCATTGGCGAAGAGCACGATGTTGTAGAGGTCCTCACCAATGGCGCGAGAGCTGATGCTGTGGCCGGCGGAGCGTGCGGAGGAGAGCCTCACGTTGCCCATGGAAGCGCCCTGCGGCAGTCGGAGGGTGATGTGCATGGCGGTGTAGCGCTCCGGCGTGTCGAGGTGGAGGAGGCAGTGGCCGCCGTTGGCGGTGAGCCACAGGCGGTCCATGGTGGCCTCTCGCGCCGTGGCGGGGGCGTGGGAAGCATTGTTGTGTAGCACGACATTGACAATGGCAGTCACGTCGGAAATGGTGATGACGCCATCGGGTGACACGTCGGCGTTCTCGATGTAGAAGGGTGAGGGATGCTTGCCAAGCACGTAGTCCACGGTGAGCGTTACGTCGGTGATGGTCACAGCGCCGTCGTGGTTCACGTCACCCATCAGGAGTGATTCTTCGTCGCAGAAATATCCTCCCTTCCATTGATACCAGCCGTCGCCTGTGGCGGTCGTCTCCGGTGTGAAGCCGGCAGGATAGACGAGGGTGCAGGGAGCGGCCTGCGTGCCCACGCCTGAACAGGCAAGATAATCCAGTCTACCTGCCATGATGGGGATGACAAGGGTTTGCAAGCTGGAACATCTGGAAACAAATCCCATTGTTTTGTTGGATGGTATGTTGAAACTGCTCACGTCGAGGCTCGTAAGGTCGGTGCAATCGCAGAACATATTTTCCATATTAGTGACAAGATTTGTGTCAAATCCACTCACGTCGAGGGTGGTGAGTTTCTTGCACTCGTTGAACATATAAGTCATGTTGGTCACTTTAGCTGTGTTGAACTTGCTCAAATCGAGGCTCGTCAAATTGCCGCAGAAACGGAACATATAACTCATATCGGTCACATTCGCGGTGATGAACCCGCTCAAATCAAGGCTTGCCAACCCTTTACAGTCGTTGAACATAGCTCTCATATTTGTCACGTTGGTTGTGACGAACCCGCTCACGTCGAGGCTCGTCAAGCTGGTGCAGCCACTAAACATACTCTGCATGTCAGTCACATTCCTGGTATCGAACCTGGTCACGTCGAGGCTCGTCAGAACAGAACAACTACTGAACATAGAATTCATGTCGGTCACATTACCGGTGTTGAACCCCCTTACGTCGAGGCTCGTCAGACCAGAGCAACTTCTGAACATATACTTCATATTGGTCACCGCACTTGTATTGAGGTACTGGATGCCCTCGATATCAACCAAATTAAACATTTTGGAGAACCAACTATAGCAACTTCCGGGACGGGCGCCGGCGAAGGATGAATCGAACACCACATTCGTCACCGAAGTGTGATTGGAATACCATTCCGGGGTGTTGCTTCCCGTATTCATCCCATACACCGTGCCCTCACGGGAGTCGGAATAGGGGTCGTAATAGAATGTCAGCGTGGTATTGTCCGTGGAGAGCACGGCGTAAGCCACCCGCTCGGCATCCTTGAAGTATCCATTCTTCCACTTGTACCATCCGTCGCCCTCGGCGGTCTTCTGTGGTGTGAAGCCGTCGGGATAGACGAGGGTGCAGGGGGCGGACACCGTGCCCACGCCTGTGCAGGCTGCATCAGAGAGGTCGTTGGCGGATGCAGAGACCGAGAGTCTCTTCAACGCACTACATCCTTTGAGCATTTCATACGTGCCATAAAGCATGCCATTCTCACCATCGTAATAGTTCTCGGGCAGGTTTTCAAAAGACGACAAATCCATGTTTTCAAGACTGGAACAGTCTTCGAACATGTAAGCCATGAATTGTACTTTCTGCACGTTGAAATGACTTACATCGATGTTGGTGAGACTGGAGCATCCACTGAACATTTTAAACATTGCAGTCACGTTGGAAGTATCGAAGTTGCTCACATCGAGACTGGCGAGGCTAGAGCACCCCAAAAACATCCCAGCCATTTCGGTGACATTCGACGTATCGAAACTACTTATGTTAAGAGAGGTGAGGGCAGAGCAGTGATAGAACATCTCCCCCATCGAAGTGACATTGGATGTGTTGAAATAACCCAAATCAAGTGTTTGGAGGCTGGAGCAACCATCGAACATGGCATCCATACGAGTCACCTCCGAGGTGTTGAGGTATCTCATCAATGAGATGGAAGTCAGATTTGCCATTCCTTCAAACCATCTGAAACACGATGTGGGTCGTGCATCGGCGAAGGAGGAGTCAAACTCCACGCTTGTGACGTTGACGATGGCATTGTTATCGCACCATCCCGGGGAGTTGATCCCTGTGTTCAGGTCATAGGAGGTGCCGGGGCGGGAGTATCTGTTCTTGTCGTAGTAGAACGTCAGCTTGGTATTGTCCGTGGAGAGCACGGCGTAAGGTTCTGGGCCGGCATCCTTGAAATATCCACCTTTCCACTTGTACCATCCGTCGCCGGTGGCTGTCTTCTGTGGTGTGAAGCCGTCGGGATAGACGAGGGTGCAGGGAGCTGTCTGCGTACCCACACCTTCGCAGGCGTCATCAGCGAGATTGCCTGCCGTGGCAGGGACGACGAGTGTCTTCAAGCCAGAGCAGTCGGCGAACATTCTTAAAGAGCCCCAGCCGGAATACGAATCGGGGGCGGGAATGATGAAGTTGGAGACATCCAAACTTTCCAGGCTGTTGCATTCATTGAACATCCCCATCATAACGGGAACTTTCGATGTGTCGAAATGGCTTACATCAATAGCAGCCAGTTTGAAACACCTGGAGAACATACCAGCCATGCTCTCCACATTGGAAGTATTGAAATGACTCACATCAATGTTTTCCAGCATTTGACAATTAGTGAACATGCTTTCCATGCTAGTCACTTGTGACGTGTTGAGGTACTCCATGCCCGTGATGGAGGTTAGATTGGTGCACCCATAAAACCAATCGTTACACGTAATGGGTCGTGCATCGGCGAAGGAGGAATCAAACACCACGCTGGTGATGGGGTTGTCGCCATAGACATACCATCCCGGTCTGTAGTTTTCCGTGTTCATGTCGTAGGAGGTGCCGGGGCGCGTCGCCCTTTCCGTGTCGTAATAGAAGGTCAGCGTCTTGTTGTCCGTGGAGAGCACGGCGTAAGGTTCCAGGGTTACCTTCTTGAAGTATCCACTCTTCCATTTGATGTAGCCGTTATACTGGGTGGCACCTTGAGGTGTGACGCCAGGAGGACAGACGAGGGTGCAGGGATAGTCGATGGTGCCCACGCCGGTGCAGGCGTTAGCATCCAGGTTGTTGCCGGTGGAGTTGGAGGGTACAGTGAGCATCCAGATGGCAGAGTTGCTCATCATGTTTGCAGTGTTGCAACCGAGATTGATGGTGAAATTGCTCAGATCCAATTGGAGAAAGTTGTGAATGTCGGCAAACATATAACTCATGTCGGTCACCTTGCGGGTGTCGAAATGGCTCAGGTCAAAGTTTTCCAGGTTGAATTGTTTAGTAGACATCCCGGAGAACATATGGCTCATGTTGGTCACCTCTGACGTATTGAGGTTTTCCCAACCACCAAAGTCTATTGTTGATGCCTCAGAGTAAGAGAACCAATACGACGTGTTCAATGGACGGTAACTGGCGAAACTGCTGTCAAAAATGATAGTTAATTCTTGATCTCCATTATAGACGAAGGTTTGATGATTGAAAAGCGGTGTGCCGTTCTCAGTCACGGTGAAGGTGTTCGGCCTTTGCGCCCTCTTGTTATCATAATAAAATCTAACAGTGACGTCGCTGATGTCTTCATCATATTCCACGGAATAATACGCCTCTGCCGCACGTAGGCCCGACACTCCCGCCAGGAGCATGAGCCAAAGAATGAGTAGTTTTTGTTTCATGGCTATGGCTTTTTGGTTGATAATATTTTCAGATTTAGGGATGCAAGTTGTAATAGATGTACAGGGAGATGGCGGGTAACGCCACCGCTGATTTTGCCTTCAAATTTAACAAAAAATCATGAATTTGCATTTATTCAATTGCTAAAGAGTGTTAATTGAAGAAAAAAAAGGTTCAATGCGTCCTATAGACAACATGAAGCGCACAAATGGGAGAAATTGGGGGATGGGCGGACTTGAAACAAAGACTCGTCACACAGGTCGTACCTGTCGGATTGGTCTGACAAAAAAAGCTCGTCCAAGAATTAAATGTTAAAAACAGTATCAAGTTATTTTTTTACTTTTACTATAAGCAATTGTCCCATGAAAGCAATGCGTTGAGCTTGTGTCCATCATCACTTTATGGAAGTTGAGCAATTGCATAAATTTGAATGCAAAAAAGAGCAAAGTTATGCAAATGTTAACAAAGCTATGCAAATGATAGCAAAAATAGCAGATAATGATTATTGAGCCTACTTTAAAAAGTCCTGTTTGAGCAAATATCGGTGTTAGTTATCCCCTCCCCTGCGAGGGGAGGGGAGATGCGCACCGCCCCCGCCTATGATTTTGGAGGAATGCACAGGCGGGGAAATCGTCACACTATTTCCAGGGGTGAGTCTTTCGGAACTCGTCAAGCTGCTTGAAACAATGCTTGTCGATCAACTGCTCAAGCGCCCTGTCAGGGTTGTGGCGTATCTTGCACTTGTGGTCGAAAACCATGAGGTTGCCGTTTTTCGCCGTATAAGGTTTCCATTTGGGGAGACCTTTGGTGTTGGGGTCACCGGTATGGGCGAAAGCCGCCCATGAACTGCTCATGAGGTCGGCTAGTTTCAAGTCTTCCTCCGTGGGCGAAGGGAGTTCGTTTTGTGAATGATGAAGTGTGTTGAAGCAGAACTTCAACTCATGTCCGTGAACCGACCCGTTGTTGACAGGCGACCTCCAAGTGAACATATAAGCGTAGGTTTTGGCATTACGGTTCTCCGCAATGTAATCGGCCGTGATGATGGTCTTTGGTCGGAAGAGCCAGTCGATGCTCACGAGGTCCTGCGGGGTGTATTTGGGATAAGCCTTTGCAAAGGCTCTAATGTATGCCTCGGTGTCCTCTTCAAACACCGGGCGCAAGGTTTCCTTGGCCTGCTCCAAAGTCATCGGCTGTCCGTAAGCCAGACGTTGCAGTTCGTTGAAGGTGGTGCCGATGACGATGGGTATGTCTGAGGCGATGTCAGCAAATCCCGGTTGGAAAGGCTGTTGCAGCAAGGTCACCCCGTCGGGAGACGGTCCGAATCCCCACATCATGGGCGTCCCCGGCTTGCGCGTACCGATGCTCGCCGCCATCGCCCTTTGCCCTGCAGCATAGAGGTCCTTGTAGGGCACATCCTTGATTTGGTCCACATGGTCCTTGTCGATGCCCAGTTCCTTGAGAACGGCGAGGCCCAGTTGGCGAGACATCTCCTTCGTGTTGACGTTGAGAATCGTACCGCTGAGTATGATGGCCTTGTGAAACAATCCCTTCGCCGGCGGCATGCAGAGCAGGGTGCCCACTTTTCCTCCCCCACCCGACTCACCGAAGATGGTGACATTGTCCGGGTCTCCACCAAACCTCTCGATATTGTCCCTGACCCATTTCAGTGCCGCTACGATATCGAGCATCCCCACGTTGGCGGAGTACTTGTATTTCTCGCCACAATCGGAGAGGTCGAGGAAGCCGAGGATGTTGAGCCTGTGGTTGACACTCACCACCACGACATCCTTTTTCGCCAGCGCCATGCCCGGGTTCCAAGCCGAGGTCCCGGAGTCGAATCCCCCGCCGTGAAGCCACACCATCACCGGCTTCTTCCTTTCGATGTCGGTGGTCCACACATTGAGCACGCAAGAGTTCTTCTCCGACATCTCCTCCTCGGAGAGCTCGCGGCCGTGTGTGGGCTGCATGGCCTGCGGCCCCCAATGGTTGCATTCCCTCGTGTCCTCCCATTTGTCGACGGGCATGGGGGGCATGAAACGCTCCACCTTGGCATAGGGGATGCCCAAGAAGGCGACAACGTTTTCTTGATTGAAGCCTCTCACCCATCCCGACCGGGTGTTGATGAAATAAGGATTCTTCGGTTGGGCGAAAATGGACCCTGCATGAGCCATCATCAAGGCCAGCAGGAGCAGGACATATCTTGATTTCATGATTTTGATAAGAGGTGATAGGAGGAAACAGGAAACTATTGTTTTGTCACGAAGACGAAGCCTCCGCGAGGCTTGCATACCATCTTGTCAGGGAATCGGTCGGTGGAATAGATTTTCCACCCGTCTTGCCGACCACTGTCGTCGGTGAAGACGGTGACGCTTCTGTAGGTGGTGACGCTCCGTGCATCAATGAAAGAGAAGTCGAGCGGGATGGTCATCTCCTCGTCGGTGCCGTTGATGCCGGCAACATACCATGTTGTCGTGCCGGTACGCCTTGCCATCACAGCGAACTTCCCCGGATAGCCGCCGACGAGACGGGTCTCATCCCACGCCACGGGAAGGTGTGAGAGGAAGTCCTGCACCTCCTGTGGTTGTGCAAGATAACTCTCTGGTTTGTCGGCGAGGTGCTGGAGCCCCGACTCATAGAGCACGGTGAGTGCGAGTTCGTGCCCCTTGGATGTGATGTGAGGGTGCTGCGAGTCGCTGAAGGTGCAGGGGGTGTAGTCCATCGGTCCGATGACATTCCTTGTGAATGGGAGAGTGGCATTGTGGCAAGCCGCCTTGTCGGTGAACGTCGGCACGTTGTTATACCACTCCGCGCCATAGACGGCCTCCGTCGTCAACAGGTTGGGATAGGTGCGCTGCCATCCCCTTGGTATGGGTGCCCCGTGGAAATTGACGAGGAGGTGGTGCTTGGCAGCCGCTTCGATGAGGTCGAGGCAATAGTCCATGTTCATCTGGTTGTCGCCGGAGAAGAAGTCGATTTTCACCCCAGCCACACCGATTCTCTCACACCATGCGAACTCCCTTTCCCTGTCCTCGGGTTTGTTGAGACGGTACTTGGGTCCTGGAGCGCCGTTCACCCATCCCACGCTGGAGTTGTACCATATCAAGGGTTTCACCCCTTGCGCCTTGGCGTAGGCGACGGCATCCTCGATGGTCTTTCCGTCCTTCATCTCATCCCATTCCGCATCGATGAGGACATAGGGTAGTTTGAGGACTACCGCCATGTCGACATACTTCTTGATGATGTTGTAGTCGTTGCTCCCGTGGTTGTATGCCCAATATATCCAAGACACCACACCCGGCTTGACCCAAGCGACGTCCTCCAGTTTGCAATCCTCGCAGACATCGGTGACCAAGGTGGATTCCACCACGTCGGCGAGTTGTCCGATGATGGCCACCCTCCATGGTGAATGCCATTCGCCGGAGACGAGGAGTTTGTTCTCATCGGGCGTGACATGGAAATCCTCCCCGTCGTTGCAGAGGAAGGCTGCACTCTGCCGCCGCTCGATGTTCGCCTCAGACAGCAGCACGAAGACACCATCTGAAGGTTCCAACAAAGCGGGGAAGCCCCATTTGGTGACATAGTCTCCGGCATTGGCAGAGAAGGGACGTCTCGGCGCCTTCACCTTTGCCGTGGTGGAAAGAGGGAAGAATCCCTCGTAGGCATCGCTCCATTCCATCATCCACCTTCTCGTCCCTTCGGGGATGTGGTAGACGGTCTGCTCCTTGGGTAAGGAATCGTTGTTCAGCCCTGAGAGTTCATACCTGAATGCCAATCCGTCGTCATAGAGCCTGACAACAAGTTGCCGTCCATTGCCAAGTCTTGCCACATACTCATTGGCCTGGTTGGTGCAATGGAGTCTCTTGCCGGCCAACATCTTGTAGTCTGCCTTGACCTTTCCCGACTTCTTCAGTTTCAGGGGCTTCCCGGGCGTTCCCATGGCCATCACGGGGATGTCCAACACCTTTTGCTGTCCATGAAAGACCACCATGCCCTGTCTTGTGGTCTCTATTGACAATTTGCCATTAGGCGACACAGGGCGCTTGGCCTGAAGGGTCAAGGTCATGAAGGAGAGGAGGAGGAGTGATAGGCAAAATCTATTCATAATGGGTGTTTTTTTTGAGGGTGAATGGGCGGAATGGGCGGAATGGGGCGAATGGGCGGAATGGGCATTGCGGGCGGGCACAAGACCCGCCCCTACAATGCGCACCGATTATCTAGATTTTTTATTTCATCTTGTCGAGCAAGACATTTTTTTCGAGGGTCCAATCCTTTCTCTGGGAGAGTTCGCAAGCCTTTCCTTGGAACATCTTGGCGGCCTTCTTGTCGCCTTTCAATTGCCAGTTGAGCCATGCCAAAGCAACGACGGAGAACTCGCCTCCATGAGCCTCGCGGTAGGTGCCACCGTGTCCCACGGGGAAATTGGCCGCACATGCCGGCACGTGACTGATGCGGTGGAAGTCGTCCATGCCGTTGCCGTAGGCGATGTCCTTCTCGCCACCGAGGATGTAGATGATGGAAGAGTGTATCTCATTGAGTTTCGACTTCGGCGGCATCGGCATCCCCCCCACAGCGCTTCCGGCATTCTCTTGGTTGAAGAGTCCGCTGTTGCATATCATGAGGGTCTTGATACGTGGGTCGGCACAGTTGTAGAGGGTCTGCAACCCGCCGCATGACATACCCGCCACGCAGATGTTCTTTACATCGATTTTCTGATAATAGGGAGAGTTGGGGTCGGCATTCTGTGCAATCACCCAGTCGATGGACTCTAGTTGTTGCTCCGTCCTTGACATCGGGCCTCTGAAAGGCTGGTCATCCATGGGAATGAATCCCGTAGCCACGACGATGTATCCATGAGAAGCAATCTCGTTGAGGAACTTGTAGTGCTCCCACGGAGAGTTGGTGCAGGCGCCGTTGCCCCATACGAGCACGGGCATCTGCTTTTTGGCATTGAACACCGAGAGGTCCTGGGGCACGAAAATGGTATGCTCGGCGAGGGAAGCCTCCTCTTTCATCACAGCCTTGAACGGTCCGGTGCCGCCATCCTCCACGACGCGCGACTTGCCTCCCCTTGCCGCATTGAGGAAGTTGACCATCTTCTGGAGGTTCTCTTCTGCATACATGCCCATGCCATGTCCACCCTCGGGCACGAAAGTGGCCTCCGTCTTCACCCCGGCAGCCGTCAAGGTCTCGAAGAACTCCTTTCCCTGGCAGCAAGGCACCACGTTGTCTTTCTCCCCATGGAAGATGATGATGGGCGGGTCGTTCTTGTCGACATAGGTGGTGGCACTAAGGCTACGATATTTGTCGGGCTCTTGAGACAGCTTTGACTTGAGCAACATGTCCTCCGGACTGTTTTCACCCATCTGCATGTGGTCGCCACAATCCATGTTGGTGAGGTCGATGGGTCCCGACCAGTCACATGCTGCGTTGACGGCACTGCTCTCCCGTGTGTAGTTGCCGATTTGTCCTTCCAAGTCGATGTTGACGGTTCCCACGGCAGCCGTCTTCTGTCCGCTTGTGGTGGCGGTGACAGACGAGAGATGTCCACCCGACGAGAAACCGCTGGTGGCGATGAATGACGTGTCGAACTTGTATTTCGCCGCCTCACCTCGTATGAAACGCACTACAGCCTTGATGTCATGGAGTTGGGCGGGCCATTGTGCATCCATGCTTGAGCGGTGGTTGGGGCACACCACGGCGTATCCTGCATCGAGCAAAGCCTTGACGATGGTGCCGAGGTCGGCCATCTTCTTGCTGTTGTTGCTGAACCATGCACTGCCATAGATGTGTATGACCACGGGATAGGCGGCCTTCTCCACTTTTGGCAGGTAGATGTCGCAGGTATGGTATGCCTGGTCGTCGCCGGCATAGTTGACATCCTCCCATTTCTGCGAGGTTTCAAGTTTCACCTCTTGCTGGAAGCCACCGAAGCCTCCGAAGCCGCCTTGCGGCTGTGCCACCATCGCTGTCGTGGCACACAGCATCAATGCTGAAAGCAAATACTTTCTCATGTTTTTTAGGTTTTATGTATTACTTGGTTATCATTTTCCGTCCATTCTTGACGACGATGCCTTTGTAGTTGGCATCAACCTTCTGACCGGCGAGGTTGTAGAGGTTGTCGGAAGAGCCTGACGGGTCATTCAAAATCACTGTCTCAATGCCATCCTCCGACGTGCAAGTCAGCACGATTTTGTCGATGTTGGGACTGCCCGCAATGATTTGCAGGTGCAGGACTTGCTGTCCTTCCTGGAGAGGTTTGAGTAAATTCCCGCTAACCACCTGGTAGGTATTCCAATCGTTGTTGCCGGTCTTGGGTACACTGATTCTGGCCAGCGTCTCTATACGTCCATTCGATTTGGGCCATCCGATGTTGAAGCTGGAACCCGTCGTACCGGAGGCAACATAAGCCTCATAGGAATACTCACCTGCCTTGGTGACATTGACGGTGTATTGAAGCCATTCCCCTACAGCGGTGTAGCCGATGGCATATCCTCCATTGCACTTGACGACATCCACACCACCTCCATCGGTGCGATAGGATGCTGCGTCGCCCTCGTTGGTGTTGTCCGAATCGTGGAAAGCCAGTCCTTCCCCTCCCATATCGTAGTCTTCAGCCTCTATGGTGCCCGGTATGTCCTTGACTCCTTTGTAAGGTGTGCCATGGTTGGAAACCACCACCTTGATGTCGATGGTGTGCATTGTCCCCGTGAAATCCAGATAGGATGCCTTGACCACTCCTTCTTTCTCTTCCTTGCCGGCCTTCAACACACCGTCGGTGACGGTGAAGTCGTCGCTGGTGAAAACAGCCTCGTTGGTGAGGTCCTCTCGATGTCCGTCGGAGAACTTGCCCCATAAGGTCAACGTGCTGCTCCCATTGGTTTTCATAACGACGTCGTAACCTTCAAGCTGGGTGAGCGTGTAGAAGACCTTCAGGTTGTTGGGCAGGGTGTATTCCGGGTCAGCCTTCGGCTCCATCCCCATCACCTTGAGCGCCTCGATGGCATACCTCTTTCCCATGGTGCGGTAACCAGAAGCGTTGAAGTGCCAGGGGTCCTGTCCGTTGCCCGGGCATCCGTTGGAATGTATGACATGCGAGGTAGGAATCACCTGCGGCAGTCTGTTGACCACGGTGTTGTGTGCATAGCATGCTCCCCCTTGGTCCTGTTGCAGTGTCTCTCCAGCGAAGAGCGGTACGTCGGCAGCGTTGAGCCCGAGGTCGGCAAGCATGTCGTTGTAAATCTTCTTCACCATGTTGGGCCAGTTGGGGTCGCCGTTGTTGGAGCATCCCTGATGGAGCAGTATGCCCTTGATGACACCCACCTCCTGGGCTTTCTTTCCCATGTCGATGAGACGCTGGTAGGGGTTGCCGCCATAATAGTTTCTTGCGATTTGCGCCCACCACTCATTGGGGTTGGCATCCATCTTTGCCTTGTACTTGTCCTTGTCGAACATCTCTATCGGGCTTCCACCCATGGCCACTGCCACGACGCCGACCTTCACGTTGGAAGGAAGTGCCGCCACCATGGAGCGACCGAAATAGTCGGTCGGGCCGAGTTTGCCCACCGGGCTTACAATGGGGCAAGAGGCGGTATACCACTGTCCCAGGTTGCGCTTGGGGCTGGAGAAGTTGGTTGTTGCCAACATCTGGAATCGAGGGTCGACATATTGGTTGTCGATGTTCTCCCATTGGGCGTTGCCTTCCATGTTGGACTGCCCGAAACAGAGGTAAACATAAAAGTTGGGGTCCACCTCTGCATAAGCCATCGATGACAGGCAGCAAAGGAGGATGATAGGAAGTAGTTTTCTCATTTTTTTCAACAGTAAAAGTTAGTAATTGTGAGTTATTCTGCAAAAGTACCAAGAAATTCCAATACCCACTTTGATTTTTGCAACAAAAACTATTGGTGGTGTATCATTCGAGGTGCAAAAAGCACAGGCGTTCCCTTCTGCATCTGATTTAGCAGGAGAGAACGCCTGAAAGGTTATAAAGGATTACAACTTAAGTTTCGGAAGTTCGGTTATATTGGTATTCAATTACTTACAGTAGCTTCATTTAAAAAATGTATGGATAATCAAATGATGATTCCATCAAAACACCTCCATTTGCGAGGATTTTTTACTTCATACTTGATTTGTTATATCTTGGTTTGATGTTGAACGAACCCCGA
>JAFWSS010000131.1 GCA_017524385.1 Prevotella sp.
CGGCAACGGGTCTGCTCACACTCCCAGCCGCACGGGCGGCAGCCGCACCTCAGGCAGTGGCAGCACAGCACGCAGGTAAGCGCTTACTCCTATATATACAGCATGGGCAACCATGATGCACAAACAATCTCCACACCCTCGACTTGAGGGTGTGGAGAGTCTTTATATATGACAGTCTGAAACCGATATGGCAGTCGGCTGTCACCTTGTCAAATCCCGCCTTGCAGCCTGGCCACACTGCTCTTAAAGTGCAAATTTCAGCGTACGTCCATCAATTGCAAGGACGTAGACTTGACCCTGCTGCAAGGAAATCTTCTGTTTGCCCTTGTCTATGGTGGAATCGAACACCATACGACCGTCAGACAAACAGACAACACACCGGCTGCCAGGCTCAGCATTGCTGATCAGAACGCCATCGTCTACCACCTTTATGTCTGCACGGGAGGCTGACGTTGCCCTGACAGCTGACGACACCTCCTCATAAACGATGATAATGCTGGCATCGCTTGTGATGACTGGTGTCACAAACTGATTGTCTTCGTTCAACAGTGAAGTTACTTCATTGCCATTCATGACGATGCTACTCACCTTCCAGCCTTCCTCCGGCTTGACGGTCAGCACTTGCTCATCACCCTTCCTCGTTTTCAGGGTGATGCATCCGCTTTTTACGTCTTTTATCGTTAACCATACAAACGAACCTTGTCCTTGTTCATTATCGCTGCTCCCAACAGTGTGCAATTTGTTGTATCAACTTTTAATCAAAGGCCCCACCCCAACCCCTTTGCGGTCAGGCACAAGACCTGACCCTACAGGGGAGGGGATATGCGCACCGACTGTTGGAAAAGACCTCTTGACATAGAAAGCGAAACGGAATCCTTATGAAAGAAAAGGTTACAAATTGGACACCTTACTTGCATAACTTGAATCAAGTAAAAATGATGCCGACAACCCTGTTTCTGACAAATTTTGACACAAAATCCCCGTTTTGTCGCATATTCACCTCTTTGTCGCAACGTGATGAAAGGAAAAAACAGCAAATGTTTTCATGCCAGGAAATCTCGCCTTACCTTTGTAGTGTCAAAAGCAGACAAGTTGTTTCATAAGATAATAGTTAGGTTTTTAGTTATTAGGTTTTAGGTTGATAATTAGGTTAGAATTATTTGCAAAGTGAATCATAGTGATGATTGCCAAGACAGCCTCCATGTGATGAATATGGAGGCAGTCTTGCGTTATTCGTGATGACAAGACACCCGATGTGCGGAAGGATGTGGCCAAAATATCACGCCAAAAGCAAGTCAAAATTGGGCATAAACAAAACCCAAGTTATTGGTTTTCAACAACTTGGGCTTTAGTAAAGTCGGGGTGACAGGATTCGAACCTGCGACACCCTGGTCCCAAACCAGGTGCGCTACCGGGCTGCGCTACACCCCGAAAGCATCTCGTTTCCGAAATGCGGATGCAAAGGTATGCACTTTATTTCAAATATGCAAGTTTTGCTTGCTTTATTTTATAAGATTTTGCTCGACGAAGATTTTCTTGAGCACCTGCACGCCTTTTTCCACCTGTTCTTTGGTGTGTGTTGCCATGAGCGCGAACCTGACAAGGGTGTCCTGAGGCGCACAAGCAGGAGGAATGACGGGATTGATAAACACCCCGTTGTCGAAAGCGAGTTTGGTGACAAGGAATGTCTTGTCCACATCTCTTACATAAAGGGGTATGATGGGGCTCTCGGTGTCGCCGATTTCAAAGCCTTCCTCGCGGAACCGTTTAAGCGCATAGTTGGTGGTATCCCACAGCCTCTGCATTCTTTCAGGTTCCTTTCTGATGATGTGTAGCGCTTCCATGGCTGCAGCTGTGGCGGCAGGAGTGTTTGAAGCGCTGAAGATATATGTTCTGCAAGTATGCCTGAGATAGTTGATGGTGTCGAAGTCTGCAGCGACGAAGCCTCCGATGCTAGCGAGGCTTTTCGAGAATGTCCCCATGACGATGTCGACATCGTCGAGCACTCCGAAATGGTCGCACACTCCCCTACCCTCTTTTCCGAAGACACCTATTCCATGGGCCTCATCGACCATCACAGCGGCATTGTATTTCTTTTTCAGCCTGATGATTTCCGGGAGGTTGGCCAAGTCGCCCTCCATGGAGAACACTCCGTCGACGACGATGAGTTTCACGGCATTAGGCTCGCACTTTTGCAAGACCTTCTCGAGGTCTTCCATATCGTTGTGCTTGAATTTGAGTTGCTTTGCAAATGAGAGCCTTCTACCATCCACGATACTGGCATGGTCTCTTTCGTCGCAGATGATGTAGTCCTCCCTGCCGCAGATGACAGCGAGCACTCCTGAATTGACGAAAAATCCCGTGGAGAAGCAGAGAGCATCATCCTTATGCTCGAATTCCGCAAACTCCTTCTCCAGTTGCACGTGCAGGTCGACGGTGCCATTAAGGAACCTGCTTCCAGCGCATCCCGACCCATACTTGTCAAGTGCGGCTTTTGCCGCGTCTATGATTCGCTGGTCGCCCGTGAGCCCCGTGTATGCATTTGAGCCAAACATGAGGACTTTTTGTCCTTCCATCTCCACTTCAGTGCCTTGTTTTCCGGAAATGGCCCTGAAATAGGGATAGACTCCCATCTCCATATATTTTTGGGGTTCACGGTAGTTTTTGAACCTTTCTTGTAATAGTCCCATTGATTGATATTGATTTTAGGCTGCAAAGTTATGAAAAAAAAGCCTATTCTCCATTCAAAAATCAAAAGTTTTTTAATTTTTGATAAAAAAACGAAGGATAGGTGGCAAATAATCGCCAAATATATTTACTTTTGCAGCAAAAATGCATGCATGCGGGCATTCTCCGTATGGAAAGCGAAAGTTGCCACTCTGTAAGAAAGCAAAGTTACAATGAGAGCGTTGTTTGTGATGAACCCCGTATCTGGCACGGTGAAGAAATCGGGCATTCCGAAATTGATAGACCAGCACCTCGACCACGAAAAGTTTGAATATACAATAAGGTACACGGAACATGTCGGTCATGCCACTGCCATAGCCCAAGAGGCAGTGACAGAAGGATACGACGTGGTTGTTGCCGTTGGTGGCGACGGCACCGTAAATGAGGTTGGTCGCGGTTTGATTCACAGCGAGACAGCCCTTGCCATCATCCCTTGCGGCTCCGGCAACGGCCTGGCCCGCCATCTCTCCATTCCCATCAACTTCAAGCAGTCTATCAAGATACTGAACAACTTCAAAGTACACTCTTTGGACTACTGCACGATCAACGGCATACCCTTTTTCTGCACCTGCGGCATGGGTTTCGACGCTTTCATCAGTCAGAAATTCGCCATGGGCAAGCACCGCGGCCCATTAAAATATATGGAAGAGGTGTTGCTCGAGGGGCTTCGCTACAAGCCCCAGGTATACACGATAGAAGACGAGAGCGGCGAGCATCGTTACAAAGCCTATTTGGTGACCTGCGCCAATGCGTCGCAGTATGGCAACAATGCCTTCATCGCCCCCCGCGCCTCGATGAGCGACGGCCTTCTCGACATCATCGTGATGGAGCCCTTCGGCATCATGGATGCCGCCCAAGTGAGTTTTGACTTGATGAACAAGACTCTAGACAAGAGCAGCAAGGTAAAGACATTCAGAGCCTCCAAGGTGCTGATTCGTCGCGACAAGGAAGGTCCCGTACATTACGATGGCGACCCTGCCACGATGGGCACCGAGGTTGTGGTGGAGGTGAAGGAGAAAGGCATCCGCGTGGTGTGCAACGAAGAGGCAGAGGATGCCAGCAAGTTGTCGCCTAATCCTATCCAGAATGCGGTGAGCGAATTGCTCAACGACTTCAGCGACATGAACAGCAACCTGCTGCGCCAGGGTCGCAACATGGTGGCTTTCAACAAGCGTCTATGGAGGAAACTGACACGCTGAACGCCACAGCCATCCCGAGTCTCTTCTCATCACGAAATGGAGTAATCCAGAGGGATGACAAATAGTGACAACGATTTGTCAGTCATAAACTTACAAGTCTATCCCCAGTATGATTCACAAATAGAAATCACTGGTGAGGGTCCGATACCATTCGGACCTCACCCCCGGAGTAGTTTCGAGCAGCCCCTCCCCAAACTCACAATCCTTGCCTGTGGGGAATGTGAAAGCCATCAGATATCGCTTGGGCTGTTTCGCCGGCGTGGTCTTTACCGCACACACCCTTGAGATGACAAGCCCAGCCAAAGCCGCCTCTTCCTCGAATCGTGACTTGTAGTCGAAAGGTATGATGGCCGAGAACTCCCCCTCCTTCTTCATCAATGCAACGACGGATTTGAAAAGTTGGTCGAAGGGCAACGCGTCATTGTGCCTAGCCTTAGCCCTTGCCTCCGTGGGAGCCTTGAGTGCGTTCTCAAAAAAAGGAGGGTTGGACACGATGGCGTCGTAGCATCCTGCATACTCTGCACGGGAGGCAAAAAGCTGCACCGGAGAGCAAATCACACTCACCTGTCTGGCAAAAGGAGAATCGACGACATTCCCCTCAGCCTGGCAGCACGCCTCCTGGTCGATTTCCACCGCATCCACGAGAGCCTGTGGGAATCGCTGCGCCATCATGAGAGCAATCACCCCTGTTCCTGCACCGATGTCGAGCACACGTGCGCCTCCATGCGCCCATGCACCGAGCAACACGCTGTCGGTACCCACTTTCATGGCACACTTTTCCTGATGGATGACAAACCGACGAAACCTGAAAAAAGAGTTTGGCATGGCTGACGATGACTATAAGAAAGCTTTCAGGTGACAAAGTTACGGATAAAAAGCGAACCTAGCAAACATGCGAGCCTTTTTTTGTCGGTCGCTGTGATACAGCGACATACTCCACATATGAGAGAGGCCATGCAGGACGCACCACGGTAATGAAAGCAAAAAAATGTTTTTTGCTTTGCATTGCGCTTGTTTTTCACTACCTTTGCAGAAAATTTACGGAAGCCGGGGGAATCATCATCAAGGATAACCATTTTCCGCGTTCCCCCAGCCCCTCCTTATCAATAGAATTATGGACAGAGAACCAACCAATGCATTCCAAATGATAGCCGACTACGAAGGCGACATCAAGCACCTTTTCGAAAGCCAGCCCGAGGGCGACATCCCCATCCTTGCCACGCGCAACATGGTGATTTTCCCAGGGGTCATCTCACCGGTGCTGGTGGGTCGGCGCTCCAGCATCAACCTTGTCAGGAAGATGCAAGACAATCCCGATGGCCTGATAGCCATCTTCTGCCAGAAAGACCCTACGCTCGACAACCCCACTGAGAGCGACCTATACGAGATGGGCGTGTATGCCAAAATCATCCGCGTGCTCGAGATGCCGATGCCCGGCGGCCAACTCACGGCCATCGTCCAAGGCTTGGGCAAGTGCATGCTCCATGAAGTGAAAAAATACCGACCATACATCATTGGCAGCACCATCCCTGTGACCGAGGAACTTCCCTCTTCCGACGACAAGGAGTTCAATGCCGCCGTCGACGACCTTCGCAGCACCTCCATAGAGTTCATCAAGAAAAACGACGACATCCCCGACGAGTCGCAGTTCGCACTTCAGAACATCACCAACAACATCGTGATGGTCAACTTCTTGAGTTCGAACATGCCATTCAACATCTCCGACAAGATGGACCTCCTCCGCTGCCCATCGACAAAAGACCGCGTGTTCTCACTGCTGAAAGTCATCAACAAGGAGATGCAGTTGGTGGAATTGAAGCAGAACATCCGCATCCGCACTCGTGAAGACATCGACGAGCAGCAGCGTGAGTACTTCCTACAACAGCAAATCAAGAACATCAAGGAAGAGTTGGGCAACGGCGAAGGCTCACCCGAGCGACAGGAACTCATCGAACAAGCCTCGAAGAAGAAATGGAGCGAGGAGGTGGAAAAGACATTCTACAAGGAACTCGACCGCCTCGACACGCTGAACCCCCAGAGCCCCGACTACAGCATCCAGATCAACTATCTTCAGACGATGGTCGGCCTGCCATGGGGTGAATACACGGTGGACGACATGAACCTGAAACGTGCGGAGCGCATCCTCAACCACGACCATTACGGCATGGAACGAGTGAAGGAGCGCATCTTGGAGCACATCGCCGTGTTGTCGCTGCGTGGCGACCTGAAGTCGCCCATACTCTGCCTCTACGGCCCTCCCGGCGTAGGCAAAACCAGTTTGGGCAAGAGCATTGCCTCGGCGATGAAGCGCAAATACGTGCGCATCTCCCTGGGAGGCCTACACGACGAGTCAGAAATCCGCGGTCACCGCCGCACCTATGTGGGTGCCATGCCCGGCCGCATCATCAAGAGCATGCAGAAAGCCGGGTCGTCCAACCCCGTCTTCATCCTCGACGAGATAGACAAGGTGACCCAGCACACCATCAACGGCGACCCCGCCTCGGCACTCCTCGAGGTGCTCGACCCGGAACAGAACAACGCCTTCCACGACAACTACCTTGACGTGGACTACGACCTGTCGAAGGTACTGTTCATCGCCACCGCCAACGACCTGAACACCATCCCACGACCCTTGCTCGACCGTATGGAAATCATAGAGGTGAGCGGCTATATCACCGAGGAGAAGATAGAAATCGCCAAGCGCCACCTCGTCCCACGAGAGTTGGAGAACACCGGCATGTCCACCCTCTCCGAGAAACCCGCCTTCACCAAGCAAGCCATCGAGAAGACCATCGAGCAATACACCCGTGAGAGCGGAGTACGCCAGTTGGAGAAACAGATCAACAAAGCCTTCCGGAAGCTGGCATTCATCAAGGCTCGCGACGGAGAACTCCCTTATACAAAAATCACTCCCGACAAGTTGAGCGACCTTCTTGGCAAGCCACCCTTCTATCGCGACATCTACCAGGGCAACGACGACGCAGGCGTGGTGACCGGCCTTGCCTGGACGAGTGTAGGCGGCGAAATCTTGTTCATCGAGACCTCCTTGAGCAAAGGCAAAGGCTCAAAACTCACACTGACGGGCAACCTGGGCGACGTGATGAAAGAGTCGGCCGTCATCGCCTTGGAATATGTGAAAGCACACATCGACAACCTCGGTGTTGACTACCGCGTGTTCGACCAATGGAACATCCACATCCATGTCCCCGAGGGAGCCACCCCCAAGGACGGTCCCTCCGCCGGCATCACCATCGCCACATCCATCGCCTCTGCCCTCACCCAGCGCAAGGTGCGTCGCAACACGGCCATGACAGGCGAGATCACCCTGCGTGGGCGCGTTCTTCCCGTCGGCGGCATCAAGGAGAAAATCCTGGCAGCCAAGCGCGCGGGCATCACCGACATTGTGATGTGCAAGGACAACAAGAAGGACATTGACGAGATACCATCCATCTACCTCAAAGGTGTGGAATTCCACTATGTGGAGAACGTCAGCGACGTATGGGCATTCGCCCTGACCGACGAGCGCGTGGCACACCCCATCGACCTTCACATCGAAGACACCCCATCCCCCGCCGCCCATGACCTTTGAACTCCAACACACCGACCCCTACAGTGCCGCCCGCGCCGGCAGGATATCCACCGACCATGGTGAGATAGAGACCCCCATCTTCATGCCCGTAGGCACCTGCGGCAGCGTGAAGGGAGTGCATTTCAGTGAACTGCGCGAGGAGGTAGGCGCACAAATCATCCTTGGCAACACCTACCACCTCTACCTGCGCCCCGGCCTTGAGATACTCCGTGCCGCCGGCGGCCTGCACCGTTTCAACACATGGGACCGCCCCATCCTCACCGACTCCGGCGGCTTCCAGGTGTTCTCCTTGTCGGGCATCCGCAAGTTGCGTGAGGAGGGGTGTGAGTTCCGCTCCCACATCGATGGTTCGAAGCACACCTTCACCCCGGAGAACGTCATCGACACGCAGCGCATCATCGGCGCCGACATCATGATGGCGTTCGACGAGTGCCCCCCGGGCGACAGCGACTACGGCTATGCGAAGAAGAGCCTGGGCCTCACCCAGCGATGGCTCGACCGTTGCGTGCGACGCATGGAAGAGACCACTCCGCTCTACGGCCATAGGCAAAGCCTGTTCCCCATCGTTCAGGGGTGCACCTACAAGGACCTCCGCACCGACGCCGCCCTGCATGCCGCCGACAAAGGAGCCGACGGATATGCCATCGGCGGCCTTGCCGTAGGCGAACCCACCGAGGTGATGTATGAGATGATCGAGGTGGTGAACGGCATCCTCCCCAAGGACCGCCCCCGCTACCTCATGGGTGTCGGCACCCCCCAGAACCTTTTGGAGTCCATCGAGCGCGGTGTCGACATGTTCGACTGCGTGATGCCCACCCGCAACGGTCGCAACGCCCACCTTTTCACCTACGAAGGTACGATCAACATGCGCAACAAGAAATGGGAGAGCGACTTCTCCCCCATCGACCCCGCCGGCTGCTCACTCGACCGTCTCCACAGCAAAGCCTACCTCCACCATCTCTTCAAGGCACAGGAACTGCTCGCCCTACAGATAGCGAGCATCCACAACCTGGCCTTCTACCTTCGCCTGGTGGGCGACGCCCGCCAGCACATCATCAGCGGCGACTTCACACAATGGAAGTCAAAAGTCATCACCCAACTTGGCCGCCGCCTGTGACCCCGACAACCAAGACAACATGAGATACCGCACCATACGCAAGCACCTGAAGCCACTCAAGGCATGGCGTGCCACCAAAAGGGCCGCCTCGAAGGTTTCGAAGGGGAGCGCTCCCCTTATACAGAAAGGATGGCACTTGTTGCGCAAGTTGCCAGGCCTGCTCGCATGGCTCAGTCCCGGCCACTACATGAAGCGGATGGACTGGTACATCATCAAGAAATTCATCGGCACATATATCTATGCCATAGCACTGATCATCTCGCTCTCCATCGTCTTCGACATCAACGAGAACCTGGCGAAATTCACCCAATACAACGCCCCCCTGAAGGCCATCGTCTTCGACTACTACGCCAATTTCGTACCCTACTTCGCCAACCTGTTCAGCCCGCTGTTCGTATTCATCGCCGTGATTTTCTTCACCTCGAAACTCGCCGGCAACTCCGAGGTCATCGCCATGCTCGCCTCCGGACTGTCCTTCCGCCGCCTGATGGTGCCCTACATGGTGTCGTGCATACTGATTTCCATCACCACCTACTACCTTGGAGCCTACGTCATCCCCCACGGCACGGTGGTGCGCCAGCATTTCGAGACACTCTACAAGCACAAGCGCAAGAACACGTCGGCAGAGAACGTGCAGATGCAAGTCGCACCAGGCGTCATCGCACGCATACAATATTACGACAACTTGCGCAAATGCGGCTACGGCTTCATTCTCGACAAGTTTGAGAACAAGAAAATCGTGAGCCACCTGACTGCCTCAGAGGTCTATTACGACACCATCAGCAACGAGAAATACCATTGGAAGGCGATGAACTGGAAAATACGAGAGTTGGGCGGAATGAAGGAGAAAATCACCCAAGGCGCCCAACTCGACACCGTCATCATCATGGAACCTACCGACCTGGTTTACTCCAAAGGTCAGCAGGAGACATTCACAAGCCCGCAACTCAAGGAATACATCTCCAAACAGCAGAGCCGTGGCTCGGGCAACGTGGTGCAATACGAGGTGGAATACCACAAGCGCATCGCGTCATCATTCGCCTCCTTCATCCTCACCATCATCGGGGCGTCGCTGTCCTCTCACAAACGAAAGGGAGGCATGGGCATGTACCTGGGCATTGGACTGATTCTCAGTTTCACATACATCATGCTACAGACCGTGTCGTCCACCTTCTCCATCAACGCAGGATTCCCACCGGTCATCGCAGCCTGGGTGCCAAACTTCCTCTTCGCCATCGTGGCCTATTTCTGCTACCGCCAGGCACCGAACTAAAAAGACGCTAAACGTTAGGCGCTAGACGTTAGACGCTAGACATCAGACTTCAGAGCTTGGAATGCCTAGGTAAACCAGAGGCTCCGCCCCCTTAGAAAAATCAAGAAAAAGAATGAGATTCGACGAATTATATTTAAACGACAACATCCTCGACGCGCTCGACGACATGCGCTTCGAGACCTGCACCCCCATACAAGAGGCCTGCATCCCCGAAATACTCGATGGCAGGGACCTCATCGGCGTAGCCCAGACGGGCACCGGCAAGACCGCCGCCTACCTGCTGCCCATCCTCAGCCTCATCGAAGACGGCTATTACCCCGAAGAAGCCATCAACTGCGTCATCATGAGTCCGACACGCGAACTGGCCCAGCAGATCGACCAGGCGATGGAAGGTTTCGGCTATTACCTCGAAGGCATCAGCAGCGTGGCGGTATACGGCGGCAACGACGGCGGCCGATACGACCAGGAGACGAAAGGCCTCCAACTGGGCGCCAACGTGGTGATAGCCACCCCCGGCCGGCTCATCAGCCACATCACCATGCAGCACGCCGACCTTAGCCAGGTGTCTTTCTTCGTCCTCGACGAGGCCGACCGCATGCTCGACATGGGCTTCAGCGACGACATCCTCAAGATAGCGAGCCACCTTCCCAAGACCTGCCAGACCATCATGTTCTCCGCCACCATGCCGCAGAAAATAGAGCAACTGGCCAAGACGCTGCTGAAAGACCCCGTGGAGGTGAAACTGGCCGTCAGCCGCCCTGCCGACAACATCATGCAGATGGCCTACGTGTGCCATGAGAACCAGAAGTTGGGCATCATCCGCCACCTGTTCATGAACAACGAGTTGAGTCGTGTCATCATCTTCGCCGGCTCCAAGCAAAAGGTGAAGGAAATCAACCGTTCGCTCAGGCAGATGCACATCAACAGCGGTGAGATGCACTCCGACCTCGACCAGAGCCAACGCGACGAGATGATGTACCGTTTCAAGAGCGGGCAGGTGGACGTGCTTGTTGCCACCGACATCGTCGCCCGCGGCATCGACATCGACGACATCGCCACGGTGATGAACTTCGACGTCCCCCACGACAGCGAAGACTACGTACACCGCATCGGGCGCACCGCCCGAGCACAGCGCGACGGCAAGGCCATCACCCTCGTCCGGGGGCGCGAGATAGCCGACTTCATGCAGATAGAGAAATTCCTCGGTTACCTGGTGGAGAAAATCCCCCTCCCCGAAGGGTTGGGCGAAGGTCCCGAATACAAGCCGATGGGCCGCGGCGGACGCGGGGGCCACGGCGGCTCACACGGCAGGAGGCGCGGCAATGCCTCAAAAGGACGCGGCGAGTCCTCCAAAGGACGCGGCGAGCATAAAGGACGCGGGCGCAGGAAAGACAAGGCTCCGCAGGATGCATCGCCCAAGGCTGAAAAGCAAACCGTGCCCCCGACTACTTCAGAGACGTCACCCTCCCCCACTGCCGCAGCGACTGCGAAGCCCCAAAGACGCCGCAGGAAGAAAAAGAAGGATGAGAGCAATTAGGAGAAAAATTCAAGGAAGACATGCTTCCAATTGTGAAACAAGCGGCTAACACCGACAAATACAATCAAACATAGGACAAGGCCCAGGCATGAAGCCCAGGCACGACGCAACCCAAGGGATGATATGATATTCAATTCGTTCAACTTCATTGTTCTGTTCCCGCTGATATTCCTGCTATATTACGCCATACCATCGTCTTACGGCAAGGCACGCAACATGTTTCTCCTGGTTGTAAGCTACATCCTTTACATCCAATGGAAACCTGCCTACGCCCTGATCTTGCTTGGTGTAACAGCAGTCACCTACCTGGCAGCATTGGAAGTGGAGAAAGCCAAGCGCCCCAAGGCTGTCTTGACAGTAGGTGTGGTTTTGGCTTTGCTGCCATTGGCACTATTCAAATACTACAATTTCATCAACGACACCGTCAACGATGCTTTGACCCTGCTGAGAATGAACTTTCAACTTGAAGGTCTCAACTGGGCGATACCCATAGGCATATCCTTTTTCACTTTCCAAGCCTTAGGCTATCTTTGGGATGTCTATTACAAGCGCCAACCGGCAGAACGCGACTTCCTCACCTACGCCCTTTTTGTTTCCTTCTTCCCCAGCATCCTTTCCGGTCCCATCAACAAGGCCTCGTTGGTAATCCCTCAACTAAAGAAACTGCGTCCCTATTTCGACTACGGCAAGGCCGTTGCAGGCTTGAAGATGATGCTATGGGGCATGTTCATGAAAGTGGTGGTGGCCGACCGTGTGGCTCTCTACGTTGACACGGTACTGCCCAACTATGCCAACTACACGGGCACGTCCTGCTTTGTAGCAAGCCTCCTTTATACAATCCAGATTTACACAGACTTCGCCGGCTATTCGTTGATGGCCATAGGCGTGGGCAAGGTGCTTGGTTTCGAACTGACGGAAAACTTCCGTCGTCCCTACTTTGCTTTCAGCGTCACCGACTTCTGGCGTCGCTGGCACATATCACTCTCCACATGGCTGAAAGATTATGTCTATATTCCCTTGGGCGGCAGCCGCTGCTCCAAGCCCCGCAATTATTGGAACATCTTCGTCACCTTCCTTGTGAGCGGCATCTGGCATGGAGCCAATTGGACCTTCATCGTGTGGGGTTGCATGCACGGTTTCTCCCAAATCATCGAGAAGATGCTTGGCCAGCAAAAGTGCGAATATGGTAGGTTTGGCAAGACTGTAAAAATCATCATCACCTTCCTTCTTGTCAACTTCGCCTGGATTTTCTTCCGCATGCCCACCCTATCCGACGCCTGCGGTGTTATTGCACGGATTTTCGACCCGTCATTGCCTATGAAGGTCTACATGAACAGCTTCACCACATCCGCTTTCATTGCATTTGGACTGGTAATGCTGTTTGTCAAGGACTTCTCTGATGAATTCTTCCCCGACAAGTTCCAATTGTTTGAAAACAAGAGGAAGATTGTCCGTTGGGCCTCCTATCTTCTTGTCATGGTTTCCATCCTGCTGGCAGGTGTTTTCAGTGCCGATCAATTCATATATGCAAATTTCTGACCAATGAAAGGATTCCTTCTCCGCATAGCCATCTTCTTCGCCTTGTTGTTTGTCATCGACCGTGTGGTGGGTTACACCGTTTCCTATATGACGAAACATAGCAAGGGAGGATACGTAGGCCATCACAACTACATCACTGACAAAACCAACGAAGACATTCTCATCTTTGGTTCTTCTCGAGCCATCCATCACTATAATCCTCAAATCATCACCGACTCATTAGGGCTTTCCTGCTACAATTGCGGCCAAGACGGCAACGGCATCGTCCTTTTTTATGGTTGGTGGCAACTCATCAAAGAGCACTACAAGCCCAAGGTCATCATCTACGATGTCACAACATCCTTCGACCTGCTCAAAGGCGAAGCCAACAATAAATATCTCGGTTGGCTGAAGGAGTCTTATGACCGAGACAACATCAGCGACCTGTTCAAAGAAGTGGACCAAACAGAACAGTACAAGATGTTCAGCCAGATGTATCGCTACAACTCCAAGTTTCTCCAAATCACCACCGATTACATCCATCCTGTTTTCGTTGTGAAGAACAATGGTTTCCTTCCGATGAAAGGCGAAATAGACACCATGCGCATCAATAAGAAGAAGTTGAAGGGCTTGGCAAGAAAGCCACAGTTTGACGAGGAGAAACTAGAATTGCTGAACAAGTTCATCGACGAGACCGACGGAGTGCGACTCATTTTCGTGGCATCCCCCATGTGGTATGGCATCCCCTCCGACCAAATGGCTCCCATCCGCGAGCTATGCCAACAACGTCAAATCCCCTTCTTCGACTATTCCAACTCCCCAAAGTATGTCCATGTCAATGAATATTTCAAGGACGGCCAGCACCTGAATGCCAAGGGCGCCGATGAGTTTAGTCGGGATTTGGTCAAAGACATTCACTCACACCATGTTCTCAATCAACAAGAAGGGGATGTGCACTGAAGCACATCCCCTTCTTGGGAAAACGACGAACCGTCAGAGAAATCATCCGACGTGAAGCATCACTTTCGTCTCAGATTCTTCTTGATGGAACCTATCATCAATTTCGGCAAATACCTGGTGAAGAAAGCGACATTGTCAGCAGGTGTGAGCATCAGATATTTGGCATACCTTGCAAACAGCAGTCTTCCTGTATGCAGGGACCGTTTGACACTGGTCTTCTTGTCCAGATGCTCCCGCTCATACTTGCCCCAATTGCCGTGTAGCAAGATGTCATCAAGGATTTTCTTTCCCCATTTCCTCTCACTTTTCCCAATGCTCACCGGAAATTTTTGCTCATCGAGTCCGAGTTTGTCGACAAATATGCACCCAAAGGCGCCAAAAGCCTTCCTGTAGCCTATGGCGTCGAGCATTTGTTTCAGCAGCTGGGTGTCGATGCTGTCATGCAGTTTGTCGAGCATGATGACCACATCACACAACTGCCTTAGTGCCACGCCCTCCTTCCTCAAATGGTGATAGAGATGGATGAAGGTATAAAACACGTTCAAGGTGGGTTGCAAGACGGGGATGGCCGTTCCTCCTACGTTCACTGTTGTTCTGGTGGAGACGTCATCCACCAACTCGTCGAGATAGCGTTGATGGCGTGGAAGCGGGAAAAGCGCCAGCTTGAAATGCATCTCAAACGTGCTGTTGTTGTATTTGAAGGGAAGATGTCGCGGCTGGACCTCCTTCTTCTCCTGCTTGATTTTTATATCCCATGCCTCTTGTATGACCTTCATGACTTTTTCCATATCCTTTTCAGAGACATAGAAGTCGATGTCGCCCGGAATTCTGAGTCTCGGTTTTGGATACAGCGCCGCCAAGGTCTGTCCCTTCACCACGACATGTGGGATGTGATGCCCGTCAAGCAATCTTGTGAGACTTGCCACATTGTCCTCCAAGATTTTATTTTCCCTCTCCATGGCATTCTGCAATTTGAGCAGATTGATGACACATTTTTTGGGCAACTCCATATCGTTTGTCCTCAAGCAGTCGGTGACAAGTCCCATCACGCATTGCCGCTCGGCATATTGCATCACCTCCTTGTATTGCCATCCCGCCATGGCGAAATGCGGATGTGGTTTCTGCCACAATGCAGAGCGTATCAAGCCGAATATGAAATCAGTTTTTGTCACTGTTGTATTAAATTCTGCCTAAACGTAAAAGCTGAAGCCGTTCGGCTCTGGAGGTTTGTCTGTTGATATTTTGTTTCTTCATTCACCATTCGTATCATTAATTGCAAAGAAGTTCATCAACTAAATGAACTGGTGAAAAATCTCCCTTATAATAGTATTCCACAGGAGATTTGTCTGTCAGCCATTCTATATCAATATCCTCCACTTTGTCGAAAATCTTCATATATTGGGGATTATAAAATGGATATTCGGTTATTTGGCTGTTATTTGTTAGGAGTTTTTTATTATAACAAACAGCTTCCATATACCTCAGTGTTGGACCTTCTTGACCTGGTCTGATGATTTCAAGCAAGCAATTACTATCAAGTGCTTTTTTCAAACATTCTTCATAAGTCATCATAGCAAAACCTTTGGTTATATAATGAATACCATCAATCATATTTTCATACCCCTCATTCCACAACTTAACATGAATATCACATTTTACACCTGCCTTTGCAAGATAACTATATACGTCACATATTATCTTTTCTCTTGACTTAGAATAACATACCGCTAAAAATAAATCTTTTGACGGATTTGACACTGATTTCAAATTTCTCATTGAATAATAATTGAACCCCATATATTGGAAACCAAACTTTTCACAATCATGTTTATCAAATGAGAATATGGAATCCCACTTGAATGAATTCATTTTTTGTAATAACTTTTGAACATCCTCTCTATTTTCTGCGTCACCAAAACCAATCTGATTGATGAGATAAAGGCAAATCTTTATGTCTTTGTTTTTTTTACATTTATTTAGCACATTAAAATTATCCATAGCATTCAACGCAAAATCCATCACTAATATCACTTTTACGTTTTTAGTTTTGTAAGGCAATGAATAAAAATCTATGTTACCTAAATCAATTATGATTTTGTCTAGTAAATACTTGACTATTCGCAACAAATAAAGTACAAGTGCTTTAATGCCTTTACCTAATTTAAGATTTTTTAAAAGAAACGAATATGGATTACGCTTCAGACTTACTAATTTTACATTTTCCTTATGAATCAAATCTGAATAGAAACCATAATCATTATGACGAATTGGGTAAAGTATTACTATTTTTTTCATAATTGTTTATGCAAGCAAGTGAGCAAAAAGAAATTCAATATTTTTCTCAATTTCAATTTTATAATTGTATATACGATTGGGAATGGGAAAGTTTAGGAATTTAGAACTGTCGGAGCAAAAGCCTTGGAAGTTGGAATATGGTTTTCGGCATAGTTAAAACCTACTTCAAGCCTCATTTTCCTTACTTGCGAAATAGAGTGTTCAAGATGTTGTTCTTTTTATCACGAATGGCAGAATATAAGAAAATTCGCAAAAGCCATTGCCTTTCTTTAATTGACTAATTCGGGATAAATTGATTACATGATATTAAACACTCTACTTGCGGTAACCATTCAGCGATGCTATTCGCTGAACAGTTACTACTTGCGATACTTGAGTTACAAATAAATTATAAATTATTAATTATTAATTATCTTACAGTCTTCCGTCCACGATGTTCCTGTCGAGGAAAGCCTTTACGTCGTAAATCACATGCTTTTGCTTGACGAGTGACAATACGTCGAGGTTGTCAAACTTGGAATGTGCTACGGCGAGGATGGCGGCATCGGCCTTCTCTGTAGGCAGTTGGTTGGTCACTTCAATGCCATACTCCTTTCTTACGATGTCGGGATTGGCCCAAGGGTCGTAGACAGTGATGCACAAGTCGAACTCAGCCAGTGCCTTGTAGATGTCGATGACCTTGGTGTTGCGCACATCGGGGCAATTCTCCTTGAAGGTGAATCCCAGGATGAGGATGTGCGACTTGAGCACCGGTATGCCCTTCTTGAGCATGCACCTTAGTGTTTGGTTGGCCACATACTCTCCCATTCCGTCGTTTGTCCTTCGTCCCGCGAGTATGATTTCTGGATTGTATCCATGACGTTGCGCGCACTGTGCGAGATAATAAGGGTCGACACCGATGCAATGCCCTCCCACAAGACCGGGTTTGAAAGGCAGGAAATTCCATTTCGTCGCAGCCGCCTCGAGGACGTCGTGGGTGTCGATGCCCATGCGATTGAAGATTTTCGACAATTCATTGACGAAAGCGATGTTGATATCCCGTTGTGAGTTCTCTATCACTTTTGCAGCCTCGGCCACCTTGATGCTTGAAGCCTTGTGGGTCCCGGCCTTGATGACACTTGCATAGACGTTGTTCACTATTTCCGCCACTTCTGGCGTGGAGCCCGACGTGACTTTCTTGATGAGTTCCACGGTGTGCAACTTGTCTCCCGGGTTGATGCGCTCTGGCGAGTATCCTGCAAAGAAGTCGGTGTTGTATTTCATGCCGCTAACTCTTTCGACAACAGGGATGCACTCGTCTTCGGTGACTCCTGGATAGACGGTAGACTCATACACCACAATGTCTCCTTTGGAAATGACCTTTCCCACCGTATCGCTTGCCCCATAGAGCGGTCGCAAGTCGGGGTTGTTGTTCTCATCCACCGGTGTTGGCACGGCTACGACATAGAAGTTGCAGTCGCGTATCATCTCCAAATCGGTGGTGCATGTGAATCCATGATTGTCGATGGCGTCTTTCAACAAGTCGTCAGCCACTTCAAGCGTGCTGTCATGACCTCCCATCAACGCCTCCACGCGTGCCGGGTTCATGTCGAAACCCACCGTGGGATACTTGGTGGAGAAGAGTCGTGCCAGAGGCAGGCCCACATACCCCAATCCTATCACGCAAATTCTAATCTCTTTCATATTTCTGTATTATTGTTTGTCAAACGTTGTTTTTATACCATTCTATGGCCTCATTGAGCCCACGCTCGAAATTGTATTCCGGATCGTAACCCAGTAATTTCCTCGCCTTGCTGATGTCGGCGTTTGAATGCTTGATGTCTCCCGGCCTGTCCGGTCCGAATTCAGGTTCCAAATCCGTATTTAGCGCTTTGCAAAGGGTGTGGTAGATGTCAATGAGATACTCCCGCCCACCATAGGCCACGTTATAGGCTTCCCCTGCTGCTTCGTGTGAAGCCAGGCACGCCTTGAGGTTGGCCTCTATCACATTCTCGATGTAAGTGAAGTCGCGGCTTTGTCTTCCGTCGCCGTTTATATGGCATTTCTGACCGTTGAGCAGCAGTTTGATGAACTTGGGGATGACGGCGGCATATGCTCCGTCGGGGTCTTGCCTTCGGCCGAAGACGTTGAAGTAACGCAGTCCGTAGGTGTCGAGCCCGTAATGCTTGGTGTATTGCTTGGCCCACTCCTCGTCACATCTTTTCGATACCGCATACGGTGAGAGCAGGTTTCCCTCCACGCCCTCTCGCTTGGGGAGGTTGGGTTCGTCGCCATAGACAGAGGAACTTGATGCATAAACAAACTTCTTGACCCCGTTTTGCCTTGCCGCCTCCAGCATGTTGAGCGTGCCTTGTATGTTGTTTGCGCAGTAGAACAGAGGCATCTCGATGGAGCGCGGCACACTACCCCAAGCTGCTTGGTTGAGGACGTAGTCCACCCCTTCGCAGGCCTTCATGCAGGTGTCGAGGTCCTTGATGTCTCCCTTGATGAATTCGTAGTTTGGATGGTCGATGAAAAGGTCGACATTTTTCTGCTTGCCAGTGCTCAAGTCATCGAGGCAGCGCACACGATACCCCATCCTCAGGATGGCCTCACAGAGGTTGGAACCGATGAATCCGGCGCCACCGGTGACGAGGAAGAAAGCGTCTTTTGGAAAAGACAAATGACTGTAACTCATTATTGTATTATATTGAATTGATTCCTATGATTCAGCCATGAGAGGGACGTTGCCCGCCATGGTTCATTTTTTTACTTACGAGACTTCTCATTTTCACATAAAAAGGTCCCAAATACTTTTTCACCAAGAACACGACAAATTCTTTTTTTGAGAGGTTGGCAGCAAGATGTTTCCACAAGTAACTCTTTTCAGCCTTCAAATCCTTACGTCCTGATCTTTTTATCAACAATTGTATATGGTTGAAAGCATAAATGAGTTCTCTTTTCAGCAACTGCACCGTGGTTTTGGATACATTTGCCTCCTTTGCCATTTGCATGACCATCTCCATGGAATAGAACATATCCATCGACTTTGGCGTGAATGAAGAAGTATGTGTAATGGCCGCTCCCGTTGACCGTCTGAAATAAGCATACACATGCTCTCCGACACACGAGACATCCCTTTTGCAATGGGTCAAGAACTGAAATATGAAATGCACATCCTCCCGATATGCAAGCTTTTCATTGAATCTCAAGGCATATTCATCAATAATGGATTTCCGGAATATCTTGGTAAAAAGATAACGCTCACAACAACGTGTCCTTAATTTGCAGATTTCCGTCATGAAATCTTCTTTTGGCAAAATCTTGTCTTCAAATTTGCTTTTTTCAGGAATTACTGATTCATTCTCATATCTTTCATACGAGGCGCTGACCAAATCAATGCTTTCATTGGTGGAAGCCATAAGTGTTTCGAAACCATTGGGCAATACCAAGTCGTCGGCATCAACAAAGCCTACCCATTCACCTCTTGAAATGCCCAACGCTGCATTTCTGGCAGAACTGACTCCGCCATTTTGTTGGTGCAAGGCCACGAAACGATTGTCGCGAGCAGCATATTCATCACAGACGGCTCCACTATTGTCTGTACTGCCATCATCAACGAGAATGGCCTCGAAGTTGGAGAAGGTTTGTGCCATGATACTGTCAAGGCACGGACGCAAGTATTTTCCAACATTATATACTGGAACTATGACAGACAATGCGGGTTGAGACATGGATAATATCTTTCAAAGATGATGATTCTTAAAAACTATAGCGTAAAATCCTTGGGCGGTGTTTTCTTTGTTCATCAATGCAGGTCGGCGTCACCCCAGCCATCCTATGAATTGGTATTGTTGATGATCATCCGATATTTTCCCCCCTTGGTTCTCTCGATTTTTTCCACATATTCAATATCATACTTCATTTTTTCACCAAAGCGGATGTTCATCTCGTCGATGATATGCTTTTCATCACTCTTCTGGTAACGGTCCTTGTCAACTACTACACGGATGAGGATATGGTCGAGTTGGTCCTGAACAAACTGAATATTGATGATGGAGTTGGGCAGATGCTTGATGACGTTCGACATGTTCGCATTGCTGATATGCCCCCTTTCAGGAGAAAAGAGGGCATCAGCCTTTCGCCCGTCAATGGCCTTGATGGCCGGGAATCCTATGGATACATCCGGATGGTCTTCTTCCGTGCATTCCAAGATGTTGTCGCCAATGTCGTATCTGATGAGCGGTGTGCCATGGGTGGTGAACGACGTGACGATGAGCTTCGTACCATGGTCGGTAGGCATATGTTCAAAGACCCCTGTGTCAAGGCATTCATGCATATACCCGTCAGGGAACTCGATAATGAACGGTGCACCCTCACTGCTTGCATATTGGTCTCTCACCTTGCACCCGAACACCTCTTCCAACAATTCCCTATGGTAAGGCAAGACCGTCTCTGAAGTGGGAAAGATGGCCAACGGCTTGAATGTCGGTTTGAGTTGGTGAGTCTTCATATACAAGGCTATATCGTATATGGTAGAGCAAAATCCATCCAACTCAAGGGGTTTGTACTTGTTGAGATTGTCAACGTAGTATTTGATGTTTTCCGTTGAAGTGTAAAAACTGGAATAGATGCGTTGTTTCACCGTCCTGTTGTCCCTCCAAAACACCTTTGCCTTCTGCCCCAATGGAATGATGTCCTTTCCATTGAACCTGGCGTGCCTGTCCTTGGTCATGGTGAAGCCATACATGCTCTTGAACCAGTCAAGATATGCCATACGCAACTGTACATCCTTCAGGACCACCTTCACCACGAGCGACTTTCCTGTCGTTCCTCCTGTTCTTGCATAACCACAAGGCACATTCTCCGTGGTATAAATGGCTTTCATATTTTGCCGGAGCGTTTCCTTGTCCAAGATAGGCAAGAGATGGATATCATCCACCGACTTTACCTTCTGCAAATCCACATCCTTGTAGAATTCCTTGTAGAAGGGGCAATACTTCATGGCATAAGCCAAGAGTTCCAGGAATTTCTTGTTTTGTATTTCCTTTTGCTCTTTAAGATTTGAGATGTCTCTGTTTTTCAGCCGTTCCAATTCTTGTTTGTAGACATCGTTGTATCGGTGTTTCGCCAATTTTCTACCATAAACGGTAATCATGAAATTCTGAAACCAAATGGGTGCATGCCGATATGTGCTCTCTATTCTTTTATCCATACCATGTAGTTTATTTGATTCAACTTCCAATCACGCCATTCGCTTTACAAATAAGTTCTTACGTTGGCTTGATAAGCTTTAGCATTGTTCTTGGCGTTGCGAATCATCAAGTAAGAGTTCAAGTTCAATCTTTTCAGATACCAAGTAAGGTTACGCATTTCCTTCCTTTTCTGAATGTATGCATTGAGCAATTTTCTCCTCATGCTGACATACTCGCCTTTGGGCATGGAGAGGGCTGAGGAATAGCTTTCAAATTGAGGTGCAAGGTCTTTCCTTATTTCCATCTTTTCCTCCCCCATGTAAAAAGGAATGGTCTCATGATTCTTGACGGCATTCCCTTCAAACTCCAAGATGACGATCATGCCGGTCTTGTTGTTGTCACTCAATTTGACCAAAGGTTTCTTTGACTTGCTGGTATATACATCATCAAAACAGAAATTACCCAAACTGTAGAAGATATGCGAGTTGCCACATTTTTCCACCCCTTGCACCACATGGGGATGATGTCCGTAATATACATAATCAAACTGCTTTGCCCATTTCCTTGCCATGATGATGGCATCATAGTTGGGGTAGTTCACATGTTCCTGCCCTGTATGTATGCTGACGATGTTGAAGAAACCTTTTTCTTGGTTTTCCCTCATCTGCCTTTCCACCTCTTCCACGTTCAAGATGTTCACACCATCCTCTCCCATTCCCAAGGGGTTGGTGGAGTAGCAACAAAAACCGGAAAGTGCTATCTTTGTGGAAGCATCCTCCAGAAACAGTTCCTTCCCCTTGATTCCGAAGAAGGGTATGTTGTTGTCTTGAAGATGATTGCAGGTGAGTTCAAACGCTTCACGGCCAAAGTCGAAAGCATGGTTGTTGGCCAGTCCTACAGCCGACACATGCAATGATTTCAGCACCTCGACATTTGGCAGTTTGCAACAGATATGCGCCGACTTGGCGCCATATTTTTTCTGCTTGTCTACAAATGGCGTTTCCAAGTTGCCAATCACATGGTCCATTCCAGCCAGCAACCTCTCCACATCCTCAAAATAATGGTCGAGATGTGGGTTGTTCTCCACTGCGAATCTTCCATACAAGGCGATATCGCCCAACAATGCTATTTTCATGACAATTCTTGAATGAGCTTTTCGATAACAGGGGCTTGCACCTTGTAATTGAAATTTTGGTTCGCCACATCCTTTCCCCGTTTTCCTATTTCCATCGCAGCCGGGTAGTCATTGAATATGCTTACCAATTTTTCTGCAAAAGCCTCATTGTTGTTTGGCTCCACAATAAAGGAATTGGATTCGTTCAGATATAGGGGAATGTCTCCTACCGCCGTGACGACCACGGGGTTGCCGGTCGACAAGTATTCACCCAACTTTGTGGGAAATCCCCCCGTGGACTGCAGTCCCGACGGTCTTGCCAAGGCGAGAGCCTTTGCATTGACCAGAAGAGCCGGTATTTCATCTCTTGAGACCCTTCCGGTGAAAATGATGCGTTCATTTCCGCTTTCTTTCACGATATCCTTGATTTTTTTGAAATCGTTCTCTCTTGAGGAGCCTCCAATCAACAGCAGATTCACGTCTCCGATACGCTCAGATGCCATGATGAACGCCTTGATCAGATTCACCACGCCATCCTTGTTGCCTGCCATGTCGCCGCAATAAGCGATATAATCGCCATATTGGGCATTTCTCTCCTTTCCTATGGCAAAACGTTCCATATCGATGGTCAGTGGCACTTGCACCATCTTGCATTTCTTGCTTACCCTTGTAGAGAAGTATTCCATGAGCGGCTTGGTCATCACTATCAAGCCATCAAACAATTTGTATGTGGTTGAAGTATAGAACTTGGCGAAACACTGACGCAGGAATCCTTTCTTCATCAAGACAAATGGGAATTCGCTCTTCTCTTGTATGATTTTTATCCCACGCAATTTGCAGACCAGGACGATGGGATAAATCAGAGCCAAACTATTGGAGACGAGGATGACTGCGTCGTAACGGCCTTTCCATAACCTGGATACCATTTTTGAAAGGGCACCCAATAGATGCAATGCTCCTTTTCCTTTACCCAGGTTATGATACGCTATTCCATCCACATTCCCTTCAGGTGAGACAGTATGTGCCGACGATAGAACCTCCACTTCATTTTTCAACTCAACCAATCCCCTTGCATAGGAGAGGAATCTGTTGACAGAAGCAGCCCCAGAGGGTACTGGCATAGTGTTGACAATTGCTACTTTCATGACTTCCTATTCATTAACCCTAAAGATTTACAAACCATGAATGTCAAAGGAAGATAAACAAATGGTACGACAAAGAAATCATAGCCAGCCATATTCTTGACACAACCCATCGCTACGAACAAGAAGAATCCCAATGAATAATATGGCCTGGATCTGATGGGCATGAGTTTGTAGGTAAAATAGAACACGATTCCTATGAACGCAAACAAGAGCAAGGCAAAAATACCGATGGAAGCCAAAAGGTCGATGAAATACATATGACCACCCACCAAAGAACCGTCAAAGGTACCCAAAGGGTTACGTATAAAAGTATCCCATGAGTTGGCATACAAGGTCAGCCTGCCACCGACATCTCCTTCCGCCTGTTCAAAAAGCAAAGAGTTTTCGAAGTCATCCAATTTTTTCCAATATGCATTACCAGAAGGCAACAAACTACGAGCGAATGAGATCAAGCCCAAAAGGAAATTCTTGTTGATAAGGAACAACATGAACGACAAAGAGATACCGATAATGACAAAGTTGGCTTTTGTTGTCCTTCTTGAATTGATCAAGAAAGAAATCAAGACTGCCACGAAAAACATCATGAGAGCCGCAGAAGCTCCTCCCAAGTAAATCAGCAAGAAAGCAACAACAATCAAGCCGAAGCCAACCGATTTGATCCAAAACCTTGTGGTGACCTTGAATAAAAACACATAAGCAGGCACCATGTACACCATGGCATGGGTGAGGGAGTAGTCAGCCAAACCCTGAAATCTGAATGCATTGATGAGTGCCATGTTCTCGTCCATGTTGATGATCCTTCTGATAAAGAGTGAATCACCCCTTGTAATCATCAATGTCCTTGCAGCGTAATACATAACAATCAAGGTCAGTAATGCAACGATGACAGTCTTATGCTTGTCACTTGTATATTTGACAAGGAAATAGAAGTATATGTAAGGATAAAGAAGATATGAAAGGAAATAAGCAAAGTCGGAGGCTGCATCCATGCGCCCACACGTTGAGCCCAGCAAGAAAAAGAAGAAAGATGTAAGGAAGAAAAAGATGTAACAAATAACACCTCTTTGTCTCAAATCCCTCGGATGATAATAAAAATAGGCGACAGTCCATAAAATGGCAGGGAACCACCCTTGCAACAATGGATGGAAGCCATAAAACATCTTGAACATCGTTGCCACAACGGCAACGACACCCAAATAAGTCAGTATTTTCTTTCCTCTCATTTCACGCAATACTTGAAATATTCATCCCAGTTGCCTATATCCGTCCAGGCACCTTCGCTGATGGGAAAGACCCCCACCTTCCGCCCTTCATTCAGCAGCTTTTCGATAAGGAAGGTGATGTGATAGAGCCTGTCCGAAGGGATTTCATTGATCAGATGTGGCTCAAGGATGTACATGCCCGTGTTGATTTTGAAGGTCATATCAGGTTTCTCTGTAAGTCCTATGAGTTGCCCACCCTCGCCAGTTTCCAAAGTGCCATACGGGATGGAGTAGTTCTTCAAAGCTGCGACCATGGTGATTTCATTGCCGTTGGTTCGGTGGAAGTCAAGGATTTGGGAATAGTCTTCGTCAATGATGATGTCGCAGTTGGAAACGAAGAAAGTGCTGTTGATGTGGTCCTTCAACAAATGGAGGCTTCCGGCCGTTCCGAGTGGATGGTCTTCTTGGAAATAGGTCAAATGGTATTGCGCTTTTTTGAGGTTGTCGAAATACCTTCTGATGAAATCCGCCTTGTAATTCACAGAGATGAAGAATTCATGGCATCCACATTCCACGAACTTGTCCATAATGTCCTCCATCATGGTCTGCTCTCCTATCGGTATAAGAGGTTTCGGCAAGACATTGGTCAGTGGCCTCAGCCGTGTTCCTTTTCCTCCAGCCATGATGATGACAGGAAGGTTGAACTTGTTTTTGATTCTCCCCTCCCTGATGTTCGAGATGTCATCCCAAAAGATGATGTCCACCACATTGTAGTCGTCATCCACGACAGGCATGAAATCATTTCGACGCTCCTTCATCCTTGCAATTACCGCCTCCCTGTCGTCATTCACACTCGCCACTTTCACTTCCTTGCGTAAGATGCCTTCGATGGGAGTTTCCAAAGACTTGTTGGCGATGATGGCTCTTTGTATGTCACCGATGCTGATGAGGCTATGGAACTTGCCCTCATCCATCACGAGCAAGAGTTTCACTTTTGCCGCATCCATCTGCCTCAGGGCAGAGATGATGGATTGGGTTTTATTGATGGATATGTCCTGCTTCTGCCAACTCTTCATTTCTTCTCCAATTTATGTGCGGGTGCTCCCAACCATGTTTCCCCATCAGGTATGTTCTTCGTCACGACGGAGCCCATGCCGACGGTCACGCCTTCACCAATGAGCCTTTGCTCCCTGACGATGACATTGGAAAAGATGGTTGTGTTTTTCCTTACATGCACCGACCCGCAAAGCATGGTGTCTCCCGTGATCCACACGTTTTCCTCCAAATGTGAATTGTGGGCGATGAAGCACAGTCCATTGATTTTGCATCCATTTTCAATGAGCGTATCGCTGAACACACCTTTTGCCACCTGGCTGTTGGCTCCTATTTCCACGTCATCACCTATTATGACACCACCAAGATGGGGGAATTTTGTCAAACGTCCCTCCTTGTCCCTGGTGCATCCTAGTCCGTCGGTGCCAATGACCACCCCTGCTTGTATGAGGCAGTTGTCACCGATTTCCACGTCGTCGTAAACGACAACGTTGGGCATCAAGACCGTATTCTTTCCTATCTTGCATCTTCCCAATACGCATCCTGCAGAAATGCATGCCGTTGGGTTCACTTCAGCCTGCTCGTCGATGACGGCGGATGGATGTATGCCAGCTTTTTTCTTTTCAAGGAAGAAATGCCCTGCAATCATGGCCATCGTCCTCCTTGGATTCTTCACCACGAGCAAGGTTTTCTTCTTTTCCGCCATGAGTGTTGAGTATTCGATGGCCTCTCCAACGACTAACACTTTCGCCAAGCTGTTTTCAGCAATCTCCTGCTTGTTATCCCTTGAAGAATTGACCCAGTCCAGGGAAGATTCCACTACATGTGATGCGTCCGGGATATTGTCTATACTCACTCCGTCGACAGGCCCTGCCACTCTGAGCAAGTTCTCACCGAGGAAATCCACGATACTTTTTATCTCAACACTCTTTATAATCATTTTTCATTTGTTTTAAACAACAACTCTTCCGGCACTTCAACACCATTCTCGTAATGAGCGATGACTGCTTGCATTTGCCGGACAAACAAATTTGCATTATTTCTGTTTGCTGTATTAGTTTCATTTACAAACAATGCCATATTTTCTTTTAATTTTTCCACCAGGGTGGGATTCTCCATCAAAGCCATCATATTCTCCGCCAACGTTTGATTGTCATCAATGTCAGCTAGTAGGACGGTTTCCCTAACCTTGTTCAACGCTGGTGTCCCACTCGTCCTGAATGTAGCTATAGGCAGTCCCAATTTCATCGACTCCCTTATCGTTCCCGAAAGCACATCCATCTTGACGGGTAGCAATGCGAATCTTGCCTGGGTGACATATTCCAACAATTTGACATAGTCTGCGAAAGGACTATGGATGTCAAAATTCTTCTCTAGCCCCAACTCCGCAATCCTGTTCAAATGTTCGTGACCTTCTTTTCCCATGCTTCCTATGGCAAGTATTCTGACATCGGGATGCTTTTTTGTCACGATAGCCGTAGCTTCTATGGCATTGTCAAATCCTTTCTTCCGATTTAGATAATGGGCAAAATAGACGAAATCATATTTCTTGGGAAGCTGCTTGACGTTCGGGAATTGAGAAGCTGGCCATTTCCTTGGGAACACGAATGCATCGGGCTTGTATTGCTTGATCAAATCATAATACATCTTGCCAGTGCAAGCATAATATCGTATCTTTTCAAACAGTTTCATTTCCACATCCCATCGATATTGGTCGAAGTTGCCATCATACAGTTTCCTTTCAGGATTGGCATAGACCGTTTGACATTGCAGGAAGACAGGTTTGTTTTCTATATCGAGCGCCGTGATAGAATAATAAGGATTCTCCGCACCTACAAGCAAGACAATGTCTGGGTCGATGCGCTGAATTTCCGATTTAACGATATTTCTATTTCTCTTGTAACCGTTCTTTTGACTGATATGGTATTTCAGATCCAGATAGTTAAAGGGAAAACGTCTCTCTCCTCTGAAAAAGCAATAGTGTACATTTTTGTTCTCAAACCTTAAAACTCTGGTTTTCAGACCGATATGAGGGGAAATGACATAGAGATTGACAGACTCTTGCGTAGACAACCCATTGATGATATTGGTGTTCCATTTGGCAAAATCACCATAACCTCTTTTTCTTGAAAACAACTTGCTGATCACGTAGTTTTCAAGCTTCATGGACGAGAGAGGCAAGAAGCTGCGTATGTCCTTGTTGGAAAAATGACAAATCATTGCCACCTTGATCACCTTTTTTATAAATTATAATTATAATATTCAAGTTCAATAAATGAACTATATATCTCTGTCAAAATGAAAAGCATTATTGTGAAACAAACCAATTATTCCCCAAGTCTCTCCAACCGTGTTCCTTCAAGTTTTCACCAAACTCTGAATTTGAATTAATTATATGAAGCAATATGAGTGATTGTCGAGTATAATCCTTACAAATATTAAAGAAATAAATAGCGTTGTGAACACGAAATTGACTTTTACCAAAAGTATAATCCGGGATGATCACAACATCGGAAGCCAATCTTTTCAGAGGATGTTTGCCTGCCACCAAGATACTATTGTTAAGCATTTGAAATTGCGTACAACAGATGTTGAATTCTGGTTTTTGCTTGCAAACTTGATATTCCTTATTAGAGCGTGATTCATTCTGACAGATGGCCACCACTTTTTCTATTTTTGTATTTTGTAACACATCGAAATACGACAATGGCGACCGACTGTCGATGAAGGTGGCAGACCTGGCGTCAGGGCATACCTTATTCAACAAATTTGGCAGTCTTTTCAATTCTTCATTCAAAGCTTTTGCAGGTGCATTATCCGTGTGAAGGTTGAAACGACTGATTTTTTTCTTGACTCTTTTCAAATTCTGCGAAGGAAACATTCTGACTTTCCCTGACAACATCTTTAACATAATTCCAATTTTCCTTTTCCATCTGCGCTCTGACTTCATCTTGTCAATTATTTTTTCTTTGTCAGCAGCAAGAAAAAGCGTCCAGTCGTCAGCCCATCGGATTTTCTTATCCAACAATCCATCCCATTTTCTATAAACGATACTTTTGTATTTATAATAATCGGCTGTATTCAGTTCCAAGCCATTAGCCATCATCCTTTTGGCTATTTGGGAAGCCCCGTCTTTCCAAATGTCGAGGATGTAATAATACGACCGCAAGAACGATCGATATGGGCGATATCCCGTCTCTCCTTCTTTTCGAGGAATGAAACTTCCCAAATCGACATACATAGGCCTATTGTTCTTGAACATCACATTCAACTTATGGCAATCAACCATGTTGTAGCCATGTCTCCATCCTGTTTGTGCTATCTCCAGCACCATCAGAGCAGCATCCTTCAGCATATTGAAATTCCACTCCATGGCATACACCACCGGTGAAATCATCTCATGCTCGATGATCATCCCGAACTGCTCGTTTTCAAAATCGGAAATCCAGGTCTTGGGAAACCATCCCTTTCCTACCACCTCGTCGATGAAGCCCGACTCGAAATATCCTTTCGCCTGCTCGACAGCAGTTGGATAGATGCCTCTTAAGAAATGACCTTCCCATACGAAAGTGAAGCCCAACGTGTCGGCATGCAGGCGAGGTTGTGTAATTTCAGAAGAAGGAATATGGATCATGCTTTGGATTTCTTTGTTTTTTTTGAAGACATAGTATCCTTAAATGTATGAATGACCACCTTGGAATATGAGAATGCTTCTGGCTTGAAAAAATGGGACCATCCCGAATACAAGATTATATAAAGAATTATTTTGACCACCGCATCTGCATACATAGTCAGATGAAGCATCTCCACGCAAACGAAAGTGATGACTGCTATGATAATCGTAGCTATCGTCACGGGGAGAAGGTCTAAAAGTTGTCGATACCATTTGTATCCAATATATTTGGATACCAAACCTATATTGACAAAATAAGCAAGCCAGTGGTTGATCACTACTCCACAAAGCAAGCCCTTCATCCCCCAAATAATAAGGCCTCCAATTATAAGCATTAAACTAAATGCTCTCTTGATCACTGTCCAGGTAAAAGTGACCCTGCTTTTCCCTGTGGCAGAAATAGTCTGCATATTAACAGATTGCAAGCATTGCGCCAATCCTGCTATACACAACATCTGGAAATAGGGTACACTGACCAGCCATTTCTCAGTAAACAGCAAGATGAAAAACGGCTTTGCCACTAACAGGAGAATGAACAACGCCGGGAAAGTGAAATATGACAATGTCATTGTAAATCTTTTTACCATATTCTGCAAGGTGGCTTTGTCATCCTGCATCTTGGCATACAAGGGATAAGAAGCCCTGACAATCACTTTGGAAATACTTCTTGAAGCCAAGCTCTCTGCGCCATCAGCCTTGGTATAAAAACCCAATATTTCAGGACTATATATCTTACCTACTAACAGGGTCTGGATATAAGAGGACATATTGGTAAACAAATGAGTCAACATCATATACATACCAAAACCAAACAATTCCCTGAGAGATTTCCAAGAAAAGACCAATATGGGTCGCCATTTGACATAAAACCAAAGAAAAAGTGACCTCAATCCTCTCGAAACCAGGTTTCTCACCACCAATGCCCAAACGCCAAAGCCCATATATGCCAAGACGATACAAATCACAAGGGCTGTAATGGAAGATATAACACTGATAATCGCAAGGATTTTGAAGTTTAATTTCTTTTTCAGCTGATTGGTTTGAATCAGATTGAATGCATACAAGAACAAAATCAATGCCTGTACCCTGAGGACATCAGACAATTCTGATATTTCGTAAAATCTCGCTATTGCCGGTGCGCATGCAAACAAAAGCATGTAAAGCACTACTGACAATGACAGGTTGAAGTAGAAGATGGTGGAATAATCCACCTGAGTGGCATTTTTCTTTTGTATTAATGCCGAACCAAAACCCGAATCGATAAAAGTTTCAGACAACCCCACGAACATTGCCAACATCCCAATACAGCCAAAATCGTAAGGGGTGAGCAACCTTGCCAGGATGACCTCGGAAATGAATTTGATAATCCTGCTTGAATAGGTTGAGACAGCCGTCCATTTCATCACACTGGCTGCCTTGTACCTTATGCCTTGCTCTTTTGCCATCTAACTATCTTCTCTCAAACAACAACTGGAAGGCTTCGGCATACATCACGCCGGCTCTGCTGCCACGCAGGCGAGCCAGTGCCTTGATGGAACTCAAGCTGCGTGGATAAGGCTCCTCCATCACCTCCTTGGCATACAAGGCCATGATTTCCATTTTTCGCTCCATAAATTCAGTGATGTCCACATACACATTGGGGATGAAAGTGCGAGCCGGAGTAGCCAGGGCAAATTCAGTCTCAGAGAGTGTCTCCATCATATAGATGCGCTCAATGAAAGGATAGCGGAAGGACTTGGTGCAACTGTACACTGCATCGAAGGCGACTCGATGGTCGGAGTGCACGTCATTGGCAAACATCATGTAAATGACATTTGGCTTGATGCGTTTGATGACTTCCGACACGCGCTTGATAATATCCCTCAAGTCAAGGGTATGGAGCAATTGTGTGGGCAACGCAAGATATTCCAAAGAGTCATAGCCATAAGCATCTGCTACTCGCTGCACACGCTTGCTCCTTTCATCAATATGCTGTTGGGTGAAATGATTAGGATGTTCAAGGGTCGGACCGGTCAGCAACAGCCAATTGATTACATCACCCTGAGCCTTATGCTTGAGAATTGTTCCGCCACATCCCAATGTCTCATCATCAGCATGGACAGCTATACATAAAACATTATTCATTAATCAAATAAATTAAATTTCACGATATCCCAGCAACATCTTGCGATGAACGTCATAACTTTCAGGATGTTTATCCATCCATTGACGGACGATCTCGTCATATATCGTCGCATTGTGTATTTTCTTTCCAATATGGAAATCTGAGAGTGACTTGGAAAAATTCATTTTATATTTTAGAAGAGAATTGTCTGGATTGGAATTAGACCCACCTCCAAAATGTACAAAACGGCATCCATGAGCTTTCGCAGATTTTATCATAGACCAATACATCAGCGTATTCACCCCAGTCTTGTTGTATTCCGTGAGTGAAGCTCGAAGATAATTGCTGTAATAATCTTTTGATACCAATCCCGAATAACAGGCGATAGGAATATCGTCTTGATAGGCAATGAAAAATTCAATATCATTCATCTGGAACATTCGTCGGAAATGTTCCTTGCTAAAAAAAAGGTAAGGAATGGAATGTACATGCTCCATATTCGCACGATAAATACTGTTGAAAATATCCACGTTGTCTTCAGTGTATTGAACGGGGCGTATGTCAATCGACTTCGATGCCTTACGTACATGCTGCCTTGTTGACTTGTCAAATCCTTTAAAAATCTCCTCTTCTGTCTGTGCCAAGTCCATGTAAACGGTATGTCGGTCGAAAATGACATCAAAATGCCCCCTTCCCAACTCTTTATTCTTGAGGATGGGATGAAATCGTGTAAATTCCGCCACTATATGGTTTTCATCACAATAACGATCAAAAGCATCCCAAGTCTTATCAATGAAAGCCTTGTCGTTCGAGTTTACAATCATACCATTGTAACCATATGCTCCTTGTATGTCGTAATATTCGTCATCCAACTGATATCCTAATAGATTGACGGAATTTTTCATAAAAGGATATATTGCGACACTACCTTCCTCTTCAAACACAAAGCAGCAAGCCTTGCCATCCCCATTCTTTTCATACAGTGAATAGTATTCAGGGGTGAAATAGACATCCTGCTGGGAGCTTGGCAGCCTGTCAAGGTATTTTTGCCATTTGAGTTGGTCCTTTGTTGTCAATACTTCTGTCATCTCACATCTCTTGTCTAATGGATTATAGGTTCACGCTTGCCCGTCGTGGTTCGAAGCAGCAGCATGGCCTTAAAGCCACGATGCGCACACCACTGGCACGTTGAGGTCCCACCTTGGCAAAAGTGGCAAGCACGCTGGTCTTGCCACCAAGTCCCAAGGCACCGACGTTGGAAGCATTGACCCTTTGGGTGATGGTTTGTTCAAAATCGCTTTGACGGTCGTAATCACCATAAGCCATGGCCTCCATCATCAAGGCTGTAGCCTCAAACTGTGAGCGGCCGATGCCTATGGCCAAAGTGCAAGGCGAACAACCCAGTTGGCTGACCGCCGGTATGGCACGATTGACGATTTCATCCACCACGGCATTTACGCTATGGCGATGGAAGACCCGCTGCGTGACACCCCTGATGGCAGGTCCTCCACCCAGCATCATCACCGTCAACCTCAGCACATCGTCCTCCACCGGCTTGATGATGAAAGGCGAAGGCGCCAGTGCTCCCGGGTCGGCATCAAGTCCGCCAGACTGGTCGATGCGCTCCATGTCATCACCCTTGATGGCCATGGGGCGGCCAGGCAGCTTGCGCAACCCTTCCCTGACCCCCTCTTGGATTTGGAAGAGCAACTCCCCCGTCACTTGGCGGTTTTTGCCCACTTCCAAGAAAAGATGCGGGATGCCGGTGTCGTCACAAAGCGGGCTGTGGCGTTCCTCCGCCACCAATGCATTGTCAAGCACCTGGCGCATAACCCAGCAACTGCTCGTTCCCGGGTCGCTCTCCATAGCTTTGCGATATGCCTCTTTTTGGTCTTCGCGAAACGTGGACCCCGCCTCGACCAGGCACTGAGCCACTTTTTCAACTATACTACTCATAGATGCTTTTTCCTTTTGCTGCAGCAATGATGGCTTGGTAATGCTCAACCCTTATACGATACAATGCTTCCATTCCCAATTCGGGAAACGCCACGCATTCACGCTCAAAAGTATGGCTCTCCAACAAGGCTGTCACAGGTGGAATGATGGCGAATACAGCGATTTGCTCCTCCAGCATCCTCACCGTCTCGGCCTTGATGGCCCCTTTTCCCAAATGCATCCTCACCCCGGCTTTTGAAAGCGTCTCAAAAGAGCTTTCTATCTCCAATTTGTTACTTGAGGTCGGTCCCACCCCGGCAGGGCTTACTGCGGTATGGAAGATGACGCCACCTTGCAAGTCAATGCCGCGTTGCTCCCAAGTGCCTTCCTCTATTTCCTTGCAGATGCGGGGCAGCACGGCATCACGACCGCAAAAGATGTAGCCGCTGATGTCGACCACGTCACCTACTTGCAGCTGCGCGATGGCTTCCTCACTGAACGGTGTCGTTAATTTGAACATCTTATATCATTTGGATGTATTGAAGAATCGAACAAGAGCGTCCTTCTGTTCCTTATGCTTGATTTGGAGTTTGGGCATGTCGCTTCGTATGCCTTGGCGCACATGCACATCCACAAACGACATCTTGCCATGGAGGCAGGCTTCTTTGACAAACTGCTGCAACTCATCCTTCCTTTCAATCCACGAAGGCGGAACCTCATAATTACAAGCCCTTGCCACAGCAGTCAAATCAACCACCTGGCCTGCAGATTTTTGCCCGCCAACGGATTCGTTCACCCCATTGTTGAGGACGATATGGAGAAGGTTTCCCGGGCGATAGCGGCCGTTTGTAGCCAAAGCACCCATATGCATCACGGCAGAAGCATCCCCGTCGAAAACAACGATGTTTTTCCCAGGTGCGCCCAAGGCCATGCCCAAGCCAATGGAAGACACATGGCCCATCGCACCGACGTTCAGGAATTCACAATCTCGGCCATACCCGTGGATGGCCAATTGCTCGTGCAACTCCCTTGTGGCCCTTCCTGTGGTGGCAAGGTAAACCACACTGTCACCCAAGACATCGATGACAGCCGAAATGGCCTCCTCGCGATTCATCAAGTTGCTTTCCGGGTATTCCTGATGTTTTTCCTTTTGGGTGAGAATGCCTTTCTTTGCAATCAAAGCCACAGGAGAGGAGAGTTCCTTTGCCTTGTCATATGCCCATTTGAACTTTTCCACAACAGTAAGGTCATCATCCAACACCTTGCATGGTATATCCATGTCTTCCATCAAGACAGGGGTCAGTTCGCCTTGCTTCTTATGCTGTGCATGGTCTTTCACTTCCGGGTCGCCCCTCCATCCTATCACCAGAATCATCGGTATGGAATATACAGTGTCATGAACCAATGAGAGCAAAGGATTCGTTGCATTCCCTATGCCTGAATTCTGCATATACACTAATGGGATGTTGCCAGTAGCCATATAGTTTCCTGCAGCGATGGCAATCGCATTTCCCTCGTTGGCAGCCATCACATGCAGACCATCGGGAACATGATTTGAAAGATATAAACAAAAATCATTCAATAACGAATCAGGAACACCAGTGAAAAACCGTATTCCTATTTTCATTAAATCTTGATACAGATTCTTTTGCGATATCATTAAACGAATTTCTTGAAATCAACAACATCTTCTGTCATTATCATTTCATACAAGAATGTTGATTTATCATTATCAAATCCCGCATGTGATGTCATTGAAATAAACTTTTCCTTTAATTCATCCTCAGACATAGGATTTTCAGGTTCTCCCTTTGGATAATCCACCCTATGCTCAAAAACATGGCCATCAATCATTTCAATTTTGAGAATAGCAACACGTTTGTCGGGGACAAGCTTTGTCAATTCTTCATTTCCTTCAATTACGCACAAGTCAATGAGATGAAGAATCTGAGGATTCTTGACATACTTGTTGGAAAAAACTTCAACATCAGCTTTTCCTGTATACAAAGCAGCTGCAATACAATAAGGTATGCTCATTCTTGCCGAATTTTCCTCATAGATGTCTTTGCCATCGTGCTTACCAATCACCCCCTTGTAAGTTGTGACATTTATGGCTTTTATTTTATCGACGCTGAATTCCTTATTTTTACGAATGGCCAGAGCTGCTTCAATTTCAGGATGAGTATGCCGACAAGAAGCATAGGGTTTTAGATAGATGTTACCAATTTCAAAGCCTCTCCCCTTTTCAAATAGTTTTATTTCATCAAAGCTTTTACACATCATACTGAAAAAGCCTGTATCACCAGAGAGGACATCATTTGGACCACCATAACCAGCTTTTGCCATCATACAAGCGTAATAGCCCAACAATGCAGCTCTTCCACAATTATATGGCTTGAGCTGTGATACATCTTCTATTACTTTTAAAGTTCCATAAGCAGAGACGGCAGCCGCAGAAAAAGCATCTTTCATCTCTCTTTTATCATAATCAAGCATTACCGCCAAACCTACGGCCACACCGATAGTGCAACAAGTCGCGGTCGGATGAAAGCCAGCTGAATAATGAGAGGGCTGCATTGCTTTTGCCAACCGAATGGAAGTTTCATATCCACATATTGCACCTAAGACAAATCGCTTCCATGGAACATCTTTTACAATTGCCACAGGGATCAACGCTGAGAATAATGGAGCACTCGGATGTATTACACCGTATCTAATTCCATCATCAAGTTCAAGATAATGAGCGTTTAATCCATTTACAAGAATGGCACAAGCTAATGAAGTTTCTTCATCCATTCCGATGGGTTTGATGCATCTCGCTCCATCATCCATTAGATGTATAAGCAATTGGTTCTTCTTACGAAGTTCTACAGAACCCGCAATCATCACACTAATCGTATCTGCAAGGCAAATTCGCAACATTTTGTGTGTTGAGGAAGGGATTTCTTCGTAATTAATCGAAGAGATATAATCTAAGAATCTATCTGTATAGTTTACCATAATGGCTTATATGAATTTGAAATACTGTGGACTATCCGGTTTTGCCAATTCCCATGCTTCATCCATGGCCTCACGGATGGTTTGCGGTAGGTCGCCCTTCTCCACAGCTGCCATGTTTTGCGCCATCTGCTCTTGACGAGACGCCCCAAGCAGTATGCCGTCGCCCTTGGATTCATCCATCAACGAATGGCAACACAACCAGCGATAAGCCGCCTCCGCCATGGGAATGCCTTCTGCTTCACAAGCTTTCCTTATTTCTTCCACGGCATCAAAATACGACTGTTTCCAATATCTTTTACGATAACTTTCCAATCTTTCGAAACGGCCTGGCTGTGGCTTGTCGTCATAGTTCTTATGCTTTCCTGTGAGCATGCCTCCAGCCAAAGGATTGAAGGCGTAGAAACGCATACCTAACGACCGTATGGCAGGAAACAACTCCGGCTCCACATTGCGGCAAAGCGAATTATACATCCCTTGGTAAACCGAAGGACGCGGACACCCGGCCTTGTCACATTTCCAGGCTATGTCGACAACCTGCCATGCTGGATAATTGCTCAAACCCAGTTCTTTGACGACACCTTTTTCATACAGCTCTGCCACGGTCTCCAAAGCCTCTTCAATGGGTGTCTTTGCATCAGGAAAATGGAAATACAACAAGTTGACACTGTCTCTCTTCATACGTTTCAGCGACTCGTTGAGTTCCATCAAGATGGTCTCACGGTCAAGACGCCCCGTGATGCGAGGATGCACTTTCGTAGCTATCTCATAGCTGTTGCTGTCAATGCCCGGCAGGATGTCACCCAATATGTTTTCCGTGGCGCCACCATTGTAAACGTATGCAGTGTCCAATTCCCGATTACCGGAATCAAGGAAGGCATTCACCATGTTGCGGCTTCCCTCCAAGTCAAGCTGGGGGCCGAAATTCATGGTTCCCAATACGATTTTCATCATATTATTCCCTTTCCCCCAAGACCAGGTTCAAAACGGAATCCTCATTCTTGATGACACCGTAGACTTTTGCCCGTGCAACGATTTTTTCCGCCCATCGATGATGCGGGCCTATCTCGTTCATCTTTCCTCCACCTTCGCTCTTGATCACCCCGCCGGAGGTGTTGAGAATCTGAATGGCATCGTTGTACTCTTCCTCCACGACGGTGAACATGGCATTGACGAACTTGGCGTGAGTGGGGTGTATGATGGTTTTCCCAATGAATCCATTGGCGCGGTCGAGCATCACTTCCTTGAGAAGTCCGTCGATGGCAGGGTTGACAATGTCCTCCCCCTTGACCAGGGCATTATGGAAATTGCGTTTGATGACTTCATCGATGTCGTCATCCTTGTATGCTCGGAAATACTCCCATACGGCAGCCGAAACACTGTAGTCGCAGTATCGGTTGAAGAAATTCAAGATGTCAGACAAGGCGTCACGCACAGGCATGATGTCATACACAGTCGAATTGATTCCCCTACGCACGCCGAAGAGAGACGACATGTCAGTACCACCCACACGGATGTTGAGTATGAGGTCCTTATAAGGCTCCAAGATGTTGCGGAGCAGCAACAACTCTTGATTACGAGATTCCCTGAAAGCACATTCCGCACCTTCGAGGATAGGCATGCCATAAAGGATTACCCCAAGCCTCTTGTTGACTTCCACCAATGTTTTCAACACGCCCAGTGCTGTGCGGCTGTTGAATTTGGGGAAATTGAATCCTGTAAGCACAGAGGCTTGCTTGGCGGTGAGCCGTGCGGCAAAGCTCTTGAATTGCTCCGGGTTTCGCACACGAACGAAAATCAACGGAAGGTCGTCAAGACTCATCCTGCCCTCAGCTATCTGGTCGGCGAAGAAATCCATGTGGTCAAGGATGTTTTGTTCTGCCAATGGCAAGTCCTCTTCCTTGATGGCATCCTCACAGCACATGACAAAAGAAGTGACATCCAATTGGCGGTTGACAATCTTCTCCTTGATATCCTTCGTGCCAGGCATGTACAGCGTTGCTCCAAGACAATACTGCAACAGCTCCCGCTCCGTGAACTTGTTGAAATTCTCAGGTTCCCTTACAAATTGAAAATGTTGGTTATAGGAATGATGTCTCATATGCTGTCAATTTCATTTAGGCGAGACCACAGCCTCGGGATAGTAAGTGTCGATCACCCTTTTGACCAAAGCCACCTGCTTGGCACGCTTCTTGGCATCCGCCTCAGTGGTGTCCCAACTGTGTGTGGCAGCCACCGAACCGCCAGTCTTCAGATAGATGGGTGCTGCCACCCTGATAAACTCCGGCACCTCATAGTGACGGATGAAGCCTCCTGTTGACTTTGGATTCTCCGTATGGATGTCGATGGGAATGTCTATCGCCGCACGTATGGCAGCCAACATCTGCAATTGGATGTCACGAACGGGATTGAACGAATTGGCTCCATTCTCCTGCATGAGTCTTGCCGAACAAGGGTTGCCATGACCGGTATGAGCAGAGATTTTGAATTTGGACTCCCTGGGGATGAAACCATCTGCCCTCATCTTGTTGAGCAGCCAAAGCAAACCCTCGTCGTAGACCATGAACGACCTTACGCCAAGTCTTGCAGCACGCCGGATGTCTTCGACAGCACGAATCACTTGCTCCTGACCTCTGAGCCTGTAACCCATACGCACTCCTTCAGGGGTGTTCACCGAAGCGGAAGTGTCGGTGGTTGCCCTGGGACCTGTGGCCAGTAGCAGTTCCACCTTCCATTTCTCGGCATATTCGAGCATTTGCTCTATTTCACTATCGAGCAAGAACATGATGCCTTTTGTCTGGGTAACCCGGTGGATGCCAATGCCGTAGTTGTCTAATTGTTCGAGCAATGCCTTCATGGCGGCAGGACCTTGGATGCCAGGCACCTCGAAACGGTATTGACCACCATCATCAAAACGTTTCTCCGAGGTGGGCAAGCCATACAGGTCGCCAGAGGGCAGCCCTAATTGAGAAAGGTAATTCCTTATATCATTCATTGGATATATTGCTAATAATTGATAAAACTCTCATCTATGGTGTTCAACACCAAGTCCTCACCATCTTGGTTGAAAACCTTAAAATTGCCATAAATAAACTGAAGAATGTCCATCATCTGAGACTTATCTTTCACCACCATGTGAAGACCTGCAATTTTCTGGGCTGTTGTTCCATCTTTCCCAATAAGGTCACCTTCTTTTTTATTCAACGAGCAGCTGATGACTTCTGGAAGTTTGGATACGATTTCCCATCCTTCAATCCTTGCAATCTTGTCTTCCTTTCCAAGGATGTTCCATTGAAAACATAGATTTTCAAAATCAGGATTGTCACGCTCAGATATTTGATAGTCAGCCATTTTTCCTGTCAGTGCGAAATGAATCAATTGCTTGACAGAACTGCTATTATTTTCATAATCAGTAAAGATGAAATGGCATCCCCCACTAAGGCGATATCCCATCTCATAAAAATAGAATTCATCGCCATTGGTAAAACTTTGTATGAACAAGACTCCATTGGTGACACCCAAATTCTTATACATGGCACGCACTTTTCCATCCATTTTCTTCAAATATGGGTTGATGTATTTGGAAGGATATATGCCACCATTTGTTACAGCACCCGCACCCTCTTTCTTATGGACAATTCTGTCGTTGATGGTAGACATAGAAATATTCCCATCTTGTATAGTATAAGAAACCGAAACAGTATCCATATCCATATACTTTTCTATGACAACCTTTTTTTTCTGGGAAAAAGACAATGCATATTCAAGGTTATCTTTAAATTCATTGGGTGATTCACAAGTTATGATACCTCGAGACCCACTATTGTCCACGGGTTTAATCAAAATCTTGTTTTCTGGAGAAATGACCTGAGGATTGAAAGTTGCTAAATCAAATTCAGGTACCACCGGGACGTCATTTTCTTTACAAAGTCTTTTAAAATAAGATTTGTCCAGGGTCTTTTCAAAAACCTCCTTGGTTGCATAGCAAGGAAGCCCTGCAAGTTCACAAACCTTCTGGTATTGCAATAAATACGAATCAGTAAATCCGGTTATCACCCCATCGATATGGCGCTCCTTAATAAGCCTTGCCAAGATTTCTGGTTTGAAAATCTCTTCATTCCAATATTCATCAGCAACAAGTTTCGCAGGCGAGCGCTTTGTGTCATACCAATCCGTAACGATGGTATAAACTCCCATGGCCTTTGCCGCATTTACGATGTAGATGGAAGTGGCCCCACCCCCGAGAATCAACAATCTCTTTCCTTTTAAATCTGCCATATCTGCTTTTTAAGATAACATACTTAAGATTTCATACATTTCCTTCTGCCCATACCTCTGATCCACAATGAGAGAGAGTTCTTCTGAAGCCATCTGCTTTCCTTTTTCTACACTCATTCCATCCAATGGCCAATGAATCGGGCAAAATATATTATGTTCGAACATTCTTCGGCGCACAATATCACGATTTTTCAATACAATGGGTAGAAACAAAGGAACCTTGTCTTCCTTAAGGGGCAACAATGGTTGTATTCCTAATTCACCCAAATGCTCTGCAAGAATGCGGGCATTATCCAGCCTGTGCTTTCTCACACTTTCAAAATCCATATTTGAATATAAACCTATCGCCACTTTGTTCATACCCATTTCCAAATCCTCGTTAATCAACTCTGAACCAAGTTTGGAAATATCCAAATAAACATCATCATTCAAAAATCCGTTCCTCATGGATTTCAACAACGCAGCAGCAAGCTTATATTGCCCGAACTTGTTAGGTTGCTTTGCAAGAGGAAGCTTGTATTTAGTCTTCACCAGCCCTCCTTCAGGAACGGCGAACACCTTCCGAAGGCTCGTGAATTTGAAATCGACCCCATCCAAATCTTTTATGAACTCATAATAGGCTTGAACATCATCCTCCAATATGATGGCATCACAGTCAATACTTCGAATGAATTGAATGGAGGGTGAAAGGTCTTGAAGACCAAAATAATTAATAATGAGGACAGCAGAAGAAGAATCGTAGAGTTGTGAAAAACTTCCTCCATCCAAAAGTAGATGCTCGTCTATTGAGTAAAACTCATAATGGAACTCGAGCTTTTTGACGGGTTCCAAGATGGAACAGCACAGATAGTCTGGGAGGAGGAGGCGTGAAATCTTCAACTCCTCCTTCAGGAATTTCAATATATGAAAAAGGGCGGCTCGACCGGAGGCATACCTATATACACCCTCTTCCTCTACCAAACTGGTATTCTCCGCTTTTAGAATATCAAAAGCCGAAATATGAAACTCTCCACCTATCATACAAAAAGTATTGCCGTAGCCTACCCCACCCTTACGCTCGAAGGAATGTTCACCACGCGGTCGGCAAACCAGGTGGTGATTTCAAGTCCGTCGTTCTCACAATGCTCAAACATGGGAAGGCGGTTCATCAGCTCCCAGATGGGGCGTGTCATGATGCCGTGGTCGTTGGTGTATTGCAGAAAAGCCTGTTGCGCTTCCTTGTCCTTGAGGATGACGGCATTGAGCCAGTAGTTGCTTCTGGAGTCACTTGGCTCGGTGAAGAAATCCACGCCATCGACATCCTTGAAGAATTCCTCGTATGCCTTGGCCGTCTCACGCTTGCTGGCCACATATTCCTCGATGTGCTCCAACTGAGCGCATCCCAATGCGGCATTGATGTTGGGCATCCTGTAGTTGTAGCCGATATGGTCGTGTCGGAACTCCCACCGATGTGGAATCTTCGCCTGTGTGGTGATGTGCTTGGCCAACGCGCCCAACTCCTCGTCGTCAAAGAGCATCATGCCACCGCCACCGGTGGTGATGGTCTTGTTGCCGTTGAAGCTCAAGGCTCCCACCTTGCCAAAGGTACCGGTATGCCTGCCTTTGTAGAGGCTGCCAATGCTTTCCGCAGCATCCTCCACCAATTCTATGTGGTATTCTTCAAGCACCTCCACCAGTTCATCCAAATGAACGGGATGCCCGAAGGTATGCATGGGAACACAGGCTTTCACCCTTCTACCAGTCCTCTTGTTAAAACACTGCCCTTCTTTCATTTCCGAGTTCTTTGACAGCCACTCACGGACAGCCTTGGGAGAAAGTCCCATCGTATCCTTGTCAACGTCGATGAACACAGGATGGGCACCAATGTAGCTAAGGGCATTGCATGTGGCGATGAATGTCAATGCTTGTGTCAAGACTTCGTCATCACGCTCCACACCAGCCAACATGAGCGACATGTGCAAGGCGTTCGTTCCACTTACACACACCACGGCACGACGGCAACCCGTATAAGCTGCCATGTCATTCTCGAAACGGTCGACGAATTTCCCCACACTTGATACGAACGTGGTGTCGATGCATTCCTCCAGGTATTTCTTTTCGTTGCCTATGAAAACGGGCACAGACAGAGGGATGAAATCGCCTCCGCCATAAAGGTCACGTATGAAATCTATCGTTTTCTTCAACTCCATGCTTTTCTTTTTTATATCACGAATTTCAGAATTAAAGAATTATCTTTCGCATTGGTCTTTTTCGCGTGGCAATTCTCTTATTCTCAATTTCTTGGCAATTCACATCTTTTGGTCAAGGTTCTTGCCTTTCTCCTCATGCTCGAAATTGGGGATGAACCGCTTGATGGCCTCCACCACTTGTTGCTTGGTGAAGTCCTCTTGTGCGAAGATGCCTTCCAATTCAGAGAAGAAGGTGTCGACTTCCTCCAAGGAGCAACGCTTGGTCTGCTCCACCACTCCCAATGCACGGAACCGTTCCATATTGATTTTCTCGCCTGGCACATAAAACTCCTCATAGGGTTTCTCGCCTGTGGTGTCGCTCTTGAAATAGACCACGGGGTAGTCGTCAGAACCATATGACATCGTGGCAGCGTAATGACGGGCCTCATCATCGGTGACACATTCCTTCTTGGCAAAGCCTTCCGCCTTGACGAAATCGTCACAAATCTGTGAGAAGGTGAGCATCTGCGTCTCCTCCAGTTTGGGGAAGAACACCTCCCCTCCGTTTCCGAGGATGCACGCAAGCATGCAAATCTGTCCGGACTCTTCCGGTGAGACGAAATAGCGTCTGACATCCGTAGGTGCCGCCAGCGGTTGTTTCTTTTGCAAGCGATGCAGCCAACCGTCGGGTAGCGACCCATTGCTGAAGGCTACATTGGCAAAACGAGCGGTAGTGACTTTGAACACCTTATTATATGCCATCACCAAATCCTCCATGATGCGCTTGCTCGCCCCCATGATGTTCACCGGGTTGGCGGCCTTGTCGGTGGAGACGCAGAAGAAATGCTTCGGGGGATATGTGCAGAGCAGGTCCATCAGTTTCTTTGCCTTGATGTCATTGTTCTCAATAAGCGCCTGCACGCTATACCTGTCCTTCTCCGACCGCACATGCTTGTGTGCGGAGAAGTTGGCCACGATGTCGAACCCTTTCTCCTCGCGGAAGATGCGCTCGAAAATGGGGTCGGCGAAATTCAAGGTGTAGCACCTGAACTCATCGGGGCAGAAAAGCCCATCGGTGGACCTGACGTCACGCACGAGTTCCGCCAATCCGTTCTCGTTGAGGTCCACGACCACCACGCTCTTTGGTTCAAACCGCAACACGGCCTTGATGAACGATGACCCAATGGAGCCGGCGCCGCCAATGACACACACCGTCTTGTTGTGGATTTCTCTTGTCAGTACCTCCTTGTTGGCTTCTATGTCTTTTGCGAACATGCTGACTGGACGGAAGGTCACACTGTCAGCGATGAATTGGTCTAAATTGAACATATGGAATAAAAGGGGAGTTAAAGAGGAGTTAAAGGGGAGTTAAAGGGGAGTTAAAGGGACATATGTTCACTTTTTCCGCCTATTTTACCCCATACTTATTTAAACATTTCCTTTTCCCTTACTTGCAAAAATAGAACTGGTTATTTTCGCCACACCATCCTGTTAACGATTCCGGTGTAACTTTGTATGATTTTGACCACCTTGGTGGAAACGTTCTCTTCGATATAGTCAGGTACGGGAATGCCATGGTCGCCATTCTGGTTCATGGTGACCGCGGTATCCACAGCCTGCAAAAGGCTTTGCTCATCAATGCCGGCGATGAAGAAGCATGCCTTGTCGAGTGCCTCGGGGCGCTCGGTGCTGGTGCGTATGCAGATGGCTGGGAAAGGATGGCCTACGGAGGTGAAGAAGCTGCTCTCCTCTGGTAGTGTGCCGCTATCGCTCACCACGGCGAAGGCATTGAACTGCAAACAGTTGTAGTCGTGGAAGCCAAGGGGTTCGTGCTGGATGACCCGTTTGTCCAATTGGAAACCACTCTGCAACAGGCGTTTCTTGCTTCTTGGATGGCAACTGTAGAGGATGGGCATATCGTATTTCTCCGCCATCTTGTTGATGGCCGTGAAGAGCGACAAGAAGTTCTTCTCCGTATCGATGTTTTCCTCTCGGTGTGCGGAAAGCAGTATGTATTTGCCCTTTTCCAGTCCAAGGCGTTGATGGATGTCGCTGCCCTCTATCTCCTTCAGGTTCTGGTGCAGCACCTCGGCCATGGGCGACCCAGTGACATAGGTGCGCTCCTTGGGAAGACCGCACTCGGCCAGGTAACGACGCGCATGCTCGGAATAGGCCATATTCACGTCGCTGATAATGTCCACGATGCGGCGGTTGGTCTCCTCGGGCAGGCACTCGTCCTTGCAGCGGTTGCCAGCCTCCATGTGGAAGATGGGGATGTGCAGGCGTTTTGCACCTATGACCGACAAGCAGGAGTTGGTATCGCCCAAGACCAGCACGGCGTCGGGCTTCGTCTCCACCATCACCTTGTATGACTTGTCGATGATGTTGCCCATGGTGGCGCCGAGGTCGTCGCCCACCGCCTCCATGTAAATGTCGGGGTCATTCAGTTTCAAATCCTTGAAGAACACCCCGTTGAGGTTATAGTCGTAGTTCTGTCCCGTATGTGCGAGCAGGCAGTCGAAATACTTGCGGCATTTGTTGATGACAGCCGCCAGCCTGATGATTTCGGGGCGTGTGCCGACGATGATCAGCAATTTCAGCTTGCCATTGTTCTTAAACTGGTTCATAGAAGGTGTCTGGCTTGTTGGGGTTGAAGATTTCATTGCAATACATCACGGTGACCAGGTTCTCTGTTTCTGAGAGGTTGAAGATATTATGCGTATAACCGGGAAGCATATGCACGGCCTTGATGTCCTCACCACTCACCTCGAACTCAATCACCTCGTCGGAACCAATCTTGCGTTCCTGTATCAACGCACGACCTGCCACGACGATGAAGAACTCCCACTTGGTGTTGTGCCAGTGCTGCCCCTTGGTGATGCCGGGCTTGCTGATGTTGACGCTCACCTGGCCGCAGTTCAAGGTGTGGAGCAGTTCGGTGAAAGAGCCCCGGTCGTCCTTGTTCATCTTCAAGGAAAATGCCACTTTCTCCTTGGGGAGATAACTAAGATATGTGGAATAAAGTTTCTTGGCAAAGCTGTTTTCCGGTATCTCAGGTATGGTCAGAGTCTGCGGCTGACTGGCAAACAGATGAATCAAGTCTACAATCTCTCCCAGGGTGACGTGATGGGTGACAGGACAGAAGCAATAGCGCCCGGAGGGGTTTTCCACCACATCGAGGCCGTCGAACTCGCAATGGTGCTCCTTCCCTTCCAGGGCATCGAGCATCTCATCTACGAGGTCGTCGATGTAGAGCAGTTCCAATTGCACCGAAGGGTCGTTGACCTGGATGGGCAGGTCATTGGCGATGTTGTTGCAGAAAGTAGCCACGGCGGAGTTGTAGTTTGGCCGGCACCATTTGCCGAAGAGGTTGGGGAAACGATAGATGAGCGTCCTGGCGCCTGTCTCTTCCTGGTAGTTCAAAAAAAGTTCCTCGCCCGCCTTCTTGCTCCTGCCATACTCACTGTTGCCGAAACGACCTGCCAGCGAGGCTTGCTGAGAGGAGGAGAGCATCACAGGGCATGTATTGCCATATTGCTTCAGGCAGTCCAACAACGTGGAAGCGAAGCCGAAGTTCCCTTCCATAAACTCCTTTGGGTCCTTGGGGCGGTTCACCCCAGCGAAATTGAAGACGAAGTCTGCGTTCTTGCAATACTCCTGCAGTTGTTCCATAGTGGAATCGACGTCATACTCATATACCTCGTCAATCTTGACCCCCGGCCTTGTGCGGTCCTTTCCATCCTTGATGTTGCACAAGGCGGCACATAGGTTCTTTCCGGCAAATCCCTTTGCCCCTGCTACCAATATTCTCATTTTGCTATGTTTTCTATTCCCTTCAATTCGTTCTGAATGTATTCGAGGCTTGCAATCTTCGATTTCGTCTCTTCCAAGCCCAGTCGACGGGTGTTGTCGCTGTTGAACTCGTTGATGGTGACCCGTTTGATGTCACCCTCCTTGAAATACTTGTCGTAATTCAAGTCACGGTTGTCGGCAGGGACACGGTAGAAATCACCCATGTCCTCTGCCTTGGCACACTCCTCCCTGGTGAGCAGCGTCTCATACATCTTCTCCCCATGGCGTATGCCAATGACCTTGATGTCCTCCTTGCGACCACCAAACAATTCGCAGACGGCTTCGGCCTGCGTCTGTATGGTGCATGCCGGTGCCTTCTGCACGAGGATGTCGCCGTTGTTGCCATGCTCGAAGGCAAAGAGCACGAGGTCTACGGCCTCTTCCAGCGACATGATGAAACGTGTCATCTTCGGCTCGGTCAACGTGATGGGGTTCCCGCTCCTGATCTGGTCAATCCAAAGGGGAATCACCGAACCACGGCTGCACATCACGTTCCCATAACGTGTGCAACAAATCTTGGTCTTGCCACTATACCTGCTTTTCGCCACCGCCACCTTCTCTTCAATGGCCTTGGTGATACCCATGGCATTTATGGGATAGGCAGCCTTGTCGGTGGATAGGCAGATGACACATTCCACACCCTGCTCGATGGCTGCTGTGAGCACATTGTCAGTCCCAATGACATTGGTTCGCACGGCCTCCATGGGGAAGAACTCACATGAGGGCACTTGTTTCAAGGCTGCTGCATGGAAGATATAGTCTGTACCCGGCATGGCAGACCTCACGCTCTCCAGCGAGCGCACATCGCCAATGAAATATTTTATCTTGTTGGACGTAGCTGGGTATTTGGCCTGATACTCATGGCGCATGTCATCCTGCTTCTTTTCATCTCTTGAGAAGATGCGGATTTCCTTGATGTCGGTATCAAGGAAGCGTTTGAGGACGGCATTTCCAAAACTGCCGGTCCCTCCTGTAATCATCAGGACCTTATCTTTGAATATTGACATATTAAAAAGTTGACAAATATCAATTAGGCATGGCAAAATCACATTACCATCCAAACATATTGAAAATACTAAAAATCACGCATTTACGCTTTAGTGTTGGTTTAACTTTGGAAATGATGTGAGTGGACTAAACAACGGTTGGAATAAACGCAAGACTATTCTCCTCGTCTGAAATCAAACGAGTGGCTTACACCAAAAGATTGAACAAAACAGAACCACCTTTGAGCGCCTATGCGCCCGCAGCCCGTATTTAGTCCGCGATGAATGATTTTTCCAAATTAACCAATTGGCGTGCAAAAGTACGAATGTTTTTCCAAATACGCAAATAAAAGCCACCTTATTTCGACTTTGCGCTTGGCCTACATTATTTAATTGAATTTCCAATCAAACAGCATAAATTGCTCTTAACACATAATTAACATACAATTATTCATTAATTTTAAGCCATTTGTATTTTCGTATAGCAATTAATGAAAAAATCTTGGACGTGCCGAACGATAAAATCGAACGCGTGTCAGTACCTTGTTTTGCTATTGGAGAGATAAAGTTCCATGATTAATTCAGGTTAGGAAACCAAGGCAAGACTATGTTTCAAGCTATTTCAACAATTGTCACTTCAATCCTCGATAGCCATACGATGGAAAAGAACACGATGTATCTTCAAACGGATATCGGCCACTGGTATTATAAATCTACCGAAGCTTCTGTCACATTTCAATTTTTAATCGATTATTTTTCACATATTAAAAAGATATTGTAACTTTGCCGAGAATTTACCATCATAAGTCACTTGAATAAGCGATATAAATAATAAGTAAGACATGCCAAAGATTTCCGTAATCATACCCATATATAACGCAGAGGCTTATGTGAGAAGGTGCCTTGATTCCATCAAGGCTCAGTCTTTTGTTGATTTTGAAGCCATTATGGTCAATGATGGAAGTACAGACAATTCCTTACAAATTCTTGATGAATACTCAAAAGAAGACGATAGATTTGTCATCATTGACAAACCCAATGGTGGAGTCAGTTCTGCACGGCAAGCAGGATTGGACAGAGCCAAGGGAGAATTTGTCATACATGCCGACCCCGACGACTATGTAAGTTCACATTGGCTGGAAAAGCTATATGACACTATCGTTTCCGAACAATCCGACATGGTGATATGTGATTATGTAAGAATTATGAAGTCAAAACAAATGGTTTGTCATCAGGTACTTGAAAACATAGATGCCCGACAAGTCACAATAGGAATCTTAAAAGGAAAAATATGGAGCGTCACCTGGAACAAACTTGTACGAAGAGAGCACATCATACGCAACAACATTTCTTTTGATTTCAACGTTGGATTTTGGGAAGATGTACTCTTCAATTGCACTTTGTTGAACAAGGGGATAAAAGTATCGTATGTCCCTGAAGCATTATATTTCTACGACAACACTTCCAACAGCAATAGCTTTGTTACAGGATTCAAACCCAAAGATGTCGAGTCGATGCTTCATGTCTATCATCAGCTGGAAAATGAGTTGGATGAGTCTTACCTTCCGTATTTTACATATATAAAAAAGAGAATAAAATATAGGATTTTTTACACTATACCATACGATGGAGACAAATATGTCAATACTTTTAATGAAATCAATGACGAAATTATCAAAAATGCGAAAAAACGCCCTTTGACTTTACGAAAAAATGCTTTTGCCATGTGTCTAAAAGGGCATCATAAAATTGGACGCTTTCTTGCATTATTAGACAAGTTGTTTCACAAGTAACTGTTTCGAATTCTCTTTTTTTTCAATATGTAGAAGGCTAGTTCAAAGGAAAAAAGACCTATTATTCCATACTGGATTAAGTGGCGAAAGCCATGGTATATAATTACTATCACCTTAATCATTTGATTTTGATTTTCATTTTAACATTCAACATAGAATCAGAAAACTAACATAATAAAATTTTATGTCAAATATATGCTATTGCAAAAAGGAAAAGAATTGCAGCTTTGTCGGTAATGGCGAAATTCATTAAAACCATGAGATTAAAATCAACTATAATTAAATAAAACTTTCCCAATCAGTAGTACTATACCTCCTTTTGTTTTGGCTTCCGCCCTCTTTTCTTAGGTTCCTTTTGGGGTTTAGTTAGGAGTGTCAGCTTCTGCATGATATCGATGGCGGCGGGGGCAATCTTGATGAGTTGCCAGTTCTTATCTTCTATTCTTATCTTCTTCGCTCGCTTCAGCGTGGCCATCACCTTCTTATATGTATGTTTCTCCAATAGTTTCACACCATCAAACGCCTTTATCAGACGGAAGGTGAGGACGGTTGCAAGAAAGTCGCAGAACTCAGCCCCTATTACGGAGTAGTCATCCTGCACCCTGGTGTCGTCAAACTGGCATGCAGACTTGTAAAAGCGCATGACAACCTCAATCTCCCATCTCTCGGCATAGGCGGCATAGGCGTTCTCAAGACTTAGATCACAGTCGCTCTCCAGCACAATCGTTCCGAAAGCCCTCTGCTTCTCTGCAAGCACCTCTGCCGAGTAGGTGCCGTCCTTCTTGGCGTTCTTCAGCCAGTCCTGCTCCTCCTTCGCGGCCAGTGCCGCGTCGCGGAATGAGTACAGCCACTTTTTCGTGCCTTTGCACTTTTCCTTGCGGCAGGTCACATTGGAGTTCGACGGCAGTATTTCCGTAAAAGTGAGCATGTCGTATCTCTCTATAAGCTTCGCGTTACGCTTCAGGGGGTTGAGGTAATGGAGGTCTGGGTTGGCCTTGAACTGCGCCTCTACAGCCGACGAGGGGAAGCCCTTGTCTGAGACGATGATGCCCTTGGTTATGTGGTTCTCGGATATGAACGACTCGTATGCCGTGACGTCGAGCATGTTGCCCGGATAGCACTTGGAGCAGACGGGCTCGCGCGCCTCCAGGTCGAAGGCGTATAGCACGGAGATGTCGCGTGTGCCCTTCAGCCTTGCCTTCCTGGAGAAGTCCGACAGGCTGTTCACCTTCGAGGTGTCGGTCTTCAGGGTTCCGTCCACCAGCAGGTGATGGCTCATGTTCACGGCCTCGGTGCGCAGCCGCATGAATTTCACGACACGGGAACATGCCTTGCCGGCGTTGTTGAGAAACTCGCAGACGGTGTTGCGGGACAGGGCCACGCCAGGGTAAGTCTCGGACAGGAAACTGTCGTCGTAGGCCTCTTTCAACTCGCAGTCTTTGATGCCGGGATTGCAGACCCGAAGGATGGCGATGCAGTAGAACTTCAGC
>JAFWSS010000132.1 GCA_017524385.1 Prevotella sp.
ATTTGGGATTCAGGGCGATGGCACGGGCAATGGCAACACGTTTCTGCATACCGCCTGAGATCTCACCAGGGAACTTCTCGTCGGCACCTTTCAGGTTGACGCGATCGAGACACTCCTGAGCCCGACGGGTGCGCTCACGGAGGTTCATGGAGGAAAACATATCGAGCGGGAACATCACATTCTCAAGGACCGTCATCGAGTCGAAGAGTGCGGCACTCTGGAAGATCATACCCATCTCCCGGCGCATGAGCACCTTCTCATGCTTCGTCATCTGCACAAAGTCGCGTCCGTCATAGAGCACCTGTCCACTGGTAGGTTCAAACAGGCCCACGAGGTTTTTCATCAATACGGTCTTTCCGGAACCACTCTGACCGATGATCAGGTTGGTCTTACCATTCTCAAACACGGCGCTGATATCGTGCAGCACCTCCTTGTCCTCAAACGACTTGCACAAGTTTTTTATCTCTATCATCGAAACAGGATATGGAGGGATTATGACAACAACTGGGTGAGGAACACATCGGAAAACAAAATCAGCATGCTACTCGACACCACGGCGTTGGTGCTCGACTTGCCCACCTCGACGGAGCCGCCTTCCACGGAATAGCCATAATAGGATGACACACTCGAAATGATGAAAGCAAAGAAAAGGCTCTTGATGATGCTCATCCACATGAACCAAGGGTTGAAATCGTGCTGCAAGCCGACTGTCAGGTCGTCGGGGCTGATGATATGGCCGATGAAGGCAGTGGCGTAGGCGCCCAAGATGCCGGAGGCAGCACTGAAAACCACCAAGAACGGCATGATGGTGATCATGCCCATGACCTTGGGAAGGATGAGGTAACTGGCTGAATTGACGCCCATGATTTCCAAGGCATCTATCTGCTGAGTCACACGCATCGTCCCCAACTCGGAGGCAATATTGGAGCCCACCTTTCCCGCCAAAATCAAGCACATGATGGAAGAGGAGAACTCCAACAGCATGATCTCACGGGTGGTGTAGCCCGTCACGAACTTAGGCATCCACGGACTCTGTATGTTCAGTTTCATCTGAATGCAGATGACAGCACCGATGAAGAACGAAATGAGAAGCACGATGCCGATGGAGTCGACACCCAATGCCGACATCTCCTTCACATACTTCTTCATGAACATTCTCATGCGCTCCGGACGCGAGAACGTCCTTCCCATCAGCAGAAGGTACTCGCCGAAAGCCTGAAGAAACTTGATGATGAACATACAACGACCCCTTTTATGCCATCTGGATTACATCAGGCATGGGAAAGGCGACGACGGTAGGTGACCGCAAGGGTGACACACAACGCAAGAGCTGCCATGACAACCAATACCGTCAACAACAACGACGACGAGTCGTCGCCACCGCCGACAACGCCGCTTGACTGCATATTGGAGACGGTGTCGGTGGCTTGCTTCTCAAGGTTGAGCAATGAGTCCCTGACAATAAGGAACGAGTCCTTCGCTTGAGTGAAATTGTCCTCCACAACCTCTGGCTTGATGATGTGAGGATGACGGGGAGTCCAATGTGAACCCGGGTCGGGTGCTATGTCCAACAAGAAATTTGTCAATGTCATATTATACGATGTTTAATGTCCTACTTGTTTGATGGCACCAAGATAGTGCAAACCGAGTGCAATGTAAAGAGAAACGAGTTTCCTTTCATCGACATGGTGCAGCCTGTCTTCGTACACGGCACAAAGATAGATATTATTTCGGAATTATGAAAATGACGAATCTTAAAAAATGAAAATTGAAGATGGAAGATGGAAGAATACAGGGCGCAACAGACGACAATGCCATGGCTGCTGGATTATTGAATGTCTGACAACGGCTAATCAAAAATAGCATCTTAGGTAATAGAAATAACGGAGAATGATGTTCTATATATTTGAGTTGTAAGTAGGTGATTAAAATTAGATGATAGTATTTTATGATTTATTTGGATGCAGATTTTGCTCTCAGACGAACAATTCGATTAAGCGAGAGGAAAGCCAAATGTATTTGAGCTTGCCCGAGCGTGAGTAACTTCGGCTATGCCAAACATAAAAGACTATACAACACCTACAAGAATGATAGTAACAGATAATTTTGATTACCTACTTAACATAAAACAAGATTTTTAACGATAAAATATGAAAAGGAAACTTTTTTGCGAACTGTCGCCTTTCACCTATCGCATCTCGATGGAAAAAGAGATACTGAAGCGGCATATGAAAGATTTGTTTCAAGCAACTTGCTTTGCCAAGGAACGGTCAAAGGATTCTTTGCCCATACTCATATATCAGCACAACTCTCTTATTCGTCGCAGATTGGGCAATGTAAACATGCAGTTACAAGAGAACAAAGCCATCAATCTGGCTTTGGCGGTATCACATATCGACGGACTGATTATTCATCCTGGCGAGACGTTCTCTGTTTGGAAACTGGTTGGACGAACCTCACGCCGTAAAGGTTATAAGGAAGGACTGACCATTGCCAAAGGACAGCCGGATCAAGGCATAGGGGGAGGGTTGTGTCAGTTGTCGAACTTGATTCACTGGATGATACTTCATAGCGAACTGACCATCGTTGAGCATCATCATCATGACGGACTGGATCTCTTTCCCGACTTCGGCCGGCAGATTCCATTTGGCACGGGTACCAGCATATCCTATAACTATGTTGACTATCGATTCAAAAACGAGACAACCAACGTATATCAACTCCGTCTCAAAGTGGATGGTGAATATCTGCGCGGAGAACTACGGGCCGTAGAACGGCAACAACATAGTTTCCACATCTATGCCGAGAACGAGTTCTTCTCAAGGGAAGATGGAGTGGTTTATCGTAATGGACAAGTTTATCGTGATATCATTGACCGTGGCACCGGACGTCACCTTGAAAAACAATTGATTCGCACCAACCACGCCAGAGTGATGTATGAATGCCCTCCTTCCATAACCATTATTGAAAAAAAGAAAGAATGAGATTTCTAAGCAAACGCAGCTACCGCCACCATGCTACGGCTGGAAGAAAACATTAGCGGCAACACCCAAGTGAATAGCAGACTATAGTCGTCAACTTCGTCCTATTCGTCAACTTCAATGCCAGCATTCCCCCATCAACTGCACCAACAACCCGAAAAGGCAACTGGTGGCATTGCAAAGGACGCTGTAGACCAAGGCTTGGAAGACATTCCTCACAAAGGCAAAATACCATAAGGCCTCCACCAAAACCACCAACGACTCTCCCACCACAAACGTCGTCCATCCTCCATCCACGTGGAGCATATAGAGGTTGAGTGGAATGTTGGTCAACACGTTGATCACGATGGAGGATAGGAGCACCTTCCGCCTTTTCTCTCCAAGCAGCAACAGCATCCCGTATTCCACCAGGATGGTGAAGAAGAGCGCGAAAGACATCCAACCCAGGTTCATCGCAACAATGTCAGAAAACCGCCAACAGATAACCGGGAATCAAAGCGGCAGCGAGTATGCCGAAGGCAAGTCCCTCCCGGCCCGCAAGCACGACGTTGGCCAGATAGAGCGTGATGGGCATCGTGCAGTTGACCATGAAAATGCCTATCAGGAGTATCGCAAGATTCGACCCGCCGATGACGAAACATACCGCCACCAATACCAAGACAACCACCATCGAAGGAACGATGCCGAACCACTTGGCCAACCATCCACCAGCCATCTTCCCCAGCATCGCAACGGCACCCATGAGCAGCACCACCATCTGGGTCTTGTCGACACCGGCACCCGAGGAAAACATCTCACCGCTGAAGGAACGGAAAAGCACAAAAGCCACCAAAGCCGCCATGGAAACCAACACAAAGCCCCTGCCATAGCGCGAAGCAACCTCCACCCCACCACTCCGATCACTTCGATCATTCCGATCATCCATGCTCACATAAGCCAGTGCCAACAGGCACAAGGCAAGCAGAAAGGCTTGCAGTAAAAGCCAGGAATAAAACACCACGCCGAGGGAAAGGCCCAACGCGCCAGTGGAGACAAACAACCCCAAGGCCGGCATGTCGTTGCCATGGGTGACGATGACCTGCTTGCCACCCCACACATGGAAGAGGGAATTGCCGAAACCCAGCAACACTGCCACGGCAAGCATACCCCAGATGACAGTACCTGCCGCCACCACCATCGATGCCGTAAGGACGGCGACGGCCAACAGTGCCATAGAGGCAAGCAACACCCAATGGCGCCGCTCCACCTTGTCGACAAGGATGCCGGTGAACGGCTGTGTCATGAAAGCCAAGATGTTGTAGGTGAGAAACACACCTGCGAAACCGCCTAGGCCGGAGGCATCGGCCATCAGATACAGGCAACACACGCACAGGCCATCGACCAGCAGGTGCATGGCAGCACTGATGCCCAACATCAGCCCAGGGTGTTTCAAGGTAGAATGCATAAGTTATTGATTGGAAGTGACTACGGCAAAGAAAAGGGACGACCTCACCTCATGAGCCACACCTTGTCGCGCTCCACCATCGGGACCACCACCTCTTCCGTGGTGCTGTCGCCATAGCAGAGGACAAGGAAGGCATTGGCGGCGTGATGGCGCTCATCCACCTCGGCCCCGGAGACACGAATGCTGGCTATGCCCTTGTGAGCCTTCTCCTGCTGACGCACAAACATCTTCGCGTTGACACGCAATTGCTCCTTGTAGGAGGGAGAGGGAGACAAGTGGTGGTCCATTCCTTCCACGAAATCATCATACTTGCCGTCGAGCAAGTACTGATAGTAAAGTTGTGCCGTGGTGGCCACGAGTTGCTCCTGATCGACGGATTCGCCTCCGCACGACAGCAACATCGAAACCATCACGGCCATCTTCACGAAACGCACACAACCCATGGCATGCTATTTCTGACGTATGAACACATGGATCGGGCATCCCGTCATCTGCCAGTTCTCACGTATCTTGTTCTCCAAGAAACGCTTGTAAGGCTCCTTCACATACTGAGGCAGGTTGGCGTAGAACACGAAGGTGGGAACCTGCGTATCCGGCACCTGCATGCAATATTTGATCTTGATGTACTTGCCCTTGACCGATGGTGGCGGGAAAGCCTCGATGAGGGGGAGCATCACCTCGTTGAGCTTTGACGTGCCCACCCTCGCCGTACGGTTGAGGTAAACCTGCTTGGCCGTCTCGAGCACCTTGAAGATGCGCTGCTTGGTGACGGCAGAGGCAAAGACGATGGGGAAGTCGGTGAAAGGTGCCATACGGTCGCGGATGGCGGCCTCAAAGGTCTTGACCACCACCTGGTCCTTGTTCTCCACCAAGTCCCATTTGTTGACGACGACGACGAGCGACTTGTTGTTGCGCTGGATGAGTTGGAAGATGTTCATATCCTGAGCCTCGATGCCACGGGTGGCGTCGATCATGAGGATGCACACGTCGGAGTTCTCTATCGCACGGATGCTGCGCATGACGGAGTAGAACTCCAGGTCTTCCGTCACCTTGTTCTTGCGGCGGATGCCGGCGGTATCGACGAGATAGAAATCAAAGCCAAACTTGTCATATCTCGTATAGATGCTGTCGCGTGTGGTGCCGGCGATGTCGGTGACGATATGACGGTCCTCGCCGATGAAGGCGTTGATGAGGCTGCTCTTGCCGGCGTTGGGCCTGCCCACGACAGCGAAGCGTGGAATGCCCTCCTCCACCTGTTCGTCTTTGGTATCCTTCAGTTTCTCCTCCACGATGTCGAGCAGGTCGCCAGTACCGCTTCCTGTAGCGGAACTGATGCAGATGGGGTCGCCCAAACCGAGTTTGTAGAACTCTGCCGCCTCGTAATATTGGTCGAAGTTGTCGGCCTTGTTGACCACGAGGAGCACGGGAAGTTTCGTACGCCTGAGGATGAGGGCCACGTCCTCGTCCCAATCGGTCAGGCCGGTGGTGAGGTCAACGAGAAAGAGCACGAGGTCGGCCTCCTCGGTGGCGATGATGACTTGCTTGCGTATCTCTTCCTCGAAGATGTCGTCTGACTTGACGACCCATCCTCCGGTGTCGACGACAGAGAACTCGCGTCCGTTCCATTCGCATTTGCCATATTGCCTGTCTCGTGTGGTGCCGGCTTCGTCGCTGACGATGGCCTTGCGCGACTTGGTGAGTCTGTTGAAAAGGGTGGACTTGCCCACATTGGGCCGTCCGACGATTGCTACTAATGCCATGTTGGGGTTGTTTGTTGAGGGTGTGATGTCTTGACCTTCCTATTCCGGGTTGTAACCGAAATGGTCGAGTTCTTTCTGCGACGACCTCCAGCCTTTGTCCACCTTGACGAAGGTCTCGAGGAAGATGCTTTTGCCGAAAAAGCGTTCCAATGCCTTCCGCGCCTCTGTGCTCACCTTCTTGAGTGCATATCCACGATGGCCGATGATGATGCCTTTCTGCGAGTCGCGCTCCACATAGATGACGGCGCTGATGCGGATGATGCTCTCCTCCTCCTTGAACTGCTCCACGGCGACTTCCACCGAATAAGGGATTTCCTTGTCGTAGTAGAGAAGGATTTTCTCACGGATGATTTCGCTGACAAAGAATCTTGCGGGTTTGTCGGTGAGTTGGTCCTTGTCGAAATAGGGCGGGCTGTCGGGAAGGAGTTCCTTGATGCGCTTGAGGATGAGGTCGGTGCCGAATTTGTTGAGCGCCGAGATGGGGAGAATCTCTGCTTCGGGGAGCAGTGTGTGCCATTTCTCCACCACGAGGTTGAGACCCTTCTGGTCGGTGAGGTCTATCTTGTTGATGAGCAGCAGCACGGGCACCTTCATCATCCTCACCTTGTCGAGGAAGTCGGTGTTCTTCTCCGGGTTCTCCACTACGTCGGTGACATAGAGTAGGACATCGGCATCGGCCAATGCCGACTCCGAGAACGCGAGCATCGACTCTTGGAGTTTGTAGTTGGGCTTGAGCACGCCGGGCGTGTCAGAGAAGACAATCTGCATGTCTTCGGTGTTGACGATGCCCATGATGCGGTGCCTGGTGGTTTGCGCCTTGAAAGTGGCGATGGAAATCCGCTCGCCAACGAGTTGGTTCATCAGTGTGCTCTTCCCCACGTTGGGGTTACCCACGATGTTGACAAATCCTGCCTTGTGTTGCATGTTGTTGAAGGTCGTTGTATGACAAAAAAACGCATCTCATATCATTAGGATGCGTTTTGATGAAGTGTTGCAGGTTTATTTCTTCGGAGTGACGGTGTTGCCATCATACGCCCATTTGAGATAGGATGCCCCGTGGACGAATCCTGCCCCGAAGGCGGTGAGTATGATGTTGTCGCCTTTTCTCAACCTGCTTTCATAGTCCCATAGCGCAAGGGGGATGGTGGCGGCGCTGGTGTTGCCATAGCGCTCGATGTTGACCATCACCTGCTCCATGGGCAGTTCCAACCGCTTGGCCACCGCCTCGATGATGCGCATGTTGGCTTGATGAGGCACCACCCATGCGATGTTGCTCTTGTCAAGTCCGTTGCGCTGGGCGATGAGCGAGCAGTCGTCGCTCATGTTGGTCACCGCATAGCGGAACACTGTGCGCCCCTCCTGATAGAGGTAATGGAGTCGGTGGTCTACGGTGAAATGCGACGGTGGGCATACTGAGCCGCCTGCCTTCATATGAAGGAAAGGCAGCCCCTTGCCGTCGGTTCGAAGGTAAGAGTCGATGTATCCCACGTCCTCATCCTCGCTGGCTTCGACGAGCGCCGCACCCGCACCGTCTCCGAAGAGCGGGCAAGTGGCACGGTCGGTGTAATCGACCATCGACGACATCTTGTCGGCGCCCACGATGAGGATTTTCTTGTACCTTCCGCTCTCGATGAGGCAGGCTGCCGTGTCGAGGGAGTAAAGGAATCCGCAACAAGCCCCCCAAAAGTCGAAGGCGTGTGCGTTCTTCAAACCCAGTTTGCCAAGTACGATCGATGCTGTGGATGGGAATTGGTAGTCGGCGGTGGAAGTGGTGACGATGAGTGCGTCGATGGTGTCGGGGTCGACACCGGTCTTCTTCACAACCATCTTCGCGGCCTTGCGGGCCATGTAGGAGGTGCCAAGACCCTCTTCGGCGAGGATGCGGCGCTCCTTGATGCCCACACGAGACATGATCCACTCGTCGTTGGTCTCTACCATCCTCGACAGTTCCTCGTTGTTGAGAACATAGTCGGGAAGATAGCCACCCAATCCAGTGATGATCGCTCTGACTTTGCCCATTCTACTCAGCGGTTTCCATTACGATGGCGACCTTGCCCCTATAGTATCCACATGCCGAGCATACGGTGTGGTAAACATAGTAAGCGCCGCAGTTGGGACATTTGGCCAGAGTGGGTGCGACGGCCTTGTCGTGGGTTCTTCTCTTCAGTGTACGAGTCTTTGACTGTCTTCTTTTAGGATGTGCCATTTTCTTTTATTCTTTAAATGTTGATTTGATTCTTTCTAGTTCGCTCCATCGTGGGTCGATGGCTTCGGGGCTTTCACCGGGACCGACGGAGAGTTCCGCCAACTTCCCCAGCATGGCGGGGTCGCAACCACCTTCCTCATGGACGTGGCGGGTGGGAAGGGTAAGGACGGCCATCTCATATACGAGCCAGGCTGCATCCAAAGTGCCATCGTCTTCTGGTATGGTGACCGAGTCCTCGTCTTCAACGTAACTGTCGCCAAGGCGCACAATCACCCTCCCCGTGGTATCCACCGGGAGAGTCATATCGCCAAGACAGATGTCACAGGAAACAATGACATCGCCCAAAACCTTGAAGTTCAACTCGTAGGCCTCCTGGACTTTCCTCACTGCAACTGAAGCATGCAAGGTGCCGCCATTGACCTCCGTAGCCTCCACGGCCTCGAAATAGTCATTGCCCAACTCGCACTCGAAGGTGGCTGTCTCGCCTATCATTCCCTTCAAGTCGATTAGAAATCTATCTTGAACACACATTTTTCTCTATGGTGAAATGCGCCATCGGGAAAAAGCGAAACCGCATCCGTAAGGCATTCATTTCCTTTTGGGCTGCAAAGTTACGAATTTTATTTTGAATTGTGGAAATAAATATGGAAAAACTTTGATTACAATTGAAGATTGCCATAACCTACATTATTCAATCGAATTAACAATCAAACAGCATGAAGGGTTCTTAACATATAATCAATGCATATAATTCATCAATATTTTTCCTGCTGAGCGGTTGCCTGCCATGTCGAGGATCTCACCCGAAGTCTTAGGGACTTGCTTCATGCATGCACGATTTGAAAATGAAAATCCTTTCAACTTATGATGCATTTTTGGAGATTTACTGACATGCCGTCGTCAACTTCGAGCGAAGCGATAACTCCGTTAACTTCGATATCAACAACTTCGTTTATTCCCTCTTCACTGCTTCAATTCTATCCTGAACGTGGTGCCTTTGCCCACTTCGGAATTTTTCACATAAATCTTTCCCTTGTGATATTCCTCCACAATCCTCTTGGCGAGAGACAAGCCCAACCCCCACCCTCTTTTCTTCGTGGTGAAACCTGGTGTGAAGACGTTGCGAAGGTCTTTCTTCTTGATGCCCTTGCCTGTGTCGGTGACATCGATGACAACCTTGCCTTCCATACGCTCAAGATGGAGGGTGATGGAGCCTTCTCCCTCCATGGCGTCGACCGCGTTCTTGCAAAGGTTCTCTATCACCCATTCAAAGAGCGAGGGGTTGATGTTGGCGATGATGTCATCCTTGGGCAACTCCGTGCGCATATGCACCTTGGAGGAGGTGCGACGATTCATATAGTCCACCACGTGCTCCATCACCTCGGAGAGATTCGTAGGGGTGAGTTCGGGCATCGAACCGATTTTGGAGAAACGGTCTGCTATCAGTTGCAGACGACGCACATCCTGGTCCATTTCTGGCAGAAGGTCATCGTCGGGATAGGTTTCCTTGAGAATTTCTGTCCATGCCATCAAACTTGAGATAGGTGTTCCCAATTGATGAGCCGTCTCTTTCGACAACCCCACCCATACCTTGTTTTGCTCCGCACGCTTGGAAGTGAGCATGGCGAAAATGGCAACGACGACAAACACCATCACGATGCCCAGTTGGATATAGGGCCAAGACTGCAAGCGCTTGATCATCACGGAGTCGTCATAGCACACGTTGATGAAGTCGCCAGCACCATTCTCGTCGAGGTATATCTTCACGGCATTGCCGGCCTTCAGCATGGCTTGGCCCTTCTCAGCCGCGCAACGCAGGCTGTCCTCGTAATCCTTGCCTTCTATGCTGATGTTACGGAAAGTGCTGGCAGCACCTTCCTTGTCTAGGACGATGACCGGGATGGTGTTGTTGCCATCGATGACCTTCAGCACAAGATTGAGGTCGGTGTTCTCGTCGGCGTTGTTGAGAGAGCGCATGGCCTCTGCCCACACCTCCATCTTGTGACGCTCCTCGATGGAGAGGTCGCGCACAAGGTATTGCGAGATGAAGAGTGAGGCCACGGAGATGAGCACGGCGGCCACTACAAGGATGATCTTAACCTGCCTGATCCTGTCTGTCCATTGCATGGGATTGATGGTCTGTTATGCTCCAAAGACTCAAGTTCTCCTGTGTGGAGGACTGATTTTCCTTGAAACAATGTAAAATGACGAATCACTTGTCCCAATGATAACGGACTCACATAGGATTTATTGTCATTTTTGGGGTATCATTCAACGAAATGACGGTGAAGATGTCTTTTGCATCTTCATCTGAGGCAGGCGACTTCTGGATGTATTCAACGGTGGCATCGCCCTTGTTCACATCTTCCTTCTTCTGAGGCTGGCCACCATCCAACGGGAAGAAGAAATAACTGAAGAATACAGCAGCTATCATGCCGGCGATGTCGGCGGTGAGACCGCATTTGACAGCATAGCGATATTTCTTGATGCCCACGCTGCCGAAATAGACGGCGAGGATGTAGAACGTGGTGTCGGTGCATCCTTGCAACACGCTTGAAAGATGACCCACGAAACTATCCACACCGAAATGGGAGAAGTTCTCCAACATCATGCCTCGGGCACCAGGACCGCTGAGCGGTTTCATCAATGCTACAGGAAGCGCACCGACAAAGTCGGAATTCAAGCCCAGAGCATTCACGCCACTGGAAATGGCATCCTGCAACATCTGAAGACCACCGGAAGCACGGAACACGCCCACGGCCACCAGGATGGCAACCACATAGGGAATGAGTGTGACGGCGACTTGGAATCCTCCTTTCGCCCCTTCGATGAACGAATTATATACGTTGATCTTCTTGAAGGCGCCCGACAGGATGAATATCAAGATGGCTCCGATGATCATGACACTGGTGAGCACACGGCAGAACTGCTGCATCTCTTTCTCGTTCATTCCGGCCATGCAGGTGAAGAGGGACGCCACGAACACCGCGATGACGAAGAACATCAAGAAGATGTAGCGGTTGAAAAGATTGATGCGCTGGATGGCTGAGCAGACAAGCAACCCCACGATGGTGGAGCACAACGAGGTGAGCAGCAAGGGTATGAACACGTCGGTTGGGTCGGCCGCACCATTCGAAGCGCGATAAGCCATGATGGAGATGGGTATGATGGTGATGCCCGATGTGTTGAGCGTGAGAAACATGATCATGGAATTGCTGGCTGTGTCCTTGTCCTTGTTCACGCTCTGCAACTCCTGCATAGCCTTGAGACCCATCGGAGTGGCTGCATTGTCGAGTCCGAGCATGTTGGCCGACATGTTCATGAAGATGGACCCTAAGGCCGGATGCCCCTTGGGTATCTCGGGAAAGAGGCGGGTGAGCACCGGACTGAGGAAACGGGCAAGGCGGCTGATCAAACCACTGTCATCGCCTATCTTCATCAAGCCCATCCACAAGGTGAGTGTTCCTGTCAGACCAAGGCACATCTCAAAAGCATCCTTTGCATAAGTGAAGGTGGAGTCCATCATGGCTGGAAGAGCCTCCGTGCCACCAAAGAAGATGAGTTTCAACACACCCACCAGAAAACCGAGGACGAAAAGCGCTATCCAGATGTAATTGAGAGCCATGGGTCTGAAATATGATTAGTTGTTCAATGTCTTGGCAGGGTCGAAATGGCGTTTACGCTCGATTTTCTGCTTGCGCATCGCCTTGATCTCAAAGGGGAAGTCATCCAACTTCTCGTCCTTGATGATCACTTTCATGTTCACTCTGGCAAACAGGTCGTGCAAGGTGATGATGTCGGCATCTTTCAAGCGGATGCAACCCTCGCTGGCACGTCCCGGCACACTCTCGGCATTGCTGGTGCTGCCATGGATGCCGATGCCGCTATGCCCAGGGGTCACCAACCTGAGGAACCAATGGCCGTAAGCCTTGATGTTGCCACGACCATCCTTGAAGTCATGGCGCCAAGTGGATGCATCCTGCATCTGGGAGATGTAGAAGGCATTGGCGAAAGGATTGGAATTCATACTGTTGCAGCAACTGGGTGTTTTCTTGTCACCTCGTTTCTGCTTGTTGCCCACATGCTGTCCGAAACAACAGTCGAAGCGTGCCAGCAGGACGGTGTCGGCACCTTGGGCCTCATATACATAGAGGTAATAATCCTTCTTGGAGATGACGATGAAACACTTGGAACGGTCTTTCATCAAACCGTCAAAAAAGAGGCTCTCATCAGACTCCGTCCTTACACAGGTGTTGCCATGGTCGTTCACCTTCCTCTCCTCCACATGGGTGTAGGGGAAGGGTTTGTAGTCACCCTTGCCTCGTTCTTGGGCTTGAACGACGCCGAACATCATAGTGGCAAGCGTCGCTATCAATAAAGTTTTCATTTTCAATGGTTTTGCAATTTAGGGGATTATTGAATACTATTTTACTCCACCAAATAGGTGAATTGCTTTGACATATAATATTTCTTGCCTTGATAGACCACTTGGTACCAATCATCTTCCTCGCCGACACATTCCAGTTCGGTGCCTTTCTTTACCGACTTGGTGGCGCCTTTCTCATCCTTGAGGTAATTGGACTTCAGACTGGGACCAAAGCGAAGGCGGACACCATCGCCATTGACCACAACGCGCTGAGACTTCTTGGCATCATACTTCACCTTGCCGTCACTCTTGACCTCTTCCTCTGGCACCTTGACCTTCGTAGTGTCGGGCACCTGCTCCTCGTCGTCGGTATCCGACTTGAGAGAACTGTAATGATAGATGCCACCTAAAACGAGCAACAAGACAAGGAGGGCGATGATGAAGAAGAGAAGTTTCTTGTCACCTCCCGGACGAGGAGGCTTCGAGGGCGGCGTAGGATTTGACTTTTCCTCTACCTCTGGAGTTGGTTCGGTTTCTTCTTCAAGTACTTCTTTCTGTTGGAACTGCTTGATTGACAAACCACAATAAGGGCAGAGGTTAGCTTCGTAGGGTATCTGCTTCTTGCAATGTTGACACGTTATCATATCTTTCGTTTGTATGGAAAGCAAAGGTAAGACAATTTTTCCAATTGAGAAAAAGCCAGCCGCAAAAATATGTTAAGGGAATGAAAATGGAAAACTTCAAAAGGCTCTCCTAACCCCAGAAACCCAAAAAGCCCCGCCGCTCATCGAGCGACGGGGCTGTCCTTTAAAGGAGGCGGCGACCTACTCTCCCGCATTGCATTGCAGTACCATCGGCGCAGGCGGGCTTAACTTCTCTGTTCGGGATGGGAAGAGGTG
>JAFWSS010000133.1 GCA_017524385.1 Prevotella sp.
TGCTTGAACTCTGCCGAGTCGCGACAAAAATCAGCGAAGCTAATTTGGAGCAGCGAGAGCAGAGTCAAGCTTGCTTGAACTCTGCCGAGTCGCGACAAAAATCAGCGAAGCTAATTTGGAGCAGCGAGAGCAGAGTCAAGCCTGGTTCGGGTAAGACGTTCGGAGTGATAGAACCGTTCATGAGGCGGCATTGGGAAAAAGGGTTCTCCATGGTGGTCTATGACTATAAGTTCCCTACCTTGGCAAAGAAACTGTTCTACCTCTATTGCAAAAAAAAGACTTATGGCAGAACCCCAAGAACTGTGGCTTCCGTGTGATCAACTTCACGGATGTCGAATATTCCAACCGCGTAAACCCCATACAGGCAAAATACATCGATAGCCTGGGCCAGGCTTCTGAGACGGCGGCAACCTTACTGGAGTCGCTCCAAAAAGGTGGAGACAAGAAAGGCGGCCGCAGCATCTTCTTACTTGCAGCGGGCGTCCGCAGCGTTTCCGACCTCTACGGTGCCGGCTCCGACGGCAACTACTGGTCGTCCGCGCAGGTTCAGTCTTACTCGTACTACGCCTACAGTATGAACTTCATTTCGGGCACCGCGGGCTGGGTCGGCCTCAACAACAGACGCTACGTCGGTTGCACGGTTCGCCCGGTCTCCAGATAGGTGCATCCTTGCCCCTCGCCCCACCCCGGCACTCGGCGTTGCTTGCGCACGGGATGGCGGTTGGGCGCAGCCCCCAGACCTGCCACCAAGCCCCACGGCCGGCCCAGTGTGCAAACAACGCCGATGACTGGGAGGTTTTACCATCACTCGCCAAAGAAACGATGCCCTGCCGACGTATGAAACCATAAGTTATATTGTATAATCTTGTGAACAACGATTTCTATGAATGAAACAAAAATAGAAAAAGTAAGAATAGATGACATCTATTACAATCTAAACGAACTGGAAAAAACCGCAGAAGTAACTGAAGGACCAGAAGGATCAGAGAAATATGCAAAAAAAATCTCTATTCCTTCAACTATTACATATAATCAGACAAAATATGTGGTTACGAGGATAGACGAATGGGCATTCGGTGGCTGTACCAAGTTGATTTCCGTCAAAATCCCCGACAGCGTGACAAGCATCGGAAAAGAAGCATTCAAATTTTGCGATTTGATATCCATCACGTTAGGTAACAGTATTTCAAGTATCGAGGATGAAACCTTCTTTGGATGCTCAAGTCTGAAATCCATCAGCATCCCCGACGGCGTGACAAGCATTGGAGAAAAGGCCTTCTATGAGTGTAGGAGCCTGAAATCCGCAATCATCCCTGACAATGTGACGAGAATTGGAGATTACGCTTTCGAAAGTTGCACCAGTCTGACCTCCGTCACCATCCCTGATAATGAGACATGCATAGGGGATTTTGCGTTCAGATGTTGCTCCAGTCTGAAATCCATCACTTTTTCTGACAATGTGAAAAGCATAGGGAAAGAGGCTTTCAAACAATGTACCAAACTGACATCTGTCAATATCGGAGACAATGTGACAAACATAGGTGATGCAGCATTCGTTTTATGCACAACCCTGAAATCCATATCCATCGGCAAAAGTTTGACAAACTTGGGAGATGCTGCTTTCGAGGGTTGCGACAGCCTGGAAAATATCTCAGTCTCCCCCGAAAACACCACCTATGATTCACGAAACAACTGTAATGCCATAATAGAAACAACTACCAATACACTGATAGCTGGATGCAAAAATACAATCATCCCCGACAGCGTGACAAGCATTGGAAACTGGGCATTCAGATGTTGCAGCTACCTAAAAACAATCACTATCCCAAACAGCGTGACAAACATTGGTTATTCTGCTTTCAGAAAATGTACCAATCTGATATCTGTCAATATCGGCAACAACGTGACAAAGATAAATTCTATGGCTTTCAGCGATTGCCGTAGCCTTAAATCCTTAGTCATTCCCAATAGCGTTGCAAACATAGAGAGTGAAGCATTCAAGGGCTGCACCAGCCTAAAATCCATAATCATTCCTGACAGCGTGAAAAGCATAGGAAATGGTGCATTCAGCTTCTGCACCGGTCTTCAATCCATCAGCATTCCCAATAGCTTGACGAGAATAGGGTATGATACATTCGAATACTGCATCGATCTTCAAACCATCAACATTCCTAATAGCGTTGCAAACATAGAAAATGGTGCTTTCTGCTACTGCAAGCGTCTTAAATCCATCATCATCCCCGACAGCGTGACAAGCATCGGTAGCTGTGCATTTAAAGGCTGCACTGGCCTTACATCAATCTACATCCCCGACAGCGTGGCGGTTCTAGAGGATTATATTTTCAGTGATTGTAAGGATTTAGCCTCCATCACCATCCCCGACAGCGTGACAAACATAGGACGGGGAGCTTTCTTCGGCTGCACTGGCCTTACATCAATCAACATCCCTAATAGTGTGAAGAGCATGGAGTGTGACGCTTTCCATGGCTGTACCAGCCTGACCTCCATCAACATACCTGAAAGCGTGATGAGCATCGGGGATGAAGCCTTTAATGGTTGCATCAGCCTTGAAACCATCACGGTTTCTCACAAAAACCTCATATATGATTCAAGAAACAATTGCAATGCCATTATTGAAACAGCTTCCAACACGCTGATTGTTGGATGCAAAAAAACAATCATCCCCTGCAGCATAACAAAAATAGGTGAAAACTCTTTCAGGAACTGCTCAAAACTGGATTCCATCACTGTCCCTGACAATGTGATGAGCATAGGACAAATGGCTTTCACCAATTGTACTGGTCTGACATCCGTCAACATCCCCCAAAGTGTGACAAACATAGGGGATGGTGCTTTCTTTGGCTGCACTCGTCTTCAATCCATCAACATTCCCAATAACGTGACGAGCATAGGGAATAATACATTCAAAGACTGCACCGGTCTTCAATCCATCAACATTCCCGATAGCGTGAGGAGCATAGGGGATGAAGCTTTCTATAACTGCTCAAGCCTTACATCCATATCCATCGGAAACAGTGTCACAAGCATTGGAAATTCTGCTTTCCACGGTTGCATAGGACTTACATCCATCAACATTCCCGACGGCGTGACGAGCATCGGGGCGTATGCTTTCTCTGGCTGCACAGGACTTACATCCATCAATATTCCCGACAGCGTGACGATGATAGCAGACAATGCTTTTCGTAATTGCTCCAATCTGACATCTCTCATCATTGGCAACAACGTGAAAAGATTGAGCGACTATTCTTTCTATGGGTGCACCAGCTTGAGATCAATTACCCTTCCCGACGGTTTGATAGCCTTAGGTTATAAGACATTCGGAAACTGTCTGAGCCTTAATTCTCTCGAAATTCCTGATAGTGTGATGGGTATGAAAAAAGATGCGTTCCTGGGTTGCATCAACCTGGAATCCATCACGGTTTCTTCAGAGAACTCCTACTTGGATTCTAGAGACAATTGTAATGCTATTATTGAAACAAAATCCAATAAACTGATAATAGGATGCAAAAATACAATTATCCCAGACAGCGTGGAATGCATCGCGGATTGTGCATTCGAGGGCTGCACAGGTCTGACGTCTCTCTCCATCGGAGATAACGTAAAGAAAATAGTTGATAATGCATTCCGCGGTTGTACCAACCTGAAAAATATCACAGTCTCCCCTGGAAACTCCATCTATGATTCACGAGACAATTGTAATGCCATAATTGAAACAAAATCCAATAAACTCATTGCAGGATGTAAAAACACTATCATTCCAGATAGTGTTACAATTATAGCTGGTGAGGCATTCAGCGGTTGCGCCAAACTGAAATCCATCGGCATACCTGACAGTGTGACAAACATAGAACATGGTGCATTCTATGGTTGCACCAGTTTGAAATCTATCAGACTCCCCAACCGCTTGGAATACATATCCTGTCAAACATTCGACGGCTGCACCAACCTGAAAACCATTGCCATTCCAAACAGTGTGAAGGTAATAAGCTATTGGGGATTCCGAGGATGCTCAAGCCTGAATTCAATCATCATCCCAAATGGTGTGATAAAAATAGAGAATGAAGCTTTCCTTGACTGCACAAACCTGAAAACAATAGACATCCCAGACAGCGTGACGATTTTGGGAGTGGCTGCATTCAGTGGATGTAATAACCTTGATGTTTTTATTTGTCGTTCAACGTCGGAGCCAGAAATAGAATTCTATTCATGGCATGATGATGCTTTCAGATTAAATCATAATAACTTTGAAAGTATCGAAAAAGCCACGCTATATGTGCCGGAAGAAGTAATTGATGCTTATCGAATGACCAAGCCATGGAGCGGATTCAATGCTGTATTGCCATTATATTTTCAGAAATTGAAATTATGAGGACGATAGACACCACGGAGTTCGCCTGTGACTTCCTTTCTCAACCCCACCACCATCGGTTATCCGTTGTTTTCTCTGCAAAGCTACTGGGTCGTGAAAATGGCAAGTACCGCTTCCCGATTGTTCTATTTCATATTTTGAACTCTGCCGAGTCGCGACAAAAATCAGCGAGGCTAAAAATGAAGATTGAATTTGGTCGTCTGATCCCCTTGCTATTCCTCCTTGGCATTACTGGCATATAGTCTTGCGACGAGTGCACCGCTGATGTTGTGCCATACGCTGAAGACGGCGCCTGGGATGATGGCCATGGGATAAGCAGCGAAATGCTGGGCAGCGAGCGATGAGGCCAGTCCGCTGTTCTGCATGCCCACCTCGATGCTTATCGCCTTGCGCTTGGGTGAAGAGAGACGGAGGAGCCTCCCTATGAGATAGCCTATGGAGAGTCCGCAGACATTGTGAAGGACAACCACCAAGACGATGACCAGTCCACAGGTATATAGTTTCTCAGCGCTGGCAGCGATGACAATCAAGACGATGGCAGCGATGGCGAGCGACGAGATGGCAGGGAGGTATGCCGTGGCTTGCTCTGTCTGTTTCGGCCATATCCTCTTGACGATGAGACCGGCCGCGATAGGGAGGATGACGACCCACAGGATGCTGAGGAACATACCTGCCACATCGACATCGACGGTCTTTCCTGCCAAGAGCCATACGAGCAGCGGTGTCATCAATGGAGCCAACAACGTGGATACGCCCGTCATGCCAACCGACAGGGCAAGGTCGCCTTTCGACAGATAGGTGATGACGTTCGACGCCGTGCCACCCGGGCAACACCCCACCAGCACCACGCCGATGGTCAGCGCCTCGTCGAGGGCAAAAAGCCTTGACAGCAACCACGCCAGCAATGGCATCACCGTGAACTGTGCCAAGCAGCCGATGATGACGTCCTTCGGTCGGCTGAACACCACGCGGAAGTCGTCGGCCTTCAGGGTCAGTCCCATACCGAACATGATCACACCCAGCAGCGGCGTGATGATCGTGGGTTTCAACACCCCCATCGTCTTTGGAAACAGCAATGCCAACACCGCAGCCAGCAACACCAAGACACCCAAATAATCGGATATCAATTTGCAGAGTTTCTTCATATCATCATTCTTTTTCGGGTTGCAAAGTTACGAAGCAACTTTGACATCGCCAACCATAAGGTTGGGAAAAACATTTTCCCCAGGGATTTTGCATATCCTCATTCCGACTCGCCCGCCCAAGACCTTGGCAGCCTCGGAGGTCTCGACATCCTTGTGAAAAGGCAACAGACTTTGCCATATGAATCTGTCACGAAGGGTGATGAAACGGTTTTTGAAGGCTACGCCAAGGAAAAGAAAATAGTTTTATGACTCTGCTTTTGCATAAAACAGAACAAAAGACGCTGTATGTTGTAAAAAACATCTATATTTGCAGTGGCTTTTCAGACGCCTCTACCGTCTGTACCAAAAGAAAAATCACCTATCTTTACCTGTACGATGAAAAAAAGAATTTTGTTTATTTATGGTTTTGGCGGTTCGCCCGATTCCACTTTCTGTCGCTTGATACGCGAGGCGCTCCCCGAAGATGAGTATGATGTGTTATGCCCAGAATATCCACAAGAAGACGTGGAAAAATCTATTTCCTTACTCGAAGATTTTATTAAACAAGAGCATTGCGACCTCGTGATGGGTACGTCATTGGGCGGTTTCTTCACGCTTTGCCTGTCCACGTCTTTGCCACGTGTCGTCATTAATCCGTGTATGAAACCTTCGGTGGAATTGCCAAAGCTAAAGACCAGACCATCCCGACGACAAATTGGCCAGCAAAGTGATGATAGACGCTTGTAGAAAGCATGAAGATGAAGTCAACCTGCGTTTGAAAAATAGTAGTTTCAAGAATATTGGACTCTTTGCTGAGAATGACGAACTGTTAGGGACTAAATACAAGAAAGATTTCGAGACTTACTACGGCGATGCCCGTTCCATTCCTGGTGGGCATCATGGCAACAAAGAGGCGATTCCCGCCATTTGCCAGGCCATCAAAGACGCCCTGAGTCATGGGTGAATCATGGGGACTGAGTCTTTGATTCGCCAAACCGTGTTCTGGTTAATTCATATGGAATCAAAAACCTGTCCCCCTGATTCCCTGATTCTGTATTTTTTATGTTATTTTATTTTGCTTTTCGCTCGGCTTGCACTATCTTTGCAGAGTGAAAGAGACACCAGCGTATAGCATCAATGTCGGGGGGCGTCTGATGGATTTCTCCAAGCCTTTGGTGATGGGCATCCTCAATGCTACGCCCGATTCATTCTATGCTGCCAGCCGCACACAGACGGAGCACGACATCCGTGCCCGTGCCGACGAGATGGTGGCCGAAGGAGCCGCCATCATCGACGTGGGTGCCTTCTCCACCCGCCCCGGAGCGTCAGACGTCCCTGCGGAGGAGGAGATGGAGCGGTTGCGTATGGCACTCTCCGTGGTGCGTCGTGGACATCCCGACATGGTGGTGAGCGTCGATACGTTCCGCCCCGACGTGGCGCGTATGGCTGTGGAGGAATATGGCGTGGCCATCGTCAACGATGTCTCCGAGGGCGGTCTCACCGGTGCGGTGAGGTGGACGCCGGGTGGCGACGTGCCGGAGATGTTCGCCATGGTGGCGCGGCTCCATGTTCCCTATGTGCTGATGTCCCAGCGACCGTCCATCGGCACGATGCTGCCCGCTTTCGCCGAGGAGGTGGCCATGCTCCGCAGTTTGGGAGTTGCCGACATCATCCTCGACCCTGGGTTCGGCTTCGGAAAGGACCTTTCTGGCAACTATGCCGTGCTGGCAGGCCTTGACCGCCTGTCGGTGCTGGGACTGCCACTCTTGGTGGGTGTCTCGCGCAAGTCGATGATTACCCGCCTGCTCGGTTGCGATACGGCAGAGGCGCTCAACGCCACAACAGCCCTACACGCCGTGGCGCTGATGAAAGGTGCTTCCATCCTTCGTGTGCACGACGTGCGCGAGGCTGTGGAGGTGTGCCGGGTAGTGGAAAGATTGAATTAGAATGGAGAAATTATCGAAGTTAAGGAAGTTAATCGCTGCGCTCGAAGTGAGCGACAATAGTCTGAATAGGATGGAGAAGTTATCGAAGTTAAGGAAGTCAATCGCTGCGTTTGAAGTTAGCGACAATAGTTCGTGCGCTCCATCATTGGCAAATCTAATGTCGTCAACTTCTCAAACTCCACAAACATCTCTAACTTCTCAGACTTTGGTTATTTCTTCCTCGTATAATCCCAACTTTGACAGATGATAAATTTCGGTTTCATCGAATTTGGCTTCAAGGATTTCCTCGACATCCTTTTGGTTACCTTCATCCTTTATTACAGTTACAGGGTGATGAAGGAGTCGCGTTCCATCAATGTGTTCGTGGGCATCCTTGTGTTTGTCGTCCTTTGGCTGTTGGTGAGCCAGGTGTTTGAGATGCGCTTGTTGGGTAGCATTCTCGACAAGGTGGTGAGTGTGGGTGTCATCGGTTTCATCGTGCTCTTCCAGAGTGAGATACGCAGGTTCCTGTATAGCCTGGGTGCGCGTCAGAGGATGAGTCCGCTGCTGCAGTTTTTCAAGATGAAGAAATCGAAGAAGGTGGACCGCAAGCATATCATGCCCATTGTCACGGCGTGTATGAACATGGCGAAGGAGAAAGTGGGGGCTCTGATCATCGTTGAGAGGAGTCTGCCGCTTGGCGACCTCGTGCATGCCGCCGGGGAAATCATCGATGCTGAAATCAACCAGCGCCTGATAGAGAACATCTTCTACAAAGGGGCGCCGTTGCACGACGGGGCGATGATTATCGCCGACAAGAGAATCAAGGCCGCAGGGTGTGTGCTGCCCGTCTCACACAGCCAGAACATTCCGAAGGAACTGGGCCTGCGCCACCGCGCTGGCATGGGCATCTCAGAGGAGAGCGACGCCATCGCCATCATCGTCTCCGAGGAGACTGGGCGCGTCAGCGTGGCCATCAACGGGGAGTTCCATCTACGGTTGTCCTTCGAGGACCTTGAGAGCATATTGTCGAAGGAAATGGGGTAGATTGTCGCGACAGCCGTGACCTACGGAGAACGGGATATGACGGCCGCGTGGCGGGAATTATTAATTTTGAGGCAAAAAAGAGGGCATTTTGTTTTGAAATGCAACGCCTTTTTATTATCTTTGCAAGGTCATAGCGGAGATTCTCGCAATGACAGTTGACGTAATGAAAAACTATCAAACCTAAAAATATGAATTTAGTAGAACAAATCATCGCACGCGCGAAAAGCAACAAGCAGCGCATCGTGCTCCCGGAAGCCACCGAGGAGCGCACATTGAGAGCAGCAGACAGGGTGTTGGCAGAAGACATCGCCGACATTATCTTGATAGGCAACCCCGACGAGATACACTCTCTCGCCAAGGAATGGGGGCTGGAGCATATCGACAAAGCCACACTCATCGACCCGGAGAACAGCCCCAAGAGCGAGGAGTATGCCGAGTTGCTCACCGAACTTCGCAAGAAGAAGGGTATGACCATAGAGAAGGCCCGCGAACTGGTGAAGAACCCGCTCTACCTCGGATGCATGATCATCAAGACCAACGGTGCCGACGGACAAATCTCCGGCGCACTGAGTACCACGGGCGACACCCTCAGGCCAGCCCTGCAAATCATCAAGTGCTCGCCGGGCATCACCTGCGTCAGCGGTGCCATGCTCCTCATCACCAAGCAGCCTCAGTATGGGGAGAACGGCATCCTCGTCGTTGGCGACGTGGCTGTCACTCCGATGCCCGACGCAGCCCAACTCTCGCAGATTGCCGTGTGCACGGCACAGACAGCGAAGAGCGTGGCAGGCTTCGCCGACCCCCGCGTGGCTATGTTGAGCTTTTCCACCAAGGGAAGCGCCAGCCATGAAGTGGTGGACAAGGTGGTCGAGGCCACACGGCTTGCCAAGGAACTGGCTCCCGACTTGAAGGTGGATGGTGAGTTGCAGGCCGACGCAGCCCTCGTCCCGTCGGTGGGTGCCAAGAAGGCTCCCGGCAGCGACATCGCCGGCAAGGCCAACGTCCTTGTGTTCCCCAACCTCGAGGTGGGCAACATCGGCTACAAGATGGTGCAGCGCCTGGGCGATGCCGAGGCCTTAGGCCCCATTCTCCAAGGCATCGCACGCCCGGTGAACGACCTCAGCCGCGGATGTTCCGTTGACGACATCTACAAGATGGTGGCCATCACCGCCTGCCAGGCCATGGATGCGAAGTAAGTAGGAAACAACATTTTTTTAATAAAGAAACAAGAGACAGGAAATGAAGATATTAGTATTGAATTGCGGCTCGTCGTCCATCAAGTATGCCCTTTACGACATGGACACCAAGGAGGTGCTTGCCTCCGGAGGAGCCGAGCGTGTAGGCATGGAAGGTGCTTTCGTGAAAGTGAAGTTGCCCAATGGGGAGAAGAAGACCATCATGCACGACATCCCCGAGCACACCGAGGGCGTGAAGTTCATCTTCTCGCTGCTCACCGACCGTGAGATAGGCGCCATCAAGAACCTCAGCGAGATTGATGCCGTGGGTCACCGCATGGTGCACGGAGGTGAGAAGTTCAACCAGAGCGTGTTGCTCACCGAGGAGGTGCTCGACGCTTTCGAGCAGTGCATCGAACTCGCTCCTCTGCACAATCCCGCCAACCTGAAGGGTGTGAGGGCCGTGAGCGAGTTGATGCCCGACCTGCCTCAGGTGGGTGTGTTCGACACCGCTTTCCATCAGACCATGCCGAAGAAGGCCTATATGTATGCCATCCCTTACCGCCTCTACAAGCAGTTTGGCGTGCGTCGCTACGGCTTCCACGGCACCAGCCACCGCTATGTATCGCAGCGCGTGTGCGAGTTCCTCGACGTCAACCCGAAGGGCAAGCGCATCATCACCTGCCACGTGGGCAACGGCGGCAGCATCGCCGCTGTGAAAGACGGCAAATGCGTCGATACCTCCATGGGCCTCACCCCGCTTGAGGGTCTCATGATGGGCACTCGCTCGGGCGACATCGACGGCGGCGCCATCACCTTCCTCGAGAAGAAACTGGACCTCGACCCCGACGGAATGTCCAACCTGCTCAACAAGCAGAGTGGCGTGCTCGGCATCACGGAGGAGAGCAGCGACATGCGCGACGTGGAGAGTTCCGCCAAGGGTGGCAACGAGCGTGCCCAACTCGCCCTCGACATGTATTTCTACCGCATCAAGAAATATATCGGCGCCTATGCTGCCGCCATGGGGGGTGTTGATATCATCGTCTTCACCGCCGGCGTGGGAGAGAACCAGATGGACATGCGCGAGAAGGTGTGCGAGGGTCTCGAATTCCTCGGAGTGGAGTTCGACAAGGAGCGCAACAAGACTCGTGGCGAAGAGGCCATCATCTCCACCGATGGGTCTCGTGTGACCGTGTGCGTCATCCCCACCGATGAGGAGCTGATGATTGCAACAGACACAATGAACTTGCTATAGTAAATAGTTTTTGTTTTCATATTATCATATTGTGATACTGCTGTGAAGCAGAATGATCATAGCAAAGAATGAGCCTGCTATAAAAGCAGGGATTTTTAGATTTCATAGTGTTGGGATGGGGCTTCGCGAGAAGACCCATCCTATTTTTGGGGGGTGTGGGTTGCCCCATGCAGGTGCGGGAGGACTTGGGAAAAACAAAAAATCCTAGGAGACCTAGGATTTTTCATGGTTGTTATGGCTTGCTTTCGCCTTCTACATATTCTTCGCAGAAGAGGTGTTCGCCGTCATATACCACGTAGGTGTATTGCCATACCCAGTCGCCGATGATCAAGAGTCGCGCCTTGCGTGAGAGTGTGAGGTCTTTCTCTATGTGGCGGTGTCCGAAGATGAATACATCGATGTTCGGGTGTGTCTTGATGTAGTCCTTGGCGAAGAGCACGAGGTGCTCCTTGTCCTCTCCCATGTATTCCGGTTCCTTGCCGTCGGCCCTTTTCAAGCGGCTCTTCTTCGCCCAATTCAGTCCGAGCGCCATCCCCCATCGTGGGTGTATGGCGTTGAGCAGCACTTGGCAGGTGCGGTTGTGAAACATCTTCCTAAGCAATTTGAACTTCGCATCGGGATCTCCCAGTCCGTCGCCATGTGCCAGGAAGAACACCTTCCCGTAGATTTCCGTCGTGATGGGTTTGCGGTGCACGATCATGCCACATTCCTTCTCCAGGTAGCCGTAGGTCCATATGTCGTGGTTGCCGGTGAAGAAATGCACCTCGACGCCCATGTCGGTGAGTTCGGACACCTTTCCCAGGAATCGCGTGTATCCTTTCGGCACGACGTATCGGTACTCGTTCCAGAAGTCAAACATGTCGCCAAGGAAATAGATGGCGGCGGCTTTTGTCTTGATGCTGTCGAGGAAGCGCACGAGGCGTCGCTCTTGTGTGCGTCCGTGCTCAATGGCGAGAGAACCCAGGTGGGCGTCGGAGAGAAAATAGATGTTCTTGTTCATGGTTCAGTCGAATCCAAGTTCCACACGTGCCTCCTCGCTCATCATGCTCATGTCCCATGTCGGTTCGAACACCAGTTGTACGTTGGCAGATGTCACACCGTCCAGTGACTCCACTTTCTGCCTTACATCCTCGAGGATGTAGTCGGCGGCGGGGCATGTGGGTGCCGTGAACGTCATGTCGATGTCCACGGTTGCGTCATCCTGCACCTCGATGCGGTAGATGAGTCCCAGTTCATAGATGTTGACGGGTATCTCGGGGTCATATACTGTGCGTAGCACGTCGACGACTCTTCCTGCGATGGCGGCTTTTTCTTCTTCTGTCATATTATTTTAGAGGACTATATAGGACGTAATAGGACTTGTGGGTTTGCAATGTCATTCGTTGTTGGGGTGGCTGACAGTTTTCCCAAGGACTACGGCTGCGACGACGTCGGCTCCGGTTTCCTCCATGCGTTTGGCAAATTTCCCCACGCTGTTTCCCGTGGCCATGATGTCATCGAAGAGCAGCACCTTTCGGTCTTTGAAATATTCCGTATCGATGGCATATTGCGGCAGGTGTGAGTCACCGAGTTTTTCCGGGTCTTGGTCGGCGACGACCTTGATGTGTTCGTATCCGTTTTCCATACCTGTCGCTTCCGCCATGTGTTGTGCGAATTCCTTGAATCTTGCTTCTGTCTTCTCAGCGGTGGATGCCGGTATGCATGCCAGCGTGAGAGAGGGCAGCAGGTCTCCGAAGGTGCTGACCAGTAGTTCGGTGAAGAGGCTGATGGCCTTCTTCATCGCGTTTTGGTGGGAGATGGGGTCGGTAAGTTCGGAGTTGTTCTTGAAATTGAAGATCATCTCCCGGTTGTCCCATTCCTCGTTGGTGAGGTTGTATGTGCCGAACCCGGTGTAGGAGTGGTAGTCTACGAGTCGTTGGTAGCGTAGGCCGCTGGCGAGTTGTGGCCATGATGCCGTGCATTGCTCCAGGGTGGTGCCTTGCGATGGGGGAGTGGGGCTGTTGTCGTTCATATCTTTGGGTTTTGTATATGCTTTCTCTTCTACCTTTCAATAACAGTATGCAAAAATAATAAAAGAGAAAGGGAAAACAAAACAAAAAACCATTTTTTTTATTTCAATCGTGGTGGTAACAGTTCAGCGAATATTTTATAACCCGCGTTCTACTTTTTCGCTAGGTTCGTCCAAGAATGGTATGTTTCAATGCTATTCGCTGAACTGTTACTCGTGGTCGGGGTGATGGGAGTCTTCCCGTCCTAGAACCACCTATTTCACCACATGCGTGCCGAGTGCGAAGGAACTTTCCATGTTGCCGGTGTGTTCCACTATGTCGGTTTTTGCGGAGAGGTTGTCTAGCATGTTGACGATGACGGCCTCTTGCGAACAAGGTTTCACGGGCGAGCCGAATTCGAGTTCTCCGTGGTGTGCCAGCACGATGTGCACGATGTGGTTGATTTCCGACTCAGGGAGTTTTTTCTCCTTGAGGTCGGCATAGAGCCTGTTGGCGGAGATGAAGATGTGTCCAAGGAGGTATTTGTAGTCGCGCGTCTCGCCGTCCTTCTTGTATTCATACACCTTTCCATAGTCGTGGAAGAGTATGCCGATGACGCATCTCTCAACCTTTATCTGATAAGGCAGGCAGGGGTACAGTCCTTCGAGCATGTGTAGCATCTGGTAGGTGTGGTTGAGCAGCCCACCTTGGAAGGCGTGGTGGATGTTTGTGGCAGCAGGCCATTTCGAGTAGGGTTCAAAGAGCGTGTTGGCGTAGTGAGTGATGATTTCCTTGAGCTGAGGGTCTTTGCAGAACTCGAGCAGGTGGTTGATGCACTCGTCCCATTGCTCGCGCTTGACGGGGTGTGGCAAGAGGTGGTATAGCGGGTGGCTTTCGTCGGCCATGACGCCCGGCATCATGTCCAGTTTTCGTGCGGAGCGTTTGCCGTCGTTCTCCTGGATGTTGATGAAGGATACGATTTGTCCCACCTTGGGGTCGTCGTTGGGTCCCACGTCCCACACGGCGATGGTGGTGTCCTGCTCCTCGTTCTTCAGTTTCAGCGTGCAGTAAGGGTCTCCTCTTCTTGTGGTGCCGTTTGAGCGTCCCACCACGAGGTAAAGCGTCTGGTTGTTGTCCATGGATGTCTTTTTGTTATTGATGTCGAAAGGCGGGGTGGAGTAGGGGTGCTTGTCACCAGTGCCTATAAACTAACTAAAGTCTGAAATCTAAAATCTAAAATCTAAAAACAAAAGTCTAAAGTCTCCCTTGTTCGTTATAGGAATAGTATTGTCCGTCGGTGACGATGACGTGGTCGAGGAAATATATTCTCATGATGTCGCATGCTTTTTTCACTCGTTCCGTGATGCGGTCGTCCTCCTTGCTTGGTTTTGGGTTGTTGCTCGGGTGGTTGTGTGCGATGGCGATGACCGTGGCGTTGTTGATGACGGCGAGTTTTATGACCAGTCTGACGTCGATGGAAGTTTCGCTGATGCCTCCCACGGAGAGTCTTTCCGCCTTGATGAGTTTGTAGTTCTGGTTCATCAGCAGCACCCACGCCTGTTCCACGTCGAGGTCCTGCATCTTGGGGTGCAAATAGAGGTAGATGCTGTTGGCGGAGTTGATGCGTAGCCGCTCCACGTTTTCCGACTGCCGTCTCCGGCCCAGTTCGCATGCGGCGAGGATGGTGATGGCTTTTGCCATTCCTATTCCGTTGTATTCCATCAGTTCCTCCAGGGATTTCTTCCCTAAGGTGTTGAGTTTGTCGTCGCAGTCGTTGAGGATTCGTTTCATCAGGTCCACTGCGGTTTCCTTCGTTGTTCCGGAGCCGATGAGTATGGCCAGCAGTTCAGCATTGGTGAGCGCCTCCGCTCCCCGTTCCATGAATTTCTCTCGGGGTCGGTCGCCAATCGACCACTCGGTGATGTTTTTCTTCTCCATCAAGGTGTTTTCAGGCTGGTTTTTCTAGTATTCCTAGTATTTCCAGGGTCATTGTCGATCCTTAGTCATAAAAGGTTTTTTCGAAGGCGTTGAACTCGTCTTTTCCCCTGACGCATCGTCGCCACCATGCAGCGATGAATCCCGAACCGTAGCCGAAGAGTTGTATGAACGCTGCAGCCACGCTGAGGAAGCCAATTTTCAGGCTGCGGTTGCGTATGGAGGCGTCGATGATTATGAGTAGTGCGAATGCGAGGATGGGTATCCATGGGATGGCGCATAGCAGGTACCATCGGTTGAAGTGTGCAGGGTCGTAGTGCATCAGCGCCCTTGCAACGGCCGACACCAGCACCAGTGCCGTCACGCCAATGGTGAAGACGGCGGGCATGGCATGCACCAGTTTGAGTGAACCAGGGTGCTTTTTGTGCAGGTTGATGCGTGCGATGCCGCTGTTGAACACCTGTCGGAAGAATTTTCGGAAGTCGGTGCGTCTCTTGTGCCACACCCAGGCTGTAGGGAATAGCCGGCAGGTGTATCCTGCCTTGAAGATTCTGATGCTGAAGTCGATGTCCTCTCCGAAGCGCATTTTTGAAAAGCCCCCCAGCCTGAGGAAGATGTCACGCCGTATGCCCATGTTGAAGGAGCGTGGGTAGAATTTGTCCAACTTCTTCTTTCCCCCTCGTATTCCTCCTGTTGTGAAGAAACTGGTCATGGAATATGAGATGGCCTTCTGCACGTCGGTGAAGGAGGAGTGGGCTCGGTCGGGTCCTCCGAAAGCGTCGGCGTTGGTGGCATCCAACTCGCTCTCTATGGCAGCGAGGTATCCTTCCGGCAGCACCACGTCGGAGTCGAGGATGATGAGATATTCGCCTTTCGACCTTTCAGCGCCGAAGTTGCGGCTCTGTCCTGGCCCGGAGTTCTTCTTGTTGTAGTAATGCAGGTCGAGGCTGTCGGAAAAATGCTCGCACACCTCTTTGCAGGGAATCGACGACCCATCCTCCACCACGATGACCTCAAAGTCGCTCACGGTTTGTGCAGTGAGGCTCTGAAGCAGTTCCTCCACCTCGTCGGGGCGGTTGAACACGGGAATGATGATGGAGAATCGCATGGTGTTTTTCGCAGTTGGGTGGTAAAAGTCCGCGGCTCGGGGCGTTCTTGTCGCTCTCCCCGGGCTGCGGACAAAGGGAAGGTTGTTATTCTTTCATTCTTTGGAGATAACTACCGTCGCGTGTGTCGACCTGGATGAGGTCACCCTCGTTGACAAACAGGGGCACGCGTACTTCCACTCCGGTCTCCAGCGTGGCGGGTTTGGTGGCGTTGGTGGCGGTGTCGCCTTTGACGCCCGGCTCGGAGTGGGTGATGCGTAGCACGGTCTTCACCGGCATCTCGGCGAAGAGGATGGTGTTGGTGTCGGCATCGCTGACCACCTCCACGATGTCGCTCTCCTTCATGTAGTCTACGCCTGTGATAAGGTCGCCCTGGATGGGGATTTGGTCGTAGGTCTCCTGGTTCATGAAGATGTAGTCGTTGCCATCCATATATAGATATTGGTATGGGCGGCGCTCCACGCGCACGTCTTCGAGAGCCTCACCGATGTTGAACCTCTTCTCGAGCACCCTTCCGCTGACCACGTCCTTGAGTGTGGTGCGCATGATGGTGTTGCCTTTTCCAGGTTTCACATGCAGGAAGTCGATGCAAAAATACAACTTGCCGTCCATGCGGATGCAAGTACCTTTCTTGATGTCTTGTGATTTGATCATTTTCTTATTGATGTATTGATGGATATGTGGCTTGTTGAAGGAAGAGCCAGACATGTCGGACTCTTTTCGCAATTCATCTTCTATATACCAGATTTTGTAGTAGGCATCCCGTCTCCACAGTGCGCTCTGCCCGTATGGTATGATTGTTATATCGCGCCTTTGTTTTCAGGTCAGCCGAAAAGGACACTGCAAAGGTACAAAATTTTCGATGAAGCGAGCAAGGAATGAATGCATTTATTTCTTCAAGTGTGATAAAATTATTCAATTTTTAGACGAATGTACTCAATCCATGTATGAAAAACGCCATTTGGGCACAAAGAAATCCTGAATTTTCGTGTTGTTGGAGTAAATTTTCGAGAAATTCTTGGTGGATTGGAAATAAATGAGTACTTTTGCACCCCAAACCGAGAAATAACAACATAAAATAGCTATTTAGAAATGAAAAGAACATTCCAGCCCCACAATCGCAGAAGGGTGAACAAGCACGGTTTCCGCGAGAGAATGGCCTCAAAGAACGGCCGTCGTGTGCTGGCTTCCCGCCGTGCCAAAGGGCGCAAGAAGCTGACCGTTTCGGATGAGCATCACGGCAAGTAACCGCTCAGCCAAGGTAAGAAGGACAGGAAGGGGTAACGCTTTTTCCTGTTTTTTTTTGCCTTCTTCGCTCGCATAATCGTTTTTTGGCAATATCATCAGACATATGGTTGCCTATTCATGGAAAACAACAAATTGCCATATGCAATCATCCATTGATTGTGCTCATAAACGTGCCTTCGGTAAGCCGAAGGCACTTCCATTTGGAAAAGAAATCAAAAACTTTGTTTTTTGTTTTGCTTTTCGCTCACTTAATAGTACCTTTGCATGTCATAGTGTCTCCATCGAACGAATAGAAGGTGACACTCAACAAACCGCAACAACAGAACAATGGCTGAAAGAAAGTTTTTCAAGAAAATCCTGAGCCCCTTCATCTGGCTGAACATCCTAGCCATGGTGATTATCGTGACGCTTCTTTCCATGGGATTGAGATATGGCTTGGACATTTACACCCATCATGGCCAGACAGTGGAAGTGCCCTCCATCCTTCACAAGAGTTATAATGATGCCGAGGACATGCTCGACCAGCTCCACCTCGACATCGTGGTGAGCGACACCGACTATGTGAAGACCATGCCCCCAGACTGTATCTTGGAGCAGTCGCCCGCACCAGGTGAGATAGTCAAGCCAGGCAGGCTTGTATATGTGAAAATCAACGCCTCCTCGACACCCAGGAAGCCTCTGCCCGATGTCATCGACAACAGTTCGCTTCGCGATGCGCAGTCGCGTCTCACCGCACTAGGATTCCAGTTGGGTGAGCCAGAGTACATCCCCGGCGAGAAGGAGTGGGTGTATGGCATCAAGTGCCAGGGCAGGCAACTTGCCACCGGCGACCGTGTGTCGGTAGAAGACCAACTCATCATCCAGGTGGGCGACGGCCGCCGCGACATGAGTCAGGCTGTCACCTACATCGACAGCAACATATACTATTTTGGCGAGGAAGAGGAGGAAGACGAAGAGAAACCCCAAACCTCCCGTCCGCATTACAGAAGGAAGACGGAGGCTAGCGTGGAACAGCGGGCAGAAGTGACGGAAAAAGCCCAACCCGCACCCACCACCTCGTCGTTCAACAAGGTGGACATCCCCACGGTGAGCACCACGCCCACCCCTCCGCCTGCCCCCAAACCCGTGAAGACGGAATAAGCGATGACAACGGTCGGTATTTCAAAGACATGGCAGACATACCCGTAATCGACATCGACGAACTGGAGGACGAGTCGCCTCAACTCTATGAGCACTACCGCTTCGTAGTGGACAAGGGCCAGGTGCCGCTGCGCATCGACAAATACATGTGCGAGAAAATGCAACACTCCAGCCGCAACCGTATCCAAAAGGCGGCTGAGGCAGGCTTCGTGCATGTCAACGACCTGCCTGTGAAGAGCAACTACAAGGTGAAACCCGGCGATATCGTCACGCTGATGCTTGACAGGCCACATTTCGACACCACCATCGAGCCCGAGGACATCCCGCTGGACATCGTCTATGAGGACGACGTGGTGATGGTGATCGACAAACCCGCCGGCATGGTGGTGCATCCCGGATGTGGCAATTTCGACGGCACGCTTGTGAATGCCATCGCCTGGCATCTCAGAGACTTGCCGGGATACGACCCCAACGACCCCGAGGTGGGCCTTGTGCACCGTATCGACAAAGACACCACGGGACTCATCGTGGCCGCCAAGACCCCGGAAGCGAAAAGCAATCTCGGCCTGCAGTTCTTCAACAAGACCACGCACCGCAGTTACGTCGCCCTGGTGTGGGGAAATCTCACCGAGGACACAGGCCGCATAGAAGGGAACATCACCCGCGACCCCAAGGACCGGTTGCGCATGACCGTCACCTCCCCCGACTCCGGCATCGGCAAGCCCGCCGTCACCCATTACAAGGTGCTGGAGCGGCTTGGTTATGTCACCTTGGTGGAGTGTGTGTTGGAGACAGGGCGCACGCATCAGATCAGGGCGCACATGAGGCACATCGGCCATCCCCTCTTCGGCGACGAGCGCTATGGCGGTACGGAAATCCTCAGAGGAGAGAGAAGCTCCACCTACAAGGCGTTCATAAACAACTGTTTCAAGATATGTCCGAGGCAGGCACTGCATGCCAAGACCCTTGGCTTCAAGCACCCCGTCACCGGGAAGCAGATGGATTTTGACTCACCCTTGCCGTCCGACCTTGCCAGCCTTATCGACAAATGGCACGTCAAGATGAAGGGCGACGAATACAAGTCCATGGACATGGGGCAATAGGCCTTATAGGACTTGCCAGGTTTTAGGAATAATTCAATCAACAGCATAAAGAATAACTAATGGAAATCAAGAAAAGAACCATCGCCATCGTTTGTGGAGGCGATTCCTCCGAGCATGATGTGTCAATGCGGTCGGCGAGAGGATTGTATTCATTCTTCAACAAGGAGCGTTACAATGTATTTGTTGTGGAACTCAGCAAAAACGGATGGAACGCCCATCTGAAAGACGGGACGACGGCTCCCATCGACCGCAATGACTTCTCGTTCCAAGAAAATGGGAAGAAACAATGCTTCGACTATGCCTACATCACCATACACGGCACACCCGGGGAGAACGGCATCCTGCAAGGATACTTCGACCTCATCGGAATGCCCTACAGCACAAGCGGTGTCCTCATAGAAGCACTGACCTTCGACAAGTTCGCCCTCAACCAGTATCTCAAGGCCTTCGGGGTGAGCATACCTGACAGCCTGCTCATCAGGAGGGGTAATGAAAATGCCATCTCCGACGAAGAGATAGAGCAGCGCATCGGGATGCCATGCTTCGTCAAACCGTCGAACGACGGCAGCAGCTTCGGCGTGTCGAAGGTGAAAAACATCGACCAGCTGGCTCCCGCCATCCGCAAGGCCATGATGGAGAGCGACGAGGTGATGGTGGAGCAGTTTCTCGACGGAACGGAAATCACCGTGGGCTGCTACAAGACCCGGGAGAAGTCGGTGGTGTTCCCTGTCACCGAAGTGGTGACCCACAACGAGTTTTTCGACTACGATGCCAAATACAACGGCCAGGTGGAGGAAATCACGCCGGCACGCATCCCCGACGACGTGGCCAAGAGGGCTCAGCAAATCACCAGCGCCATCTACGACATCCTCCATTGCAACGGCATCATCCGCATCGACTACATCCTCACTAAGAACAGCGAGGGAGGTATGAAAATCAACATGCTCGAAATCAACACCACTCCGGGTATGACACCCACCAGTTTCATACCGCAGCAGGTGAGGGCCGCCGGCCTCGACATCGCCGACGTGCTCGCCGACATCGTAGAGAACCAATTCACTTAAAAAAAACAACACGTCCATGAAAACACCTGAGATTTTCGACGCCATCCGGCCTTTCGAGCCAGAGGAGCTGCCCATGGTCTTCGAACGACTGCTGGCCGACCAGCAGTTCCGCCAGGTCATCGCCTATCTCTACCCGGGTGTCTCCATCGAGGCCGTCGGGGCGAAGATGAGGCAATGCAAGACGAACCTCGACTTCCAGAAAGCCTTCTGCTACACCTTCCTGGAGAACCTGCTCGCCAAGGCGGCGAAAGGGTGCGACATGGACACCAGTGCGATAGACATCACGCAGCGGTACACCTTCGTGAGCAATCACCGCGACATCGTGCTCGACTCCGCCCTGCTCGACAAGTTGCTCATCGATGCCGGATTCTCCACCACGTGCGAGATAGCCATCGGCGACAACCTCCTGACGTTGCCGTGGGTGAAAGACCTCGTCAGGGTGAACAAGGCGTTCATCGTGGAAAGAAGCCTGCCGCCCAGGCAGATGCTCCTCGCCAGCCAGCGGCTTGCCCAATACATGCACTTTGCCATCGAAGAGAAGAACGAGAACATCTGGATTGCGCAGCGTGAAGGCAGGGCGAAAGACTCCGACGACCGCACCCAGCCCGCCATCCTCAAGATGATGGCCATGGGAGGCGAGGGCAAGCCTGTGGAGCGGCTGAGGCAGTTGCACATCGTGCCGCTGGCCATCTCCTATGAATACGACCCTTGCGACTATCTTAAAGCCAAGGAGTTGCAGCAACGCCGCGACACTTCCGACTTCCACAAGGCACCTGGCGACGACGTGCTGAGCATGCGCACCGGCATCATGGGCTACAAGGGTCGCATCCACTACCACTGCGCACCTTGCATCGACAGTTACCTCGACTCCATCGCCGACACGCCGAAGGGTGAACTCTTCGACAAGGTGGCCGCGCACATCGACGAGGAGATACACCGCAACTACCTTCTCTATCCGTGCAATTACATCGCTCTCGACGTGCTGGAAGGCATCCGCGCACACGACGACCATTACACCGACGCCGACAAGGCTTTCTTCCTCAAATACGTCGATGGGCAGTTGGCCAAAGTGGACCTGGCGCACCCCGACGAAGACTTCCTTTGGGAGCGCATACTCACCATGTATGCCAATCCCGCAAGAAACCAACTGGCTCTTGCCGGCAAGGAGGAAGGAGAATGATACACCGCTTTCCCAAAAAGGCTGCAGAGCATAACGACCTTAAGGTCCTTAAGGTCTTTAAGGTCCTTAAAATCTTTAAGGTCGCAGTGGGGCGAGTCGGGTTTTTCTTGATGGCGTGGTGCTGCCTCATGGGTTTGGCGGCCTGTGAGGGTGAGGACTATGAGACCGGCGACGGCGAATACTCCTACATGCGTGCCGACTTCGTGGAAGCGAGGAGCGCAGAGGCGAAATCGCTGGCACATGCCATCACCGACGATGGCGATTCGCTGGTCTTCGACGACCACCTCGCCTGCAGTTGGGCCACCACAGCCGACTCCACCTACCGTGCCTTGCTCTATTACCATGTCGACAAGCAAGGTTCCAACCATGTCAAGGGCATTTCTGCCAAGCAGGTGCTGGTGCTGAGATTGCCTGGCGAACGTGCGAAAAGCATCCCCACCGACCCCCTCGCCTTTGAAAGTGCGTGGATGAGCGCCAACGGTAAGTATGTCAACCTCGGCCTTAATGTGAAGACCGGGAAGACCGGCGAGGATGCCAAGAAACAGTTGCTGGGAGTGGTGTGCGACACCATCGTCGCCTTGGGCGATGGAAGGAGGGAGCATCGGTTGACGCTCCTCCATGCACAGAACGACGTGCCGCAGAATTATTCTTCCAAGGTGTATGTCAGCATCCCTCTGGGTGGGTTCGCCCCGGGAGACCTCATCGTCATCGACATCAACACCTACGACGGCCTAATCACCCGCACTTTCGAATTGTGAGAGAGGCATCCCTCGGCGACGGCCGCAGGATCGAGGACATCAACCTGCGAAACGCCAACGGCAAATGGATGATGTCCGCCACCATCGACGGCAAGCCCCTCCGGGAACGGGAGGTCACCCGCGAAGACGCCACCGTCTTCAGGTTCCAGAAGGTGGTGACAATGGAAGAGTTGTTCCTATGACAATACAATTCCGATAAAAAACGGGGCAGCATCAGCACAAAACTGATGACTGCCCCCTATACTGTAGAGAGAATTTATATATCAAAGTCACTTTGTCGTAACCATATAAACATCGTGTGAGTTTCCATCCGCACTTGCTTTCATAGCTTCTGCCGTGCCTCGCTTCAGGACTTTGATTTTCTTGATGTCATTTGGCTTTAGTTGATTGAATCCTTCCTTGCTGACCACATTGCCGTTCACAACATAAACGATGGCATCGGCCTGCTTCTTGGTATATATCTTCATCACA
>JAFWSS010000134.1 GCA_017524385.1 Prevotella sp.
CACCTCTTCCCATCCCGAACAGAGAAGTTAAGCCCGCCTGCGCCGATGGTACTGCAATGCAATGCGGGAGAGTAGGTCGCCGCCTCCTTTAAAGGACAGCCCCGTCGCTCGATGAGCGGCGGGGCTTTTTGGGTTTCTGGGAGGAATAGAAAGTCTTAGGAGGATATTGGAGGTTTCTGGTGGGAATAGGAGGTTTTAGGAAGGAATATGTGGTTTTTAGCATCAGGATGGATGGAAATCTTAAATTTTCAATCTTCAATTTTCATTTTTCTTGTTTTTTCCAAAAAATTTCATTATGTTTGCATCTGATTATGCAGCGATGGAAGAGAGCATTGGTGTGGCTGGGCAGAATCGGACACTGCCGAGGGTTTGGTGTTCAGTCGCCTACCGACTATCGTTTTGTCCGATATGTCATCAATGAGCATGCACCCTACTATGCTTACGACGACCTCTCACGTCGCCTGCCTGCGCTGGACGGATTGACGAGGAAGATGTGCAAACTCTATTTCCGACTGTCCAACCATTGCCAGGCAGTGTACTTCATCGATGTGAAGCCGGTCAATGAAGCCTATGGCATTTATGTGAAAGCGGCTTGCGGCAAGACTCAGAAGCTTGACTTGCATCTTATGGATGAAGCGCTGGTGCCTTTCGACACCCCTTTCCTGGCTCGTGCCGAATGTTGTGAGGACAACATGGGGGTGATACGCCATCTACTGGAGCAAGCCGACGACCATTGCGTGGTCGTAGTAGAGGGAATCAAGGAGTCAAGGCAGTCGAAAGCTTGCTGGAAGGCTCTGCAAGCCGCTGAGCAGGCGATGGTGACTTATGATTTGTACTACTGTGGCATAATAATTACAACCAAAAAACGTTATAAGAAAAATTATATCATCAACTTCTAAATCAAACCCTATGAAAATTACGAAAGTCTATACGAAAACCGGCGACGAAGGCATGACCTCGTTGGTGGGCGGTTATCGCGTGAGCAAAACCAATGCGCGCATAGAGGCTTATGGCACTGTGGATGAATTGAGCGCCAACCTTGGCGTGCTAGCCTCATATATGAAGGATGGCGATGACAAGACGCTCATCATCAGGACGCAGAGAAACCTCTTCACCATTGGTTCAAACCTCGCTACCGACAAGTCGAAGATGAAAGTGGCCACTTCATATACTCTCGACCCGGGAGAGGTGGAAATCCTCGAACAGGAAATCGATGCCATCAACGCCAGCATACCACCTCAAACGGCTTTCATTCTGCCGGGTGGTTCACACGAGGCGGCTTTCGCACATGTCTGCAGAACCGTTTGCCGCAGGGCGGAAAGACGCATTTTCTTCATGAACGAGTCAACGCCCGTGGATGCAGAAATACTTATGTATATGAACCGTTTGTCAGACTATCTTTTCGTACTCGCACGGAAATTGAACTTTATTGACGGTGTGAGAGAAAAAATATGGAAGAAACCTTTGAAATAAGAAAAAAAATGTTACTTTTGCGCATTCTTTTTATTAATGTGTAAAATTTCAAGAATATGTATTGGACACTAGAATTGGCTTCCAAACTGGAAGATGCGCCCTGGCCCGCTACTAAAGAAGAATTGATTGATTATGCAATAAGGTCGGGAGCACCTCTCGAGGTGCTGGAAAACCTACAGGAAATAGAGGATGAAGGAGATGTCTATGAGAGCATCGAAGACATCTGGCCCGACTATCCCACCAAAGAGGACTTTCTCTTCAACGAGGATGAATATTAAATATTAGATTGATATTCAAGTCTTTTTGAATCAGCGAGATGGACAAAATGCTTTGTCTGTCTCGCTGATGCCTTTATGATAAGCATCGGGGCAAGCAAAATACTCTGCTTGCCCCGATGACGTTTTTCTATAAGGTCCCTGCAAAAAGGCCTGCCGGTGTCTTATTTCAGCGTGATGTTTTCGATGATGGCTTTTATCTCCGGGTCGTCGATGGAACCGTTGTAGATGGATACGAGCATCAGTCCCTTCTCGGTCAGTTTGGTGTAGAGGTTGTTTGTCGGTTTCTCTGCTTCCTTCACAGCCACGTTGAAGATGTTGTTGCCGAATTTGATGTCGCCCTTGTCTGCATATCCTGCGTTAATATTGCCAGAATTGGCCTCGGCGGGCTCGCTGGTTCTGTCGGGATAGGCATAGATGGTCATGGTGCACCAGGAGCCATCCTCCAATTTCTTCTGGATGCGGAAGTTCTCATCTTTGTTGTTGTTGTTCTGTTCCCAGGATGAGGGCATGACCATGGTGTAATACTTGGTCTCCAGAGTCTCACCCTCGAGTTTGGTGATGCCATTGCCACAAGCGGTGAACATGATTGCTGCGAAGGCAGCTACGACGAAGCTGAAAATAATCTTTTTCATTTTTACTTTTTTGTTTGATGTTTGAATAAATGTAATGAATGTTTCGTTGTTGTTTTGATGGTGCAAAGGTCGGCAGAAATAGGAAAAATGGCTTATCATTTCATAAAAAATAATTGTCATTTCGTCAAATAAAGGAAAAAAGTGGAAAAAAAAACACCAAATAACGGATTTTTTCATAAATTTGCCATGGAAACTGATATTTCATCTCTGTCAAACGCTATGGATCACGAAAAGTCATAGCAAGAGTTGCGTCGTTGCATCGGGTGTGTTTTCGGTTTCATACCGAGTGCGCCCATGGCCTTCGATCCGCTTTCCGAAAGCATCTTCCAAAAGACACGTTAATGAGTCTGCGTGCTGGATGAACATAAAAAACCTAATATGGTAATACCTAACTTAATCAACAGTTAACATTTTATAATATGATGAAGAAACTACTTTTATTTTTTATGGTCCTCCTCTTGTCATCGACGGCAAGTGTATGGGCGCAGGACGACGATCCATCACCTGAAGAGCCAGGTCCGATCGTATGTATCGATGGCATATACTATTATACCAATGCCGGCATGATAGGTGATGATAGTTTTTATGCCTATGTCATAGGGCCTAATTCTCCCTTTGTGGAGATTTATCGTGAGTGGTTGGAGGATGAACCTGAGCTTTATCAAGATATTGACATTGTTCCTTATTCTGGAGACATCGTCATTCCCTCTGAAATCACTATCGGTTTCTTTGACATCCCCGTGGTGGGCATAGACGACCATGCTTTTGAAAATGACTACCCCTATTTTGATGATCCGAGCTGCACCATCACTTCCATCACCATCCCAAACAGCGTGACATGGATAGGGGAAGAGGCTTTCGCTAACTGCACAGCACTCAAGTCTGTCAACATTCCCAACTCTGTGATGACCATCAGGAGTAACGCATTCACCGGCTGCACCGCATTGACCTCCATCACCTTTCCCGGCAGTCTGACCGCTATAGGGGAAGGGGTGTTTTCCAACTGCACCGGTCTGACCTCGTTGGTCATCCCCAACACCATATTGACCATCGGGGCGCGTGCCTTCTATGGCTGTTCCGGACTGAAATCGGTCATCCTCAGTTCGAAGCTCTCCGACATCGGTGATAGGGCGTTCTACGATTGTAACAACTTGACCACCGTGACGGCATTGGGCATCAGGCCTGCCAACATCGCGGCGAACGTGTTTCCTAGAAGGACCTCACAGACGCTCTATGTCCCCAAGGGACGGAAAAGTGCCTACGAGAACGCTGATTATTGGTGGCAGTTCAAGAACATCTATGAGATTGATGAAATCGATATGACCAACCTGATGGTGAATCCCAACTTCACCGATTATGAAGAAGGTTGGACGAGAGAGGCTGCCGAAGGAGGCAACGTGGTCGCCGGCGGCTTGGCCGACAATCCCTGCTACGAGGCATGGAACAACGCCAACTTCGATATCTACCAGAACGTAGGGAACGTGCCGAGGGGCGTTTATAGGATATCCGTGCAAGGCTTCTACCGCTATGGCCGCAATGAGTTCCAAGCCTTCCTCAACGGCGAGCCATACACCACGAAGGAGACCTGCCCCGTGTTCGTCTATATGAACAACAACGCCACGCCGTTCACCAACATCTATGGCGACCCGGTGCAGATCACCGACGAAAGTTTCTACAGCAGTTCCAGTGATGACTACGGTTCAGAAACCCTTGACGACGGCACCACCGTTTACTTCCCCAATGGCATGCAGAGTGCCTCCATCGCCTTCGGTGCCGGCATGTACACCCAGGCTGCATACGGTCTCGTGGTCAATGACGGCGACGTGATGCGCATCGGCGTGAAAGGCTCTTCCAACCAGTTGGGCGACAGCTGGTCCATCTGGGACAACTTCAAGATTACCTATTGCGGCTTCAAGGCCGATGTGGTGAAGCCTCTGCTCGAGCAAGCCATCACCGATGCAGAGAATCTGCTTGATGACGACCTAAGCAGTGCCGTCATCAATGAACTGCAGGCTGCCATCAGCGAGGGCAATGCCGTGGTGAATGGTAATGACGAGCAAGCCATGTTCGACGCTCTGGCTACACTTTACGAATTGAAAGACCGCGTGAGGTCGTTCATCAACTTCGCAGACCCCAAGGTGAAAGCGCTTTGCGTGGCCAACTGGGACACCAACGGCGACGGAGAGCTGAGTAAGGACGAGGTTGCAGCAGTGACGAGTTTGGGAGAGGTGTTTTTTGAAAACGAAGAGATTACTTCGTTTAATGAATTGCAATATTTCACGGGATTAGATGAAATGGGGCTAAGAAGAGCTTTTGAAAAATGCTCTAATCTGTCTTCAATCACTCTCCCGAACAATGTGATAAATATTGAATTCCAAACTTTTTTAAGTTGTACAAATCTGACATCTATTAATATTCCTAATAGTGTGACAGAAATTCTTTTTGCTGCTTTTGCAAGATCAGGTCTGACATCTATCATTATTCCTAACAGTGTAACATCTATTGATCAAAGTGTATTTCGTGAATGTCCCAACTTAACTTCCGTTGAGATACCCAATAGTGTGACAAAAATTGGTGCATGTACTTTCCAGGATTGCCCCAATCTTACCAACATCACCCTTCCCAACAGTATTAAGGGCCTTAGACAAAGTCTTTTTGAAGGATGCACCAGTTTGAGCACAGTCGCCATTCCCTATAATGTGATAAACATAGACAGCTATGTTTTCCAAAACTGCTCCAGCCTATCCTCTGTAACCATTCCCAACAGCGTGAGGAGCATTGGGTCTTCTGCTTTCAATGGGTGCTCAAGCCTAACCTCTTTCACCGTGGAATGGGATAATCCATTGGCTGTGTCAAATAACATCTTTGATAATGTTGACCTATCCCGCGCCACCCTCTACGTCCCTGCTGGCACCAAAGCCGCTTACCAGTCTGCCGACGTGTGGAAAGATTTCGGAAGGATTGTCGAATTAGTCGATTTGGTGGAAAACGGCACGATGGAAGAAGAGCCTTCTGGGGAATGGACCAGCTTCTGGGTGCATGAGTGGCGCACGATGGATGAACAGTTCGACGGTCCCGCCAACATCGTGGAAGACCCTACCGATGATGGCAACCACTGCATCAAGATCGTGGTGCGTAGCGAGGCCGAGGCAGACGAAGCCGGCAACAAGACTGAAGATGGCGAAGGGAATTTTATGACATGGGACAGCCAGTTCTTCATTCAGTCAAGGGAGAAAATCGAGAGCGGCACCCGTCTCAGGCTCACCATGCGTGTGAGGGCAGACAAGCCGGCAAGGATGGAAACTCAGGCACACAACATGCCCGGCGACTACAACCACTGGTGGCTCTTCGGCGATATCGATGTCACAGATAATTGGCAGTGGGTGGTCAAGGAGGCCACCGTCTCGCCCGATATGACCCAGGAGGCGAATGGCAAGGAGATGCACACCGTAGCCTTCAACCTGACGACCATGTCCGACGGAAACGTGTTATACTTCGATGACATCAAACTTGAATCTTTTGGCCAGAGGGACATTATCAAGTTTGCCGACCCCAGTGTGAAGGATATTTGCGTGGCCAATTGGGACATCGATGGCGATGGCGAACTGAGCATGAATGAAGCCGCCGCCGTGACCGACTTGGGCGAGGCGTTCAAGGGTCATGAGGAAATCACGTCATTCGACGAACTGCAATATTTCACCGGATTGACAAATATCGGGGTAGGGAGCATACAAGGCTGCACCGGCCTTGCTTCTGTCATGATTCCCGATAACGTGACGAGCATCGGAGGATGGGCATTCAATGGCGATTGGAGCCTGCGTTCCATCGTCATTCCCGAAAGCGTGACAACCATAGGGTGGGGAGCCTTCTCTTGGTGTGTAAACCTGTCGTCCGTCACCATTCCTGCCAGTGTGACGAGCATAGAAGAATATGCTTTTTCAAACTGCTCAAGCCTAACTTCTTTCATCGTGAATTGGGAAAATCCGTTGTCTGTCCCAGAGGACCTTTTTGAGAATGTCCCCATGGACCAAGCCACCCTCTATGTCCCTGAAGGCACGAAGGAGGCCTATGCCTCCGCCGACGTGTGGAAGGACTTCTTCAATATTGTGGAAGGGAAGTTTGTCGATTTGGTTGAGAACGGCGACTTGGAAGGCGAGCCTTCCGAAGACTGGTCCAGTTTCTGGGTGCATGAATGGCGAACAATGGAAGAGCAGTTCGATGGCCCCGCCAACATCGTGGAAGACCCGAAAGATGCCACCAACCACTGTGTCAAGGTTGTGGTGCGCAGCGAGGTCGAGGCCGACGAGGCCGGCAACAAGATTGAAGAAGGCGAAGGGAATATAGCAAGCTGGGACAGCCAGTTCTTCATCCAGTCCAAAGAAAGGATAGAAAGCGGCAGGATGCTGAGGCTCACTATGCGTGTGAGGGCTGACAAGCCTGCGACAATGTTCACCGAGGCACACAACATGCCCGGCGACTATAACCACTGGGATCTTTTCGGCGACATCTATGCAACCACCCAATGGAAGAAAATCGTGAAGGAAGTCATCATCACTCCCGATATGACCCAGGAGGAGAATGGCAAGGAGATGCACACCGTAGCCTTCAACCTGACGACCATGCCTTACGGCAACGTGTTCTATTTCGATGACATTAAACTTGAGGTCTTGGAAAGGCTGGATATTATCAAGTTTGCCGACCCCAAGGTGAAAGCGCTTTGCGTGGCCAACTGGGATACCGACGGCGATGGAGAGCTGAGCAAGGACGAGGCAGCCGCCGTGACCGACCTGGGAGATGTGTTTAAAGAAAATGGAGAAATCACCTCTTTCGAGGAGTTGCAATACTTTACGGGAATTACGGACATCGGAGGATTCTCTGATAGCAATAATTTGACTTCCATCGTCATTCCACGCTCAGTAGAATCGATTGTCGGTTGGAATTTCAACAATTGCGCTGCATTATCAAGCATCAAGGTTGATGAACAAAACCTATGGTTTGACTCTCGCAACGACTGCAACGCCATCATCGAGAAAGCCACCAATACACTCGTCGTAGGATGTCAGACCACCGTCATCCCCAATGATGTGACCGCCATTGGCACTTGGGCTTTCTGGGGCCGGTGGGGAATGGAGGTAATGCCCATCCCTTCGTCGGTTACTAGTATTGCCGACCATGCCTTCGCATGGTGCGTCAATCTGAAGCAAATCACCTTGCCTGTCTCTATCACCAGCATTGGTGAAGGAGCATTCTCCAATTGCGGAGGCCTCACTTCCATCACCGTGGAATGGGATGTTCCGTTGGCAGTGCCGGAAAACATCTTTGAGGATGTGCCGAAAGACAAAATCGTACTTTACGTTCCCGAAGGCACAAAAGATGCCTATAAGTCCGCCAATGTGTGGAAAGAATTCTTTATGGATGGCGACGACAGGGATGCCTGGACAGCCAAGTTATTGCTGCGTGAGCTGATTGCTCGTTTGGAACCCATTGGCGGCTACGAACTTGATGAAGCCAAAGCAACGGCAGACAACGCTTATGCCACCAAGGAAGAGTGTGAAGACGGCATCGCATTGTTGCAGCAGCAAATCAAGGACCGCTGCGCCAGTGCCGAGGAGGGCGACCTCCCAGTGGATGCCACCGGCCTTGTCACCAATCCTTCGTTCACTTTCAACAATAATGCATATTGGGATGGCGACACGCCATTGTTCCAAAGCTTCAATGATGCAGAGTTCTATATGACCCCATTCGACTTCCATCAGGAGTTGACAGGACTCCCCAATGGCCGCTACCTACTGAAGGTGAAGGGCTTCCACCGTCCAGGCTACAACGAGGACGTATATAACGACTACCAGCAAGGCATCAACAATGCCAGCGCCCAACTCTATGCCAACGAGGAGAGCGTGACTTTGAACAACCATGCAGCCTTTGCACAGGACGAGCAAATAGACGGATGGAGTGGCGTGGAGGTGAGTCATGACGGCATGACCCAGTATATACCCGACAATATGCATGATGCCAATATGTGGTTCAGCAACGGCTTCTACGAGAACGAGCTGCCCGTCATCGTCCTTGACGGCACCTTGAACTTGGGCATCCGTCTCGACGAGAGCGTCGACCACGGATGGGTCATCTTCGACGATTTCCGCTTGGAATACCTGGGCAAGGAGCCCAACCGCCTCCATGCCGACGAGGCCGCCGTGCCGCTGGTGATGTACCGCAACAAGACCGCCACCATCGGGCTCCACCTCGACAACGAGGAGACGCTGACCGCCTTCCAGTTCTCTTTGCAGCTGCCCGAAGGCTTCCGCATCGCGGAGAACGGGGACGGCCTGCCCGACGTGGTCCTCAACAGCGCACGCTCCGACCGCCACAAGCTGACGGTGACAGACGGCGGCAACGGTCTCTACAGCTTCCTGTGCCACTCCAACACCGACAAACCCTTCAAGGGCGACAGCGGCGAACTGCTGAGGCTCACCTTGGAATGCGACGATGCCGTGGCCATCGACACCTATCAGGCCCTCATCGAAAACGTCAAGTTCATCGATGAGAATGGCGACTATGTCAGGCTGGCCAACCATGCGTTCGACATCGACGTGGCTGGTACCTTGGGCGACGTGAACGACAACGGCGTCGTCGACGTACAGGACCTGGTTCTGATGGTGAAGCACATTCTGGGCAAGACCTCGCCCACGCAGATTTTCATCTTCCCCGCCGCCGACCATAACGGCGACAATGTCATCGACGTGATGGACCTCGTGGAAGAGGTGGACCTCATCATGGCCTATATGGCAGCCGGCGCCCCGATGGCCGAAACCTTCGACAAGTTGGGCGGCGGTCTGTCGCTCGTCACCGGCAATGACGGCACCGTAAATGTCAGTCTGGCCGACAAGGTGGACTACGTGGCGACACAGTTCGTCGTCACCCTCTCCGACGGACAGCGGCTGGAGGGCGTGACCTCCGACAAGGCCCATGTCGTCAATTTCCTGCCCCTCGACGGCAACCGCTACTTCGTGATGGGCTATTCCAAGGACAACGCCGCCTTCTCCGATGGCGAACATGCCCTGACCCTGCGCATCTCGGGACAAGGTGCCGTGAACATGGAGGCGGTCACCTTCGTGGACACCTACGACGAGACGGTGGCCTTCCAGAACTTCGGCGAGGGCTACACCACGGGCATCGGCGCGGCAGTCGCCGGCACCTCGCCTGTGGACATCTACTCCACCGGCGGCGTGCTGCTGAGACGGGACGCCACCTCGACCGACGGCCTGCGCGGCGGCGTCTATATTGTAAAAGGTAAAAAACACATCAAGAAATGAGCAAGGCAAGACAACTATTGACAGTGGCGTGGCGCGCCAAGGCGAGCCCCGCCCGGG
>JAFWSS010000008.1 GCA_017524385.1 Prevotella sp.
GACATTCCAAATGGAGCAGGGACAGCCCAACTATGCCTATGAGTTGGAGGACGCAGTGGCAGATGGCTATCTTGTGAACTACAAGGGCTTCAAACGTGGCTCACTGATCCTGAAAGAGGGTATCAAATATGACAGCCTGAGCAAGGAAGAGAAAGAGCAGTTGGAAAGCGTGTGGGAGTATGAAAAGGCACGGAAAGCCATAGACGATGATGACTACCACCGCAATATCGAGAACAACGAGATATTCAAATACATCTTCAACAAGGACACCATCGACCATGTATTGCAGGACTTGATGGAGAAGGGTCTGACCGTACAGAGCGGTGAGCGTATCGGCAAGACTATCATCTTCGCTTTCAACCACCGCCACGCAGAGATGATAGTGGAGCGTTTCAATGCCCTCTATCCAGAGTATGGTGCGGAGTTCTGTGCCCTCATCGACAACTACGTGACCTATTCCAAAGACCTCATCGACAAGTTTGAAATAAGGGATGGCAATCCGCAGATAGCCGTTTCTGTTGATATGCTCGACACAGGAATAGACGTGCCCGATGTGCTGAATTTGGTGTTTTTCAAGACCGTGAAGAGCAAAATCAAGTTCATGCAGATGGTTGGACGTGGCACACGTCTGTCAAAGGACATCTTCGGCACTGGAAAGGACAAGGAGTTCTTCTACATCTTCGATTGGTGCAGGAACTTTGAGTACTTCGACAAGAACCCCGATGGCCAGAAAGGCACAGTCACGCCATCTCTCACAGAGAAACTGTTTGCTCTCAGAACAAAGATTGCTTTCCACCTACAGCACCAAAAGTATCAAGAGGATGCATGTGCGAAGAGCCTGCACGATGAGATAAAGGCATTGCTGAAAGAACAAGTATCGGTATTGTCAGACAGCCACATTTCCGTCAGGGAGAAATGGGAAGCGGTGAGCCATTTCAAGGATGATGATGCTTGGGTATATCTGTCGGAGGTTGACGTGAATACGCTGAGTACCGAGATAGCACCATTGCTGCCCAAAAACACCTTGGATGAGAATGCCAAGAAGTTCGACCTGTTGGTCTTGCAGATAGAATTGTCACTGCTCGATGAAGAAACCAATGCCAAGAGACCCATACAGTCGGTTCAGACCATTGCTGAGAAACTACAGGAGAAAGCCACATTGCCACAAGTGCAGGCGAAGATGGACACCATCAAGGAGGTGCTATCAGAGGTGGCTTGGCAGAACGTATCATTGAGTTGGCTTGAAAAGGTGAGGAACGACCTCAGAGACCTGTTGAAATTCCTTATGGGTCAAGGTAACCAATCGTTCATTGTGGATATAGCGGATGATATTTCAGATGATGGAATGACCGAGGGCATCACTCCACGGATGTCATACAAGCAAAGCGTCTTGGATTTCCTGTCGAACAACAGAAATCTTCCTGTCTTGCAGAAAATATACAATATGGAGCAACTGACAGAGAAAGACATCGCAGAACTTGAACGCATCCTTTGGAATGAATTGGGCAGTAAGGATGATTACGACAAATACACCAAGGGGATGACTTGTGGCAGCAATGTAGCCATCTTCATCCGTTCTATGGTGGGTGTTGACAGGAAGAACGCCGTCCGGCGTTTCTCCGACTATATATCGGGAAGTGAGTTGAATGCCGAGCAAGAGGACTTCCTGTTGACCATCATCGCTTATGTCTGTGAGAATGGGGATATCACCAAGGAAACAGTAGTCAACGAGCCACCATTTGACGAAAGGCTGTCTGTCTTCTCGACATATATGCTGCCCCTTGCCAAATACATCGACACCATCCATGCTGTCATCACACCACAGACGGCATAGAAGAAATATATCATTCAATAATGTCAATCACCATGTCACAAGAAATAGCAATTTACACTCTCACATCACGACTGCATGACGAACAGTCCGTGGCGGCAGTTACTGCAGAATTCTTGAACAGCCTGGGGTTGGTTCATGCTTTGCAAGGAGCCGATTTCAGCACTTATGGCACCCATCCTCTCGACCTCATCTATGTTCGCACGGGAGGCACGGAAGGTATTTTCAAGAAACTTTTACCTCAACTGCAACAGCAGTCCAACCGGCCTTTCTTCCTCCTCACCTCGGGGAAAAGCAATTCCCTTGCCGCTTCCATGGAAATACTGTCTTTTCTCAACCAGAAAGGGGAAAGAGGGGAAATCATCCATGGCAACACGGCATTTGTAAGACAAAGGATAGCGTCATTGCTGAAAGTGGAAAAGGCGTTAAGGCAATTGCATGGAAGCCGCCTTGGTATAATCGGGAAACCCTCTGATTGGCTTATTGCAAGCAAGGCCGATTCTGATGCAATCAGACAAAGATTGGGAGTGGAGTTGGTCGACATCCCCATGCAAGCACTGATGGAGGCCATCAATGAGGCACCCTTGGAACCGGCTTCTGTCAAGAGTGCATCGCCAGTAGTGAATCAAGCCCTTCCTGGTGCTTTCCAGATCCTAAAAGGATTGGAAAAAGTCATCAAGGATTACAACATCCAAGGGTTTACGTTAAGGTGTTTTGACTTGTTGGAGGCTATTCACAATACGGGATGCCTTGCTCTTGCATCCCTCAACGCAGACGTCGTGGCTTCATGCGAAGGCGATGTGCCGGCCATGCTTTCCATGTGCATTGCCCGACAACTCATCGGCGTGTCAGGGTTCCAAGCCAATCCATCGCGCATCGATGTCTCCACGGGGGAGATGGTGCTTGCTCATTGCACCATACCTTTTAACATGGTGGAAGGTTACGAACTCGACACTCATTTCGAGTCGGGCATCGGTGTGGGAATACGAGGGCGCATGCAACCTGGACCAGTGACCATTTTCAAGGTATCCGGTGATCTCTCACGAGTGTTCATCGCAGAAGGAACGCTTGTGGAAAACCTTTCGCATCAAGACCTTTGCCGCACACAACAACTTATTCGGTTGAATGATGCCTCACAATGCCGTTATTTCCTCACCAATCCCATCGGAAATCACCATATTGTCTTACCTGGCCATCACCAAGCACTGCTCGAGGATTTTTTCATCCAAATGGATAAAAACTCTCCCGAAACATAATTCCCAAAATCTCCTATTCTCTCCAATGCCCTCCCTTCTTTCCTAAAGTCTCCTATTCCCTCCTAAGACCTGCTATATGAAAACCAAGCTGATTATATTCGATTTCGATGGTACCTTGGGCGATACTCGACGCAACATCGTCACTACCATGCAGATGACCATTGCAGAGCTGAAACTTCCAACTCGTAGTGAGGACGAATGCGCTTCCACCATAGGGCTGCCTCTTGCAGGATGCTTCAAGGCGCTTTACCCTGACTTGAAGGATGAAAAGATGCAATGCTGTGCAGCCACTTACAGGAGGATTTTTGATGAGAATCTTAAGGCCATTATCCCACAGCCTTTTCCTCATGTTGTGGAAACCTTGTTCGCCTTGAAGGATAAGGGATACATGCTCACTATCGCATCGTCACGTTCCAAAGCCTCGTTGGTGGGACTTGTCAGGGACATGGGAATATCGGATTGTTTCTCTTTGCTCATCGGGGCAAACGATGTGGAGAATGCTAAGCCCAACCCAGAACCTGTACTTAAAACGATTGACATGCTCAACCAATTGTCGAGCAAGGGTTTGATAGATGAAAGGCAAGCGTTGGAGCAAGGAGACATACCCCATTTCAAAGTCGGTCAAGCACTCGTTGTTGGGGATATGGCTGTTGACATCCTGATGGGTGCCAATGCTGGTGCAAAGACGTGCGGAGTGACATGGGGCAACGGAAGCAGAGAAGAACTTCAGCATGTTGGAGCCGACTACCTCATTGACAATATGAATGAGCTCTTGGAGATTGTCTCCTGACTTGGTGAAAGGGTTTGATACTATGAAAACAAAGCAGATTACATCAGCCAATGCTGATGGACAGATACGACGACTCTACGAATCCGCATTCCCTGAAGGAGAACAGATACCTTGGGATGACCTTATGCGCCTCGTCGAGGACATGCCGCTCGACTTTACCGCATATTATGATGATGAAAAAGTGATGGAGCAGCGAGAACAGAGCCAAGCTTGCTTGGACTTTGCCGAGTCGCGACAGGACTCGACCGAAGGTCAATTCATAGGACTCACCATCGTCTATCTCAGACCGTCATATAATTGGTTTTGGTACTTTGCTGTCAGGGAGGAATTGCGAGGAAAAGGCTTTGGGCAGCAAATCCTGACACTGTTGATAGAGCGTTACAAGGGGCAAACTTGTGTGCTGGACATGGAAGCGATAGAGCAGCAAATACCTTCAAAAAGGCTTGAAAGATTAAATGTTGATGGGCAGTCTGATTCTCAAATCTTGAACAATCTGGAACAGCGGAAGCGTCGCCATGCCTTCTATCTTCGCAATGGATTCCGTGACACTTGCCTCTATCGCACCTACAACGATATCACCATGACCATCATGATGAGGGGGGAAGGTACGTTTACAATGAAGGATTGGGATAAGTTGGTTGGTGAATTGAAAAGGTTCTGGTGGCCGGATGATATCTCGGAAAGCTAAGTGAATTTCAAGCAGACACACCGTTTTATTTTGCCGTAAACGAGGTGACATTCGTGGTTCCCTGGTGCGACGAACCCAAATAGAGGCCGTGCCAAACGGTGGTGGCGTCTGTAGGTCCGTCGGTGGAATACTTCACGTTGTAGGTGTTCCCTTTCACCATTCCTGTGGCGGTGAACAGGGAAAGTCTGCTGGAACACGACATTGGGAAGCTGTAGGTCACCAAGTTGTTGCCTGATGCGTCAGCCAATGTGTAATAGCGGTTGGCGGCATAACTGATGGTGCTCGTGACAAAGGCATAGCCTTGTTGAGCGTTGGAGATGGTATTACCGCTGCCGCCACCGCCACCTGGCCAACCACCACCACCGCCTTGACTGCCACCGGCACTGAGGCCGATGCCGGAGCCGGAAATCTGGATGTAGGAGTTGTTGTCGCAGTCGAAACCTTCTTCAGGTGAACCTTTCGAAGTGTAGGCGAAGATGGTGCCGTCGCCTATTGTGATGGCTCCCGTGGTGCCTGCGTTGGAGTCTACAGCATCGTTGCCGTTGGAGTAGCACACGGTGACTCCGCCGTTGAAAAGAATCTTGCCTGATGAGTTGATGCAGTCGTCGTAACACTTGAAGTAGTGCTGGCCGCCATTGATGTTGATGCTCGTCTTCGATTCCAAACCTTCACCGCCGTCAGACTGGGTGGTCACTTCTGTCTGACCGCCATGGATGGTGACGGCGCAGATGGCCTTGATGGCCTTGGCAGAAGAAGAATTGTAGGTTGAACCTGTCTGTGAGAGGGTGAGGGTGGGACCAGTGCCGACACTCTTGCCTTGGGTGTAAGAACCGGTGACGTTGGTCCATCGTGTGCTGCCGCCCCAGCCGCCCCAACCGCCACCGCTTGTGGTCTTGGTGCCGTCGCCGCAGCGTATGCCTTTGCTCGCCTTGCCGCTCATGGTGATGTTGATGATGCCGTCGTTGAGGGCGATGTGTAGTGCCTTGAGGCCTTTGGCGCTCTTCACGTCGCTGCTGAGAATGGTGGGCGTGCCACTGTTGGCGATGGTCAATGTGCCGCCGTTGGTGATGATGCTGTCGTTGGCTGTGATGCCTCGGCCGGCAATGCCGGTCACCTTGATGTCGACGGTCCCGTTGTTCACAGTGACGTTGGTACCCTTGATGGCTGCCGTGAACGAAGGGTCGCTGCTATCGCTGGTGTCAACTTTGCCGTTGGCTGACAATGTCAGCATGCCGCCGTCGATGCGAGCCAAACCTGCTGCATTCAAGCACTTGCCACCAGCAGCGGCAAGGGGGATGGTGACGGTGAGCGTGCCGCCCTCCACGTAGAGGTTGCCAGAATTCTCGCCCTCATGGTTTTCGGTCTCGCCTGTGGTGGCGGCGTCAGCCTCATAGTCGACCTGGATGCCATCGTCGCCCACATCCAGGATGGTCAGGTTGCCACTCTTCATCAGGAAATCCTTGTTGCATGAGATACCGTCCTTGATGGCAGAAGTGATGTTCAAGGTCAGGTTCTTCATCGTGACGTAGTCGCCGCTCTTGATGGCGTGTGCCGCATTGCCAATAACAGTCAGCGTGCCGTTGCCTTGAAACTGCAACTGTCCCTTGCTGTAGAAACAAGCCTTCTGCGAACCGTTGGCACCGTCGGCAAGCGTGTTTTCCGTATCTTTCTTGATGCTGACTTGTATGCGCTTCTTGTTGGAGATGTCGATGGCAGCTCCGTCGGGGTTGGTCAGCGTAACGCCGGCCAACTGGAGGGTGCACTTGTAGGTGCCGTCAAGTGTGAGGGAGCCGTTGGCCGACGAACCATTAAGGATGTAGGTGATCTCGTCGCCATCGATGTCGCCAGAATTGGTCTGGTTGATGGTGACGTGAGCACCGTTGACAGTGGCATCGACATATTGCGCCACGTTGCCAGCGATGGTGACGCTGGCTGTAACGCCGTCGTAATAAATGACGACGCTGTTGTTCTTTACATTGGTGTCATCAATGGTTATCTCATCTATGTCGCTGATGGTGAACTCCTTGCCAATGATGGTCACCGTCTTGCCCTCGACATAATTCATTTCTCCTGTCTGGGTGGAGGGAAACTGATAAGTCACATTGCCCGTCTTCACATTCAGCGTTTGGGCAATGGCCGACGTTGTCAGCAGGAGGAGCGTGGCGAGTGTTGCTACTTTCTTTATCATCATCTTTTTCCCCTTTTGGATGTCAAATTTGTTGATGCCAACAAAGTGGGTGACACAGGCCATGTTGCACAAGGAGTGTTGTAAACTTCATGAACAGCGATGACTTCATCAACATTACGGACAATACTTGTAGTATCTTTAATTATCAAATTTTGCTTTAGTAGTTTTGCATGCAAAAGTACGATAAAAACGTGAAAAACGTTTGAAATGGTGTTGAGTTTTAAGTTTTTTAAAGCTTGCTTTATTTATGTCCGAAAAATGGTTCTCTTTTTGACATGGACTCGGTAAAATGATGCTTGCCCTGCTTCAATTCTGTTGGCACTTTCCCTGTCAGCATTAGAGTGGCTGACGTGCCTTCGGGAATCGAGAATGTGTAACTGACAGAACCGTCGGGATTGGTCTGCCAACTGCTTTCGATACGTCCATGGCGCGTGTCCAGATATCCGCGGGCGTGCGTCATCCTGCCCGTTGGGTCTGGTTCTGGCCGAAGAATGAAGTGGCTGAATCCCGGGTGCTGTTCATCCCGTTCAATACCCAGACAACGGTTGACGAGCCACTGGCCTACAGCCCCGAAGGAATAATGGTTGAATGAATTCATGGAGTTGTTGCCGCCGAATCCCGCCGTGTGGGTGTAGGAGTCAAGGCGCTCCCAGATGGTTGTCGCGCCCTGGGTCACAGGATAGAGCCATGAGGGATAATCCTCTTGCTGCAACAAGCGGTAGGCCACATCGTTACGTCCGGCATCGTTGAGCACCCGACTTATCCATGCCGTTGTGATGAAGCCCGTCATCAGCGAATAGGGTGGGCATCGCACACCTCTGTCTGTTGTGTTCTCACGCTCGATGCAGGCGACCAAACGTTCTACGAGTTTCTGGCGCAACTCGCCCCCTACGATGTTGAAAGCCAACGGCAGGACATAGGAACCCTGGATATCGATGGGTAGCCCCTTGCGCTGCTCGTTGAAGGCCGAGAAGACAGTCATGCCCGTTTCGGTGTCGATATAATGGTCGATGAAAAATTGCTTTCGCTCTTCCAAGCGCCGTTGGTATCGAGCGGCGTCAGCCGTCTTGTCGAGCAACAGGGCCGTCTGCCGCATGATGTCGAGGTCGTAGATATAGTATGCTTCGAAGAGCAGTGTCTTGTCGTTCTTCTCGTCTTCCAGTCCGAGCCAGTCGCCCAAGTCGCCCCACTGCCGCTGCTGCACCAGTAGTCCCGTGGTGGGGTCGAAATAATGGCTGTCCACATAGTCGATGTAGCGGGCCATCGCCTCATAGTGGTCAGCCAGTATGTCGAGATCGCCATATTGCAGCCAGCATTCCCATGGCACGGTGATGCCCGCGCTGCCCCACAGCAGTCCGCCGAATCCCCCGCCTATGGGTGCGATATCGGGGAACCGGCCGTCGGCAGTCTGCACGTCGCGTATGGCCTGCATGTGCTTTTTGAGAAACTCATCCACGTCGGCCATGTTGACTGCCGTGCGTGAGAACACGCTGATGTCGCCGCTCCATCCCATGCGCTCGTTGCGCTGCGGGCAGTCGGTGGGTATGCTGATGAAGTTCGACAGCATCGACCATCGAATGTTTTGCCAGAGACGGTTCACCATCGGGTTGCTGCATTCGAAACCAGCGGTGAAATGGTCAACACTGCTGACTACAAGTCCCTCGACGTCGGCTGTTGGAAGAGGTTGGCTGATGCCCGTTATCTCCATGTAACGATAACCGTGCAGGGTCATGTCGGGCGAAAACACCTCACAGGTGTCACCACTGGCAACGTATATATCCTGTGCCATGGCGGCACGGATGTTTTCGAGCATCAGCATGCCCTTTTCATCTTCATATTCAGGCAAGTCGGGATAGAGCACTTCTGCAAAGCGGAACTTCAGCGTCTGTCCCCGACGCAAACCGTGCATCTTGATTCGAGGCACACCTGCCATGTTCTGTCCCATGTCATAGACATAGACGCCTGGCCGAACCTCATTCACGTTTTTTGCGGTCAGCACGGTGTGCAATCCTACGGAAGTTGTGGCTGGCAACAGACGGAAACTGCCATAGTCGCATACCTGGGGCTGCGTACCGCCACCCTCGGTCGGCAGATGCCCTTCAAGTTTGGTTTCGCATGCCTTCTTCCACCCGCTGGACGCCGCAGTGTTGTCGTAGACCTCCCCTTGGAACATGCTGGCGTAAACAACCTTGGAACGGTCGCATACCTCCCAGTTGTCGGGTTGGGTGGTGATGACGGTAGAGTCGCCATCCACATATCTCACCAGCAGTCTCGCCATGAATGAGAGTTGGTCGCCAAAGTAGTTCCAGTTGCCGCCTGTGAAGGTCAAGCTACCTGCCCACCAGCCTTCACCCAATCTGACTCCCAAACAGTTGTCTGTCTGCAGCATTGTCGTGACATCATACTGCTGGTAATAATGGGTCTTGTTGTACTGCGATACGCCTGGTGCATAGTATTCGCTACCCACCTGATGCCCATTCAATGTTGCACAGTAGATGCCACGTGCCGTAGCAGTGAGCGTGGCCTCTTTCACAGTTTTCTGTTTCAGTGCGAACCGGCACCGCAGTTCCGGCATGGCCCCGTGACTGGGATTGACAAGATACACAACAGGCTTTTTCCTGTTGCCGATCTTCCGCAAGTTCTTGTCCTCATAGAGAATGCCGTATGGCGAGCGGTAGTTGCGCACTTCCACCTTGTGGATGACCGCCCGCTGGCCGATTTCCATCTCGTAACCGATATGCGCCAACTGTGGGAAGGCGATGTAATCACCGCCTTTTCCCATCGGATTGAGCACCACATCGCCCAGTTTCCGGCCATCGAGCAGGATATCGGCACTGCCCAGGCAGCAATGTGCTTCGACTGTGTGTGGTGCGTAGGTGTCGAGAGTTCCCAGTTCGAACGATTTCAGCAGTTCCTTTCCCTTGGTCGTATAGCCTATGCGCCAAACGTTCAGGCGGGTGGATGCCGCGTCAAGCTCCAATTTGACATACGACTTATCAACGTCGTTCTCCACGCCCAGTATGTTCATGTTGCGATTCATCAGACGGGGGTCGTTGCCTCCGAAAAGGAGACCCAGCCTGTCCGATTTCGACGCCTTGTCCAATTGCACGGTCCAGCTGATTCTGAACTGTGGAAGGTAATCGGCATACAAAACCGATTGTTCGCAGCCAATCCACTTGGCATCCTCAAATTGGGCATGGCATAAACAAGGCAGAAGAGCCATCAGTAGTATCTGTATCTTTTTCATATCTTTCTGTTTTCTGTGGATACTACTTCACTTGCGCTTCATTTCCCCATTTATTTCACTTCACGCTCTTGGATGGCCTTGCCTGACCCCCAGGCATCGCCGACCTTTTCGCCCACTACACGGTAGGTGTTCTTGGAAGAGTCGAAGATGACAGGCTGCAACTTGCCGAGGTCGATATTGCCCTCCTCGTCGAGGATGCTTTCGTCGGCACTCATGTTGACAATCTCACCCACCACGCGGGCACCGCCGTTGCCATCCTCGTCGAAGGTCACCACCTTGCATTCCAACGCCATCTTGTATTCATTGATGATGGGAGCGTCTACGTTCGGACTCGGAGTGATGGTGAAGCCGGCCTTTGCCACCTTGTCGGGCACGTCGTTGCCGGAGACGATGCCGAAGTAGTCGCTCTGCATGATGTCGTCCTTGGTGGCGAAGCTGATGGTGAACGCTTTTTTCAGTCGGATGTTTTCAGTAGTTTTATGGGCAGACAGTTCGAAGGTGATGTGCTTCGGGCCACACTGGCCGCCCCAGGCGGCCATCATCACGTCAGGGTTCTTGTCAGCGTCCCATGTGGCGATCATGATGGCGGGCAGCGGTGTGATTACGGCTTTGTCGCTGAAGTTCTTGCGTCCTTCCACCGCCTTCACTTCCATCTTTTCCGAGGTGGGGTTCTCGTTGCTCTCATTCTTTTGCTCTTTGTTTCCACAGGCAGTCATGAGCATTGCGCCTGTCAGCACGAGGGCTGAAAAGGTCATGTGGTGTTTCATTTTTATGCTTGATTTTTATGGTGATTTTAGCTTGATTGTTAATTGTGCATGCCTGTTGCTGCACATCATCTACCGCCCGTGGGCCGTACTGACAGCAGCATGGATGTTGGCGGTGATGTCAAGAGGGGAGGGGACGGAGCAGTCGGCACCAATCATGAAATGTCCACGAGGACCATTTGCAATAATCTGTCGTGTCATCTCGACGATTTTCTCCGGTGAAGCCTTGCCGATTTCCGTCTTGCGGTTGAATCCGCCAAGCACAGGCCGCCCGAACAGCTTGTAGGTATCGTTCAGGGAAAGTGGCTTGCCGTCGATGGTCAGCGGTACGTTGACGATTTTACCAGGATAGTCGAGATAGCGAGTCAGGTCATCCATCGCACC
>JAFWSS010000009.1 GCA_017524385.1 Prevotella sp.
GCCGGATTTGCAATCCGGCAGCATTTAGCATAAGGATTTGTAATCCGCTAAAATCGTAATTATCAGAGTCTTATACCGCTTTAATCGCATTGCAAATGCTTATGTTATTTCCAGTCGGATTGCAAATCCGACTGAACATTCCTGGCTGAACATCCCTGGCGTCAATATTGCAAATCCGACTGAACATTCCTGGCTGAACATCCCTGGCGTCAATATTGCAAATCCGACTGAACATTCCTGGCTGAACATCCCTGGCGTCAATATTACAAATCCGACTGAACATTCCTGGCTGAACATCCCTGGCGTCAATATTACAAATCCAACTGAACATTCTTGACTGAACATCCTTGGTGTCAATACCGAACAACCTTGACAGAACAACCTTGGCGTTGATTACTAAAAAAATCCCCTTGCACGTTCTGTGCAAGGGGATTTTCCATATTGTCAAAAGCAATGCTCTTGCTTATTTCTTCCTGTTCAGGTATTTCTTTCCGTCCCTGATGTAGAGCTGTCCATCGACAGGAGTAGAGATGCTCTGGCCATTGAGGTTGTAGAGTCCTCTCTTGCGGATGACCTTCTTGTCGGCCTTCACCTCAGCGATGCCGTCGGCCAAGGTGGCGTCACCCTGGAGGATGATGATCTGGTTGTTGCCAGCGATGCCGGCATTGCCAAAGATGTCAAGCTTGCAAGAACGACCTGTGACACCCTCGGGGAGCGGCTTGCACACCGGGATGACGAGGTTGTAGCCAGAAAGGCCATCGCTGTTGTAATAGGTGGTGTCCACCTGGAGACCCTCAACCCACTCGGGAAGCAGTTCTTCGTCCACATCGTAGTTGGGAAGACCTTCCTCGTCGAACCAAGGCACGGAAGTACCAACGAAAGCGCAACCCATGTCATAGTTCTCATTGCCTACAATGCCCTCAGTGCTGACAGACTGGCCATCGGCAGACACGCGAAGCACGTTCCAGCCTTGGAAGTCGGCTGCGGGGAAGTCATCCTGAGATTCTGCAGAAAGGAAGTCCTTGGTCTGCACGTCGATTACTTCGAATTGGCCCAGGAGGTCTACATCGGCACAAAGAGGATTGGCGAAAGTGAATGCCCTGCCTTCCTTCATCAGCAGGTAGCCATTCTCAATATAGGTGTCCTCCACCTCGCTCTTGAAAAGGGCGTAAGCACCAATAGAGACACCTTCTTCATCCATACCTTCGAACTGGATGCGGAAAGGTACACCGGCGGGAATGGCGGCAGGAAGAGAGGTCTGGTTGCCAAAGATGTCGGTAAAGGTATCGGTGTTCCTGTAAACCACTGTGCCATAGTAGCCGGTCTGTCCATTATATTCATCATTGTCCTTGAAGTCGAGCGTGTCGGCAGCAGTAGCCTCAAAAGTAGCCAAAACTTCTTTGGCAGCACCTTCCTCGTCGAGAGCGATGATGTAAGCCTTGATGGACTTGCCAGCAGGGATGGGACCGTAGTCGTTGTAAGTGACAGCATTGATATGGATTTCATCCACATACATCGGGGCAAGCAGCGGATTGTAGGTCTGCTCGAAACCATAGGCAGTGTAATCATAGATGCCATCGTCTTCTGCGTCCACCTGTCCGGTTCCGAACAAGAAGGCAGTGCTAAGGAAACCGTAGCCAGAGAGAGCATTCCTGTAAACATTGCCATTCGACGTGCGATGTCCATGGTTGTCGCATGGTGTCATCAGCAATTCGGGGCTATAGGATGCCATCAACGAGAGTTCGTTGGGATCAGTTCCTTCAGTTAGCACCCAGTAATTGTCTTCGTTGAACTGATAGCCTCCCTCAATCTTCCTATGTTGGAGAGCAGGGGTGTAGAACCATCCGTCCGGCGAGTAATTGGAAACATAGTCCCCATTCTCTGCAGCATTTTCTGTAGCGTCATTGCCATTGATGAACCATGAGCAGGCAAACTTGTCCTTGTTCTGGTTGGCAAAAGTGACATCCGTGAAAGGAGGAACCAAAGCCATGGAATATTTATATCCCATGCCGTCTACCGTCCATCCACCGAACAAGGCACCTGGAATGGTGTAATAAAGGTCGTTGTCCACAGACTTCTTGACCTTGCGCGGTCCGTTGGCCATCGCCATTTTCTGTCTTGGCATGTCTGGCAAATCGCTACGATGCACCATGGCACCTTTGGAAACGCTTTGGGCGTTGCCTGTCACTGCACAGGCGAGCGCGAAAGCAACGAGTAAAGATTTTTTCATAATTAGTTCGTTTTATTAGTTAATGATTTAGTTGTTCTTCAAAGTCACCCAAGCAGAATTATCGGCAACAGGTGTCAGTTTGATGGTGTTCAACAAGAAACGAGTCTCAGCAGCATCGATGCTGAATTCCTGTCCGAAATAGTTGATGAGGTCCTTGATGGCCGGCACGATGTTCAACATGCCAGCTGCCGTTTCAGCGGTGTAGTTACCCACGGTGACGGGTTGGTCGTATGTGAATCTGATGTTGTCGCCATTCTGGCTCACATTGAAGGCATAGTTCACCGTTGCGCTCGAAGCCTTTTGCTTGGAGATTTTCACGCTATAGACAACCTGGAGGATGACTTGTCCGCTAACCACCCTTATCAATGAATTCTCATAGGAATATTTGACATTCGAGGAGGATGCCGCAGTGAAAGTTTCGTTCATCGCGCTGACGATGGCGGCGAACTTCTCTGACTCCTGGTCGAACTCCCACTTGTAAGTCTGCTGGCCCAACGTAGATATGAAAAATCTTGCGGGGTTGTCACCTTCGATGTAGCAAGCCTCGTTGTCCACGGCTTGGAAGACGTCCCTGTCGGCTTTGTAGACGAACTCCTGCACTTCTACGTCATCCACCTTGATTTTGTCGCGGAAGCGGAGATAGTAATCATTGCCCCTCTTGGTGATGAGGAATGCATTGAAACTCTCGTCGATGATTTCGTCGCCATCGTAGGGGAAGATGTTGGGAATGCCATCGTCGGCACCCGTCATCTTGTAGGTTTTGTCATTGAAATGTACGACATTGAAAGTGGGCGCACTGGGTGAGAACATCTTGGCCTGGAATCCTTGGACATCCTCGAGGTAATCCTTGTAGGTCACCCCCTGCTCGATGGGAGTGAGGAGGTTGTAGGTGCCACGTTTCTTTCCCTTGAGCATCATATAGGAGGCGTCTTCAGGTGCGTCGACGATGATGAACTCATAGTCGCCACCGACACCCTCGCCAGACTCGTCATTGGGGATGTCGGCATCTCCAGTGAAGGGGATGTCGTAGGGATCGCTGAACTTGTGCAGGCAATTGTTGTGTGAATTGAACGACAACACAGGACCATTGTCGGTGATGACCTCCCAAAGGGAAGTGTCCTCCATGTATTTGTTCTCGGTGAAGACATTGTTCATCGACACGTTGACAGAATGGTCCTTGTTGAACCTGCATAGCAGGAGGTAGCCGTTGCCGTAAGGATATTCGTTCTCCGTGGTGGGATAGAGCTGCATGGCCCATCCGTTTGGCGATGCCATGAGGCGGTTGGAATAGAGGTCGCTGGCCTCGTTTAGTCGCTCTGCCGCACTCTTGTCGAAGATGTCGTCTTCCTCGCTGGGGCTGCAGGATGTGTATGCGACGGCAGCCGCCAGCAGCAATGAGATGGAAAATATCTTTTTCATGATGATGTATGCTTATGGATTATGGTTGGAGTGACTTGTAGGCATAGACCTCGTTGACGAGTTTTTCGAGTAGTGTGATGGACGGGTCTTCCGGTGTCAGCGAAGTCAGTCTGTTGACCACCCGCCCGAATCTGTCGAAGACGAAGGAGCCATCGGCATTGGTCAGGTACATGCGCTGCTGCACCTCGTGTCGAAGGTCGTCGAGATTGATGTTCCAGTTGTCCTTGAGCCAACCACGCACCAAGTCAAGTTTTTGCAGGATGATCTTGTCGCCCTCGATGCCGGTGTTGTGTTTCCACTGCGGCAGCCCGTTCTCGTCGAGCTTCACATAATCGTCGGCGTAACGCTCACAAGCACGTCTGTAGACCTTGCCTTGGCCGCTGTTGTTCTCCCTGTAGTATCCCACGGTGTCGAGGTCGGCACCCCTTGCGCGTTTGAGGTATTCGGAGCGATCCATGTCGATTTCCTCCCATTCATAAGATGCGGAGTTCATCAGCCTCTCCCATGCGATGGTGTCGCGTGTGACATAGTTGGCGAGGAGTTCCACCCAGTCTTCACCGGCGGCACTTGAGGCGTAGGGTGAGACAAAGCCACGTCCTGCGGCAATGGAGTCAGGTGTCTCTGTCCATGTGGAAGCATCGTACTGGTTCCTGGAGATGAGGTTGAAGGAGGTGGGCCTGATGTGTGTCTGGTCGAGGATGTGTCCGAACTCGTGATGTATGGTCTTGATGAAGTACTCGTTGAGCACATCCACGTTGGCCACGTCGAGGTTGTTGGTGTTGAAGAGTGAAATCTTCAAGCCACCGCCGGCCTCACCCAGCGTCTCCGTACCCTGGCTCGGGTTGAGGTTCTTCGACCCGATGACATGGATGATGCGAGGAGCATTGACCTTGAGGAACTCCTGCCCTGCATATTGCTCATAGACATTGAGCCAGAGATATTTGAGCAGGACAGCAAGTTCGACACTCTTCTCATAGCTGGCAGGTGTGAGGTTCTTGGTCATATCCGACCCGATGTCCTCCATGCGGTAGATGAACTGCATGTTGTAAGGCTCAAGGTATGTGACCTTGAGGAAGGTGTCGAGGGGGAATGAGTATGCGCTCCTGTCGAGTGGGTACTCCCGTGTGTCGAAGATGGAAGGCCCCATGTCGTCGTCGCTGCAAGAGAAAAATCCGAATGTTGTCATGGCGATGGCGCCAAGCAACAAAGTTTTCATCATATTTTTCATATCGTTTGTCCTCCTTTATTTGATTTTAAAGTCCTCATCGGTAAACAACACCAGTTCGTTGGCTCCTGAAGCGCTCGACACTGCCGGCCTCGACGATGCCATACCGGCGGAGATGGCCTCCCAAGGCACCTCGATGGCCTTGCGCGGGTCGTTGGTCTCAAGTTGCGTGACACTTGCCGACACGCCGATTTCGTGCTTCCAGTTGACACCCCAGCGCTTGAGGTCGAAGTAGCGGAGCCCCTCGAACATGGTCTCAAAGCGGCGGAACTCATTGAGGCAGTTCATGTAGGGGATGAGGTTGTCGGGCACGACATAACTGCTACTGATGTTCTGTGTGAAATGCCAGTCGGCGAAGCAGTTGTTGTTGGCCGGGTCGACATACCATTTCTCAATGACGGCCTTGGTGCATTCCTTGATGTACCCCGCCTCATAGTAAGCCTTGTGGTCGGCTGCCGAGAAGTGCTCGATGCTGTTGTTCCAATAAGCGCAGAGGTCTTCCACACCGGCATCCACCTGCCCGAGCATGAGTTTGGCCTCGGCACGGTTGAGGAGCAGCTCCATGGCAGTGAAAGCCCTGAGGATGATGTGCGGGTATCCGATACGAGCGATTTTGTCGGAATATTCAAACTGCTCGAATATCTTGCTGTTGATGTATCCGTAGTCGTGAGTGGAGCTGCCGAAGCACATGCCGCTGACGATGGCGATGGGGCATACATAGTAGCTCGACCACAGCGGGTGGCGTGTTCCGATGAGGAAGATTTCACGAGCCTTGGGTCCAGCGATGGAATAACGGTATCCGAAGCAGCGCCTTTCCAGGAGCGACCCCGTTGTGATGAGCATGAGGTTGTTGTTTTGTGAAGGTTGCTGCCATGCGGTGCTATAGTCGTCGCCTGTGGAGCAGTTCTCAAAGACGGAATAGTCCATCATCATGTTGAAGAGCGTGCTGTTGTCTGTTCCAAGGACGAAATTGGCATGCTCGACGACCTTCGCCCACTCCCTCTTGTAGAGGTAGAACCTGGCAGCGAAGGCATGTGCGGCATTGAGGTTGAAATGCCATTTGGGCACGGTGTAGTACTCCTCGTTGATGTTGGCGAGTCCTTCCTCGAGGTCGGCCTGTATGTTGGCATAGACCTCGGCCACGTTTCCGCGGTCATAATTCTTGTTGACCACGTTCTCCACTTCCTTGACATAGGGGATGCCTATGTCGTTTCTGCTGGCCTGCTCGTCCTTGTAGGGCTGGCAGAACATGTTGACCAAGCAGAAATGGCTGTATGCCCTGATGAGCAACGCCTCTGCCCTTGACGCCTTGAGTTTGGCTGTCATGCCGTTTTTGGCAGCCAACTCATCGATGGCTTCCAATGCAGCATTGCAAGTGGCGATGGAGCCGTAATATCCCTCCCAGAGGCTTCCGGGTGAGTCGTAGTCGGAATAGGTGGCGAAAGTGGCAGGCTCGAAGGCAAAGAGTTGGTCGTCGGCACGGTCGTATGCGGCGTAGTTGTAGTGTGAGAGCACCTGCGGGTCCCAAGGCTTTGTGGGGAGGTGTGGCGCCCAGTTGTCGATGAGGTTGTCGCTAGACAACTCGGCAATCCATTCATAGTTGGCAGTGGGATAAGCACTCTTGATAAGGTTCATCACCTTGTCTTCGGTATCAATGTCTGTTCGCTCATCGGGAATCTTGTCAAGGAAGCTCTCGCTGCAAGAAGTGAGTGCCGCCACGCCGATGGCTGCATAAATGAATATATGTTTGATGGATTTCATACGAAAATACATGTTTTGGTGATTGACACGAATGAGTTAGATGCCCAGTCTGACAGTAAGAGTGAACTGCTTGGACAGTGGCGAGGCCACACCACCGGCGTTGACGAATTCCGGGTCTTGTCCGTTGAGTTTCTTGTCGGAATAGATGAGGAAGAGGTTGGTGGCGTCAAGTTTGAGCGATGCCGACCCAAGTCCGATCTTGTTGACGAGGTTGGGGCTGAAATCATAGGTGAGGGAGATGTCCTTCATGCGGATGAAGCCGCCGTCGGCCACGCGAGCCGTGGAGTAGTTGTATGCATTGTAGGCATATCCGATGTATCTGTCGTTGTAGTACTGCCTGACGCTGGCGATGGCGGGAATGGTGGTTTTATCCTCATCGCCTGGGATGACCCATCTGTTCTTGAACTCCTTGGGCATGGCGGTCTGGTCGGAATAACCATATGAGAAGACCGGGTCAAGACGGAGCTTGTTGCCGAAAGAGTAAGTGATGAAGATATTGAGTCTCCAGTTCTTCCAGCGCACCATGTTGTTCAAGCCACCGGTGGTTGTCGGCTCTGCTGAGCCCTCGTACTTGAGGAAGTCCAGCTTGTCGTATTCCTGGAAGTTGATGTCGGAAGTGGTGACGTTCCCTTCCTCGTTCATGATGGTAGGCACACCTTCGTCGTTGAGTCCCATGAAGGGGATGGAGAAGAGTGAGCGGTGCGGATACCCCACCCTGGTGTAACCTCCAGGTCTGACGAGGTCGATGACACGTGTCTGCGAGAGGAGGTCGGTGATTTCCGTCTTGGTGTATGAGAATGTGAAGTCGGTGTTCCACGCGAAGTCTGTGGTCTTGATGTTCTGTGTGGAAAGTGTTGCTTCCATACCGTGTGACTTCATCTTGGCCACATTGGCGAACTTTCTGATTTCACCACCTGAGCCCTGTGTGTTGAGGTAGCCCATGAGGTCGAAGTTGTCGCGCGTGTAGAAGTCGGCTACGAGGTTGATGCGGTTGCCGAAGAATCCAAGGTCGATACCAACGTTGAACTCATGTTTCTTCTCATAGGTGAGGTCCTTGTTGCCCAACTGGTACAGGTAGAGTGCTGTTTCCTGCTGGTCGCCCCACGGTCTCCATAGTGTGGTGGGCAAATAGATGGCGTTGGCGTTGGATGCCGTTGTCTGTTCGCCGTTGAGGGAATATGAAAGCCTCAACGTAGCGTGTGAGAATGCGTAGTGTGTATTCTCCATCAACTTCTTGAAGAAGGCCTCTTCGTGGGCGTTCCATGAGGTGGAGACGTTCCATGTGGGGAGCCATCTGGAACTTCTTGCCTTGCCCAGCTGGTTGGAGCCGTCGTAGCGTCCGGTGAGGTTGAGCACGTAACGACCCATATACGAGTAGTTGACATTGAGCACGTATGCGAGACGCCTGTTCCAGAAGCTGTCGAACTGGTCGGTGATAGTACCTTCCTCTAGCATCTGCTTTTCACGTAGTGCGTTCTTGACGACCCTTCTGCTCATTTCGTAATCAACACCCATGGTGATGTTCTCCGATTGCTCGTAGTCGGCGCGGTTGGCTTCCATACCTGCTAGGACGTTGAAGATGTGTGTGTCGTTCCACACCTTATTATAATTAGCGGTAAAGCGGAAGTCAAGCTGCTTCACAGAGTTGCGGTTGAGTGTGAAGATACCACCCTCTGGCATGACTGAGACGGGAAGCGAGTTGGGGTTGTCGGGGTCTTGGTACAGGTAGGAGTTGTTATACATGACGTTGGGGTTGTCGACACCTGCACGGTAAGCCTCAGCCTGGTTGGAGTGGTTGAGTACGTAGTGCTCACGGGTGGAACGGTTGGCGCGGTATGAACCGAGAGCCTTGAGTTCAAGTCCGAGGACAGGTTTCCAAGAGAGTTCTCCTTGGAATTTGAGGTCCAGCACGTTGACATCGATGTAGTTGTTCTCCAACTCGTCGAAGATGTTGAATGAAGCATAGTTTCTGATGTATGTGTCATCGGGGTCGAGTGTTCTCGATGTATTCATACAGAAACTGAATGGGTTGATGTCGAAGTTGCGGTTGACGGCTCCACTCACCACGTCGGTGCTCTGGTTGAGCGTACCAGGTGCTTTCTGGTCACGCACGGACCCTGTGGTGCGCATGGTGAGCGTGAGGTTCTTGGAGAGGTTGAACGAAGCGTTCATGTTGGCGGTGTAACGCTCCACCTTGCTATCCTTGTACCATCCCGGGTCTTGCATGGCGGAAAGGGAGGCGTAAAGGTTTGCCCTGTCTGTACCCGTGGAGATGCTGACGGAATGGTTGTGCATGATGTTGTCGTCGAAGAGCAAATCGAACCAATCGGTGTTTCTGAACTCAGCCTGCTGGAGGTACCTGTTCTTGGCGGCCTCGGTGAAGGGGAGTCCGAACTGTCCGTTCTGATACTGGTCCATGAGGGTGTACATCTTTCCGTAGAGACCTGATGATGAACCATTGGCGAGTGCAGAGAACTCAAGCCATCCCTTCTTCTCCATCTCACGGTAGATACCCATCTGCTCTTGCGAGTTGCTGATATTGTAGTCGTTGTAGGAGGGTTTCATACGGTAGGTGAACTCACCTGTGTAGTTGATGCTGCTGTGCCCGGCACGTCCTTTCTTGGTGGTGATGACCACCACGCCGGCCATGGCGCGTGCACCATAGATGGAGGTAGCGCTACCATCCTTGAGCACCTGGAAGCTCTCGATGTCGTCGGCGTTGAGTCCTGCGATGGCGTTGGAGATGAGGGTCTCTGCGTCACCCGACGAGAGGTCGTCGGCTGAGACCTTCACGGCATCCTCCATGATGACACCGTCGACCACCCACAATGGCGAAGAACTGCCATAGATGGATGTAGCACCACGCACGCGGATCTTGGGAGCCGTACCGAAGGTACCGGAGACGTTCTCCACTGAGACACCCGCCACGCGTCCTTCCAGTGATCGTGTGACATCGGCCACACCGTCGAGTCTTGTCTTCTCTGCATCGACCTTTGTGGTGGCACCGGTGAACAGTCGCTTGTCCATCTGTTGCATACCCGTGACCACGACCTCGTCAAGCACGCCGGCATCGCCTTGCATGACGACTTTCATGTTTTTACTTCCCTTTACGGTGATCTTCTTCATACCGATGTATGTGATCTCCAAGGTAGGTGAGGCCGTGCTGGTGGTGAGCGAGAACTTACCGTCGATGTCGGTCACGGTCGCCACCTTTGTACCTTTCACAGTCACAGTGGCTCCAATGATCGGCTCGCCATCGTCTTCTGAGACGACAACGCCCGAAACAGTATTTTGAGCCATCGCCAAACCAGTGAAAATGGTCAGCAGAGCCAAAATCAAGCTTAGTCTTTTTCTCATAAGAATGTATTGTTTTGATTTTCCAAATCAAGTTTAGAATCATTGCAGTTTGCAAAATTAAACATTTTACCTACAAAACACAAAAAAAATGATAAAAAAGTGAATTTTCTTTTATTTCAGTGTGCAATCTGCATGCAAAATGTAACAAATGGATTGTTGGAAATGTGGAAAAACCATTTCAAAGAGGGTGTGTCTGAATCAGACACACCCTCTTTCTTACCCCCAGCCTCATAGGTGTCATAAGGGTAATGGGTCTTATAAGCAGTGGCTCTCGTTATTTGACCAATACGACAAGATATTTGCTTGTGCTCCAGAAGAGGTCTGGATTGGTGATGCGCAGGACGTATTCCTTTTTGGCATCCTTCTCCAGCTGGTATGATGCTTGTGGGTGAGATGTGAGGAACTTGGCACTCTTGGAGAAGAGCTTGATTTCCTTCTGATAACGGTAGTCGATTTTGGTGAAGTAGTTCTTGTTGTATGCCTTCTCGAGCACCTCTCCCTTTTTGGTGATGATGCCTTGCTCCCTCAACTCGCTCTTTGTCCCATAGACATAATATGCGATATGCATTTGCTTGTCTTGCTCGTTGATGGTCTGCTGCTTTTGTGCCGATTCTGTTTTCAAGTCTTCAACATCCTTGTTGAGCGTGGTGATGGTGTTGTCCATCTCACTGATTTTCACATCCTTGGCATTAAGTTGGGCACGCAGTTCCTCAATTTGCAGGTTTTTAGCATCCATCTGTGAGTTCAAAGCGGCCAATGTGGTCTCCAGTGTCTTTCTGATTTCCTCACCCCTTTGGTTGCTCTGGCTGCTTTCATTGAGTTGGCCGCGAAGTTTCTCAATCAACAGTTTGTTATCCTTCATCTGTTTCTGTATGAACTGCATATCGCTCCTGATGCGGGCGATCTTGTCCACCCCTTCTCCATCCTTGGCGAGTGTGATACGCTTTTCCGCCTCGTTGATTTGACGGAATCCTTCCTGTATCTCATTGAATACCGACATCATGTCGTTTATTTCTTTTTCCCTTTGGTCGATGATGTCCTGGAGGGAGTCGTTTCCAGCCATCACAACAGTCTGCACCACAGGAGCCTTAGGTTCTTCCTTGCACCCGATGAGTGCCAGCAAGCAAACAGCAAAAACCAATACCTTTTTCATTTCATTATGCCTGTTAAAAAATGTTTTTTCCTAATTATGTTTGTTTCCGGCAAGCATGAGGCAAATGCCGAATTAATTTCAATGATGCGAAAACCATAAGTTCTATAAGACATATAGTCCCATAAGCCCGTTTTCAATCTTTTTTTCCTCCAACGACGATGACAATCTCCCCTCTCGGAGCTGTGTTGGTGAAATGCTGCACCAACTCATCCAGCGTCCCTCGGACACACTCCTCGTGGACCTTGGAGATTTCCCTCGCCACGCAAGCAGGCCTTTCGCCTCCCATCACTTCTGAAAGTTGCTGAAGTGTCTTTAGCAGGCGATAAGGCGACTCATAGATGACGATGGTGCGCTCTTCGTTGGCAAGAGCCGCCAAGCGAGTCTGCCTTCCTTTCTTCTGCGGCAAGAAGCCCTCGAAGCAGAATCGGTCGTCGGGAAGGCCGGATGCCACCAAAGCTGGCACGAACGCCGTGGCACCAGGGAGGCATTGCACCTCCTCACCCGCCGCCACCGCCTCCCTGACGAGGAAGAATCCCGGATCGCTGATACCCGGAGTGCCGGCATCGCTGACGAGCGCTATGGTTTGCCCAGCCTTGAGTCTTTGGATGACCGAAGCCGTTGTGCCATGCTCATTGAACTTGTGGTGTGAGAGCAAGCGTCCTTGTATGTCGTAATGTTTCAACAGGACACCAGTGGTACGCGTGTCCTCCGCCAGGATGATGTCAGCCTCCCTGAGCACCCGTAATGCTCTCAGGGTGATATCCTCCATATTTCCGACCGGTGTCGGCACGATATACAACATGCCCATAATTGTGGGCAAAATTACATCAAATAATAGAATCGGCAAAATTATTGGCTCTTTTTTTCATTTTAGTAACATTTGGGCTCAAAGTGTTGGTGGTCTCACATAATATTCGTACTTTTGCAAGCATCATGAGCGAGAATTTATCAGGGGAATTTCACCGCCCCGGAAGAATAGAAGTGGTGTGCGGGTCAATGTTCTCGGGCAAGACCGAAGAACTCATCCGTCGTGTGAAGCGTGCTGTTTTCGCCCGCCAACGTGTTGAGATATTCAAGCCATCGATAGACACCAGGTATTCCGAAGAGGAAGTGGTGAGCCACGACCGCAATTCCATCCGCAGCACGATGGTGGACACGTCGGCCTCCATCCTGCTATTGGCGTCTGACATCGATGTCGTGGGCATCGACGAGGCCCAGTTTCTCGACGACGGTTTGCCCGCCGTGTGCAACGAACTAGCCAACCGTGGCATCAGGGTGATTGTAGCGGGTTTGGACATGGACTTCAAAGGCGTCCCTTTTGGTCCGATGCCCGCCCTCTGCGCCATTGCCGACGATGTGACAAAGGTCCACGCCATCTGCATGCGGTGCGGTTCACTGGCTTACGTCAGCCATCGCTTGGTGAACGAGGAGAAGCGTGTGCTTCTAGGTGAAAAGGCTCAATATGAACCACTCTGCAGGGAGTGTTACCTCAAAGCACTTGAAGAGTGCAATCAGCCTTAGCAGCACTGTCGCCACCATCACATATTTTCACATCCATCATCATGCTAGAAGGAAAAATCACATTCGACCGCATGGCCCGCTGGGTCATCATAACCGTGATAGTAGTGGGGGTCATCCTGCTCATCAACCGACTGAGCAGTGTATTGCTGCCATTCTTCATTGGTTGGTTTCTCGCCTATCTGCTCTACCCCGTGGTGAAATTCGTGCAATACAAGATGCGCGTCTCCTCCCGCATACTCTCCATACTTGTTGCCTTCATCTTCGTGGCACTCATCTTCGCTCTCGTGTTCTATTTCATCATTCCCCCGATGATAGAGCAGTTTGAACGCCTTGGGCCGTTGGTAATCAAGTACCTCAACCAGCAATCACCATCGGGAGACTTCTCTGCGATGATACAAGAATGGCTGAACGAGCACCGCGAACGAGTGGTGGAGTTTGTCAGCAGCAGAGACTTCATAGACACGGTGAAGGCAACGGTGCCGCAACTGTTCAACGTGGTAGGACGCACGGCAAGCATCGCACTAAGCGTCTTCGCATCGTTCATCACCTTATTATATACGTTCTTCATCCTGCTCGACTACGAAAACCTCTCCACCAACTGGGTCAAGATTTTCCCGAAGAAAACAAGACCTTTCTGGATGGACTTGATGAAGGAAGTTGAAAAAGCACTCAACAACTACATCCGCGGGCAAGGGCAAGTGGCTTTCTGGATGGGTGTCATGTTTGCGTGCTGGTTTACCATCATAGGGCTCCCCATGCCCATCGGCATGGGCATCCTCATTGGCATCATGGACATGGTGCCCTACCTGCACACCTTCGCCATCATCCCAACGGCATTCCTCGCTTTGCTGAAAGCCGCAGACACCGGTCAGAATTTCTGGGTGATCTTCGGTCTTGCGATGCTGGGATTCATCATCGTACAAGTGATCACCGACATGTTCACCACTCCGAAGATCATGGGCTCTGCCATGGGTCTCAACCCAGCAGTACTGCTCCTGTCGCTTTCCATTTGGGGTTCCTTGCTAGGGTTCATCGGACTCATCATCGCCTTGCCCCTCACCACCATCATCATCGCCTACTACAAGAGGTATGTCACCTTCGAAGGCGACTTGGAGGAGATGTATCAACATGCACCACCAGCAGCGCTGTGCGTTCTTCCAAAGAAGAAAGACGGCAAAAAAAAGAAAAAAGAGGAGAATGACCCCTGAAAAGGCAAAAAAAGCATAAAAAGTTTGGCTGTTTCACAAAAAAGCCATACCTTTGCATTCGCTTTTGAAAAAAAGGCATTACGGAGACTCGTTAGCTCAGTTGGTAGAGCACAACACTTTTAATGTTGGGGTCTTGGGTTCGAGCCCCAAACGAGTCACCACACATAATAGCCAACCTGTTGATTTCAACGAGGTTGGCCTTTTTTCTATTTTTCAAAACAGGTCTATTTGGGCCACACAATAGCCTCATTTCACTACTTTTTCAGCCATTTTCGCCTCAACAAGCCCAACAAGGTCATGATGAGGGCAAAATCAAAGCCATGAAAAATGTCTTATTCATTGTATCTTGTTGTTTTACAAAAGGATGAGGGGCATGCATGGATATCCTTTATCCTAAACGCTGGTTGAATTTTCCTTGTATTCTTGAAAAAAAACATTCTTGTTGCTTGTTTTTAATCTTTTTCCGTATCTTTGCGCAAGAAAAAAGTCATAAAGAATGATGCTCGCCAACCCTATCTTATCAAGACACCACATCTCCACTTGCATGAACCTCAACAAAAAAAAGACTTTCATTCTTCTCGCCATCCTGGCATGCACAATGACGGCCACGGCGCAAGACTACCAAAAGATGTCGCCACACCTGGCCACTCTCGTACGCCAACATGACGGGGCAAAGAAAAATGACATCAAACGAGAGCGGACGGTGCTCACCTTGATGACAACCAAAAGCAGCAACGCCACAGCCATTGCTGCAGACCACGGGTGCCACGTTGTCGACAGCGTGGGGCGTGTCTACATCGTGGAAATCCCCTTGGACAAGATGGCATCCTTGTCGAAGGATGCACGAGTAGAACGCTTGGAGGCCGAACCCATGCCACACCCTGCCATGGATGTGACCCCGGGCCAGGTGAATGCCACACCCGTCTATGCCGGCACCAACCTGCCCCAGGCATTCACGGGGAAAGGCGTGGCAGCAGGCGTCTTCGACAACGGGTTCGACTTCACCCACCCCGCCTTCCTCGATGCCGATGGCAAATCACGCGCACACTACTACTACGACTTCTGCTGGAAGAACGACGACGGCACCCTGGGGCACGCCATCACCTCGCCAGACGAGATTGGAGCCTATGGACACACCCACCACAAAGGTGCATCCCTGCACGGCACACACGTCATGGGCATCATGGCCGGCGGCGCCGTAAACGGGAAATACCAAGGCATGGCACCCGAGTCAGACCTCTATGTGGCACATTTCAACTCATTGACCGAAGACTTCGACAACCCCGACGAGCATACGTCGGCCACCTGCATCCTGGGATTCAAATACTTGTTTGACCAGGCAGAGAAAGACGGAAAGCCATGCGTGGTGAACTTCAGCAGCGGCGACAGCTACATGCTTGGTCATCAGCGACTTCTTGAAAGCGAAGCACTGCAAGCACTCACCGGTCCCGGACGCATCATCGTCACCTGTGCCGGCAACGACGGCTACCACTCCGCCTTCGTGGAGAAGCCCTCCGATGTGAGGCAGGCCGGCGCAGCCATCGTCAACGGTGTGAGTGGCGGGAAATACATCGACTTAGACATCGTCACACCGACAAACCAATACGTGCGCCTTGACTTCCTCAGCGTAAGACTGTTTGGCCAGCAAATCGAGAGCACCATCGCCTTCAACACCGACAGCGTCTTGGCGCTACAGGACACATGCCTGCTCTCCACCACCGTTTCCCTGGGCGACATACATCTGAAAGTCTTCAAGAGCGAATACCAAGACGAGCGAGGCGACGTGCTGCACGTACACGGAGACATGCCCAACCCGGCCTACCTCGTGCTATGCGGAGCAGCATTCCTCCTAACGGGAGACGGACCGGCATGGGCGTACTCCGACATACAGTACTCTCCTTTCGTCGACATCACGGGGGTGCCGGCATACTGCCACGCCAGCGACGGGCATTCACTATGGTGGCCGGGCACGCTGCCAGGCATCATCACCGTGAGTGCAACGGGTTACAAGTCCGCTTTCCGTAACATCGACGGCGAGACAAACGACGAAGTGAGCGACCTGGCAGCCAGCCAACCAGGCCTGATAGCACGTTTCTCCTCGAGAGGCCCTACGTTCGAGGGGCTGACAAAACCCGATGTCTCCGCACCGGGTGTCAGCATCAACGCCGCATTCAACAGTTATGCGGAAATGACGGACAAAGTGCGCAAGGAATTGACCGACAAGGTGGTGTATAACGGAAAGACGTTCTATTACACGGCGCAGAGCGGCACCTCGATGGCAACGCCCGTCGTGGCAGGCACCATCGCGCTATGGCTGCAGGCCAAGCCCGACCTGACGCCGGAGGAAATCATCGATGTCTTCGCCCATTCCAGTACACATCCCGACGCATCCTTGGACTATCCCAACACCATATACGGCCATGGACAAATCGATGCCTATGCCGGACTGCTTTACATCCTCGACTTGCCTGACAAGATACCCGGTCTTTCCACCCATCAACCTGCCGCGGCCCGCTTCCACCTCGATGGCCGCAGATTGGAAGTGGTATGGGAAGGAGACGCTCCTTCGACAACAACCATCAGCATATACACCACCGATGGGAAAAAGGTGCTCTCTGGAAAAGGCGCCTCGTATGACTTGTCTGCACTGCCCGCAGGAATTTATGCCGTGCAACTGAATACGAGCCTGCCAAAAACCAGTGGCTCAACACTCATACGGATAGACTGATGTAAAGGTCTTATTTACAAAACAGTTTTTACATAACCATCCCTTATCCATCAAAAAAGACAGGAAGGTAGTGTTTCAATTAGTGTGTCTGAAGCCAGTAGACTTCACGATGCCGTTGCAAAGTTAATTAAAAATTTGACATTGTATCATTATTCGCTGTTTTTTTATAAATTTGCACCGCAGCCGGACGATAAAACGGGCTCTGCCGAGGAGCAACCCGCCAACGCCAAGGCTTCGTCCTCTTCAACCGCGCCAACTTCCTCACCAAATGAAGAAACTCAGCGAATATCATCAAACTTATAATTTCCATATAATTAGTCGTTAATTGGTGCGTACAATCATTTATGATGCTTTATGGAATAATTATATGGCAATTCGTGTAAATGGTTCTTAAACATATAATTTTTGTCCATAACCTATCCGAAACATACAAAAAAGCATGGTTTCGGATGCATTATAAATTATATTTCATCCGAAACGCTAAAAAAATGTAGTTTCGGATGCATTATACTTGCATGGTTGAAAAGAAATTATTTTTTTTGCAACGTAAATTTCCACATATGTGAGATTCTTCCAAAGATGAACAAGCAATCAGATTCAATATCGCATAATGAAACTGAAGAAACGAAAAATCAAGTATTCTGTCCTATTTTTCATCTGTTGGTTTGCCTTTTTGGTCTTACTGGCCGATGGTATCCTGAATTTCCAGACTTTGACTGGCTATTTCGGGTCGTATGCGTTAGTGGAGATTGTGTTATTGCTCTTGGTCATTCTACCCACATTGGCGGTTTACACATTCACAAAAGAATAACTGCACGAAACCGAACATAAACTATGCTCATTCGATTCATAAAGAAAAAATTGTTGAACAGAAGATGAAATAAAACCGACAGCAAAATGAAGAAGTCTGTTATGTATGGCATGGCATTGTTTGCCTTGGTCCTTGTGGGCATTTCCTTTGTGCCGACACTGTTCCTCGAAGATGGCGACAGGTTGGCCTGGCAACTGAGCAATTGGGCTTGGATACTTGCCTCGATGCTTATCGCCACCATGGGTATTCTGTCGGCCATCCGTTTCACAAAAGGAAAACGCGTCCTATGGAAAATAATGGGTTGGTCATGCAGTATCTTATTGGCGGTGGCATGTTTGATTAGTCTTTTTATCACAATGGCCTGGCACGACGAAAAAATATGGAGCAACGAAGATTATGTCGTTTATTCGGAATACGACGGCTTTATCGACCCCAACATGTTTGTCCTATACAAAAGAGACGGTCTGGTCGACAGGCGCATGTACTATCTGAATGGCATCGGTTTCGATGAATTGAAGGAAGCCGATTATTCAATGTACAATGAATCAGACCTGATAAAAGAAGAGATTGACGCGACGGAATTTGAAAGCAGCAGCGTCTATCATCGTACTGTATTTTATAGATTAAGTGATGGATGTCAATTCAAACAAGAAGAGAACGATTCGCTTATGAAAGTGATAAAGCATTAGACGTGATTCCGACGATGAAGGAGAATCAAACAACCAAGTCGCCAACATACATTGCAAAAACTTCTGCAAATGAAGAAAGGCTAATGAATGTCCACAGATCAAGTGTTTAAAAGAAGATAAAGAAGATGACTATTGTTTCATTCATCATTTTTGGTGTTATTGCCTTGCTCATTGCCATTGTTCCCGGAATCCCGATACAGGCAAAAGCATACTTCAGAATTACAGTTCTATCGCTCTTCTGCCTGTCACTGGCAGCATGTAGCGAAGACGATGATGAAGAAGAGAATCCTCAGAAGGTTGCACGCTGGGAGTGTATCCTGTTTGGCTCCTATCCTGCCAACGAGGTGGTAAGCGGCAATTTCAGTGCCGTGGAAGACTATGCACTGGAAGAAGGTGATGTGATTGTTGATGCCACGCTCTACACCCAATTGGAAAATGCCGAGTGGACGGACAACGACACGGAGATTGACGGCAAGCGCTACCATAGGCTCAACGCCACGGATGCCGTGAGCCATTCCGACAGCCGCGCCCAACATTATCGGTGGACGGACACAGAAGCGTGGCACTATTTTGCCTATGCACCCATCAAATGGCGCATTCTCAAAATCAGCGGCACCAAGGCTGTGCTGCTGGCTGACCGCATGCCCGACACCCATCCCTTCAACGACACCTACACCGACACCAGTTGGAGCACCTGCTCCCTGCGCAGATGGTTGAACAGCGAATTCCTCAGCAGAGCCTTCACTGATTCAGAGATGGAAGCCATCGTGGAGACTGATGTCAAGAACGCCGCCAATTACTATTTCGGCACTGACTGCGGTCCCGACACGAAAGACCGCGTATTCATCCTCTCCGAAAGTGAGACCTTCTCGTCGCCACTGGCCGTAGAATACGGCTTCAGCAACAGCGACAGCGGAAACGACCCGGCTCGCCGTTTCCGTTCCACGCTCTATGCGAAGTGTCGGGGAGCCTGGTGGTCGCCGGTGGAGCACTATCGCGGTGTCTCTTTCTGGTTCATGCGCTCCATCGGCTATACGAAGGCCAATGTCGTGTATGTCGGTGAGTCGGGCGACACATACAACCGTGGCATCGTGGTCACCTGCAACGATGCTGCCGTCCTGCCTGCCATCACCCTCGACCTCTCAAGAGCCGACTATCAGAAAACCGCACCTGTCTACTCTACCGATATTCTCAAATAAATCATGGACATCAAGACAAAGACCTACACCTGCCTCGCATGGCTGTTGATACTGGGAACAGTGACAACGGCTTGCCACAAAGACGACGACGTGGATGACAGCGTACCCTCCAGCGAGGGGCGACATACCGGTGATGCCTATCAGAACCTGAACAGTCCCTGGGTGAAGGATTCCGACAAGAAGACTCACTATACACGTTGGGAGTGCATCCTATTTGGCTCATATCCTGCCAACGAGGTGGTCGACGGCAGTTTCAACGCTGTGGACGACTATGCGCTGGCCTCTGACGATGTGATTGCGGACGCCACGCTCTACAGCCGACTGGAGAATGCCGAATGGGCAGATGACGACACGAAGATTGACGGCAAGCGCTATCACCGGCTGAAAGGTTCAGGAGCAGTGACCTGTTCCACAGACCGTGAGCAACACTATCGATGGACAGACCCGGAAGCCTGGCACTTTTTCGCCTATGCACCCATCAAATGGCGCATTCTCAAAATCAGCGGCACCAAGGCTGTGCTGCTGGCTGACCGCATGCCCGACACCCATCCCTTCCACAACAAGGATGAGGATGTGAACTGGAGTGGAAGCGACCTGCGCCAGTGGCTGAACAGTGATTTTCTCAACCGCGCCTTTTCTGAGACAGAGCGCCAAGCCATTGAAACGACCAACGTGGAAAACTCGCCCAATGCCCAATACGGCACCTACTGCGGGCCCGACACGCAAGACTATGTGTTCATCCTCTCCAACAAAGAAGTGTTCGCCTCACCGCTGGCATCGGACTATGGTTTTTACGCCGGCAGTGGCATCGACGACCCTGCCCGCCGTTTCCGTTCGACGCTTTATGCCAAGTGCCGTGGTGCCTGGTGGTCGTCGGTCGTGAACTATCGCGGCAACTCTTTCTGGTTCATGCGCACCAACGGCTATACGCCCAGCAACATCACCTACGTCTGCGACTTTGGCTATCTGTATAACCAAGGGACGGCAGTCACCTGCGACGATGCCGCCGTACTGCCGGCCATTACAGTAGATTTGACAAAAGCAAATTACCAGAAGACCTCGCCTGTCGCATCCACAGACGTGAACAACTAAACAAGGTCTAAGACTTGCACCCGTTTTTTGTTTGGGCACTTCATTTTACTCATAGAGTCTCTTCCAGGCAATCAAGAACCTGTACCCTTGATTGATGAATTCGGTTAATAATACGTAATCACGCGCTCTATGATGCCACTATCAAACTGTTCGCTGCTTTCCAGATCACGATAAATCCAGTTTCCCCGGCTGTCGTATTTGTATTGAATTGTCTTATAGCTGATTCTGGTTCCTTCGGAATTGAATCGCTCCGAAGACAACATATTGTCATATTTATCCAACTTGTCGATTCCCGTTGATGTCAGTTTTTTGCTGCCATCACTCATCAACTCGTATTCCTCACAGAGTCGTTGTTGGCCCTGATATATCATAACGTTATTAAAGGCGCCTCTGGATGTAGTATGATAATACTCAGTAGCCCTACCCTTTTCATCAAACAAAAATTGCTGATAGATTTCACCATCACGTTTAAACTTCATATATTCAAGTTTCCCGTTGGGTCTTTTTTTCACATATACGGTGTACCCACCCCCATCAGTATTGAGATGTATACAAGTGAGGACATTTTCCACTGGATCGAAAGAAAACTTTTCC
>JAFWSS010000135.1 GCA_017524385.1 Prevotella sp.
CCCGCCAACAATATGGCCTATCGTCGGTCCGTTTTCAGGGAGGTGACGGCCATCCACGTACTTGCAGCCGATGCGCTGGCGCACGGCATAATGATCCTTGTTCTTGCCGTAGCAGATGACTACGGTGTTCTTTGGCCTCTCCACGTTGAGGATATGTCTGGGTATTGGCATAATGTAAAAATATAGTCTAATGATGGTGCAAAATTAATAATATTTAGACTATATACCAAACTTTTCTCAAAGTATTTTTCAAAATTTCCGAGAGAATTTCAAGTTTTCAAGTGAAATTTTGAGGGATGAATGCTCATCCTTGTCATGCCGTGGCGAAGATGACATTCAATAAGATGGTTCTGTCTTTTTATAGGATGTCATCTTGTCAAGAAGGGTCCGTCCATCTCTCGATTTTGCATTCGTGTGCTTTCTTCTCCTTGTCGTAGTTGATGCCAACGAGCAGGAGGTTGTCGGCGTATCCCGCCACTTTGGAAGGGTATTTTTTCCGCTTGATTTGTTCTATGGCGCTGTCGGCATCCTTGTCGTATTTCAGTTCCAGGACGATGACCGGGGAAGAGGCATTCTTTCTCGGGATGAGTACGATGTCTTCAAAGCCTTTGCCCGAAGCCAATTCCCGATGGATGAAATAGTCGTTGCGGGCATAGTAATAGGCTATGGAGAGAACGCAGGCCAGGGAGTTCTCGTTGTTGTATGAAAGGATGCTGGTGTTATCGTCGTGGGCAGCATCCACACCCCGTGCCACCGCCTCGCAGTCGCCTTCGAGGGTGGCTTGGAGCAGTTGTTTCGACTGCTGTATGGAATCGACAATGGGCTGCCAATTATTGGTCTTCACAGCGTTAACCATCTCTCCTGCCACCTCGCGGTTTGGAATGTAGCATTCTTCCTCCTGCCAGTCGTAAGATAAGTATCCGAGGTGGATGAGCACGGTAAGCACGTCATCCCTACTGTGTATGACCGACATGTCGTTTTGGAACTTGGAGGTTTTCACTTTCACCCTTCCTCCAGCCAGCATTCGTATGATGTCGTCCTTCAATCCCTCGAAGTTCATCTGGATGTAATGTGCCACGGCATCGAAAGCACCGGTTGAGGCCCAGTAGCTTTTACAGCGTCGGCGTGTGACGGCCTGTATCACCGAATTGGGGTTGAATATAGAAGGTTCGTCGCCGATTTGGTAGCCGTCATACCATTTCTCTAATTCGTCGAAGTCCATGCCATACTTGCCAGCCAACATCTTCACCTCGTCTTTGGTAAAACCGAAATATTGCCCCATGTTTCCTGGTTCCACCATCGAATACTCCATGAAGTTGTTCAGGGCCGACTCTGTCTTGTATTTCTTGATGGGCAGGATTCCTGTCATATAGACACCGGCGAAGACCTGTGCGGTGTTGCTCCCCTTGAACAACCTGCGTAGGAGGTTGACATACTTGTCCATCGCCTCCTTCTTGTCGGAAGCCTCGCGACAGATGGCGTCCCACTCGTCGATGATCATGATGAAGCGTATGTTGTAATGGCCTGCTATCTTGACCAGGGCCGCCATGAGATCGTCTTCGGGTAGTGTTTCTGCCTCAGGGTAGATTCGGCAGACCTCCTCCTTAACTTCACGCTGGATGGTGGGCACTATATCCATGCTCGGGATGTCACGGGTGGTGAAATTGGTAATGTCGAGGTAGATGACGGGGTATTTGTTGAGATGCTCCTCGAACGAAGGGTGCTTGGCTATTTCCAAGTCGGCAAACAGGCTTCGGGAGTCGCACGAGTGGTCATAATAAGCGCAGAGCATTTTCGCCGCCAATGACTTGCCAAAGCGGCGGCAGCGTGTCACGCAACTGTAACGCCATTCGGAGAAAAGCGTGTCGTTGACAACGGCAATCAGTCCAGACTTGTCGATGTATTCATGTTTGAGGGCAGACTGAAAATTCTCATTCCCTACGTTGATGTATGTCCCCATAGTTGAAATGTTAGAAGTGAATGTCGTATGGTCATCTCGCGGCCATGACAAAGCAAATGCAAAGATAATGCAAAACAAAAGAAAATCCAAATTTTGGAGCAGCGAAAGCAAAGATATGCTTGCATTATCTTTGCTGAGTCGTGACAAAATTCAACCAAAGTATAAATTTTGGAGCAGCGAAAGCAAAAACATTTTGCTTGATTGTTAAGTTTTGTCCTCTAACCAATTAAAGACAGCAGGAACAATAATTGCAGGTTGAAAAAGAAAAATACGTGCTGTGTGGTCGTATCACGTAGTTGTGATAGAACCGCACAGCACGAAAATTATTTGAATGGATGTTTCCTCATAAAATCTTCCTTTGCCTCACCAAACGATTGGGGACCGACCGCTTCTCCACCATACTCGAATACGACCTTGTCGGTATAGGGAATGAACATCGGATGCTCAAGATATTCCTTTTTCTCCTCGTCATTCAATGGGCGATTGTAAATGCGGTAGGAATATTTGTCAAGACCTCGTGAAAGGAAAAAGCATCCTGTAGCGCTAACCTGACTTCAAGGGTTAACTGAATTAAATAAATATAATGTTGAAAAATTTGGATATTTCCTCAAACATCCATAACTTTGCAGTCTATAGGATTGAGTACAGACCACCGAGTAGTGTTCAGGGTAAGTTTTTAGATGAGGACGTCTTAGTCTTTGAATGTAGTCGCAGGTGCCAAAGAGTAACCTTCAGCCTGATGAAACGTGTTGGTGATGGTGACATCCCATAAGTGGTCACGCAACAGACGAAGCAGACAATAAGTCTTCGACAGCCGTGGCTCGTAAATTTACTCAATCCTTTATTCATTGCTTATTGTCCAACAAAACATAATGACCTGACCCGTAAAACAAGAAATGACTGAAATCAACAGCTACAAGCCTCTGGAGCGAGCCATACTGGCAGGCGAGAAGGAGGTGAAGATCAGCACCCCGAAGTTCCTACTTGCCTGTGCCGTTGCTGAGAAATGCCACGCCAACCCCTCTTACACCAACAGGCCGGTCTATAGCGAACCTGTTTCAGGGGAGAACTACGGCAAGATAACGCCTCCCGACGGCCAGGAATATTATGTAGAAGCACTTTTTTACAACGTGCGCTGTTCATAGACTCCTCCTTCATCAGCTTGGCGGGACTCTCTATGCGCGCAGGTAATGGTCACCTCCTTCCTCGTGGGCCACCCTTGTGAGGTAGATGTCCTGACTCTTGCCGTCCTTGACGGTGACGGTCCTGGCGTCGGACGCCAGCTCATAGTCCTTCAGGCGGGTGCGGCTCACGCACAGGTAGTCGTAGCCGCTCTCGCGCACCAGCTTCAGGTTCTCTTCCGTGGCAATGCCCGCGTCCATGACGATGAGCAGCCGCTCGGCCGGATTCTCAGGCACGGGATTCCTGGCGACCAACGTCTCTATCATGGCGGGCAGCGACTTCGGGTCGGCGGTGTCGCCCTCAAGGATGGCGCAGTAG
>JAFWSS010000136.1 GCA_017524385.1 Prevotella sp.
GAAGGAGGCCACCGCAGCCTTTTCTTCCGTCATTTCCTCGCCTTTGGCGTGCGTTACCACCACGCCACGGTCCGGGAACACCTGGGCATCGGCCCCCAGGTCCACAATCTCCAGCTCGCCGGTTTTCTCGTTGGGCCAGAGTCCTTCACCGATGCCACTGCCGACCGCATCGGTCGTTTTGAATTGGCAAATGGAGGGACGATTTTCTTGGACGAGATAGGCGAACTGTCGCTGGCCAGTCAGGTGAAGTTGCTGCGTGTGTTGCAGGACCAGACATACGAGGTGTTGGGAGACAGTCACACACGCACTGCCGATGTCCGTGTGATATGCGCCACCAATGCAGACTTGAGGGCGATGGTCGAGGAACACACGTTCCGCGAAGACCTCTTCTACCGCATCAACCTGATCAACTTGCACCTGCCTCCGCTGAGGGAGCGCCGTGGCGACATACCTCTACTTGTAGAACATTTCCGGCGTGATGCCTGTGCCAGCAACGGCATCTTGTCCACGACAGTATCGGCTGAAGCCATCGCCTATCTTCAGACACTTCCTTTTACAGGAAATATCCGTGAACTGAAAAATCTGGTGGAAAGGGCGTTGTTGATGAAGAACCCCGAGAAGAACATATTGGATGTGGAAGACTTCCAAACACTTGCCGCTTCATCTTCGGGTATGGTGAATGGGGGTGAACGAGGGAGTCTGACATCAGGCTCTTGTGCAGGATTGGAAGGCGTTTCCCTTTCTTCTCTCGAACGCAGCGCCATCGCCGCCTGCATCGCCAAGCACAACGGCAATCTCTCGCTTGTGGCGAAGGAACTTGGCATCAGTCGTGGTGCCCTATACCGCAAAATAGAGAAGCACGGGTTGTAGAAGATGAAAGATTAAAAGTGAAAGATAAAAATTGAAACTGAAGCATTACTTTCTCTGTCTCGGCTTGGGCATTGTCCTGATGGCAGGCATTGCTCTTTTTGCCACGTTTCGCGCTGGTGGGGATTTGAAATCCCCGTCAACGCTGTTCTACGTGACCGAGGGTTTCGTGGTTCTGATGATGGTTTATCTATGGTTCTTCTACAAAAAGACCATCCGCCCCTACGATACGCTTGTCAGTGGCATGGAACTGGTGCGGGAGTTGGACTTGACCACACGGCTCGCTCCATCGGGACAGCATGAGACAGATGTCATTGTCCGGACGTTCAACGACCTGCTCAACCGTTTGCGCAGCGAACACCTTACGCTTGAAGAACAATACACTTTCCTCAGTCTTCTCATCGAAGCATCACCCATGGGCATTGTGCAATGTGATATCAATGGCAAAATCACTTCCATAAATCCTGCGGCACGCGAAATGCTATCGCCGGCCATGGAGCAAGCCATGCGCTCATTGCCGCTTGGTGATACCATCACCGTGCGCATGCCAGGTGCCCCGCAACTCTATCGCATCAGCCATCAGTCTTTTCCCGACCGTGGTTATCGACATCCGTTCTTTCTCATCGAGTCATTGACATCTGAGGTGCGCCGGGCAGAGAAAGCGGCCTACGAACGAGTCATCCGAATGATTGCCCACGAGGTGAACAACAGTGTGGCCGGGATTGTGAGTCTGATGGAGAATGGAAAACTGAAGATGGAAGATGTGGATGGTGCCAGCGAACGACTCACAGCGCTTTCAGAATTTGTCACCCGTTTTGCCGATGTCGTTAAGATTCCGCAACCTCAACTGCAACTCTGTGACTTGAGTGAGGAAGTGGAGGCCTGCCAGCCCTTCCTTGAGAGTCTTTGCCAGTCTGCTCATGTCCAACTTGAATTCCAACTCACTGATGAGGCGGCGCCTGTTCGTATCGACACCATCCTGTTTCAACAAGTGCTAATCAACATCGTCAAGAATGCTGTTGAAAGCATTGGAGATAGGGAGGGACTTGTCATCATCACTACCGCTCCTTCACAACTCACCATCACCGACAACGGACGAGGAATCCCTCCTTCCGTCGCACCCCATTTGTTCACACCTTTCTTCTCCACCAAGCCACAGGGCCAGGGCCTCGGACTTTTGCTTATCCGCGACATCCTCACCGCCCACCATTGCACTTTCAGTCTGATGACAGCCCCTACCGATCACCTTACCCGCTTCACCATCCACTTTCCCAGGTAGAGGTGAACCTTTGGCGATACATAAGCAGAGCACTAATCATATTGCCTCGTTCTCCTGGACACCATGTGAAGGTTTCCGTCCCCACCACGTGTGTTTTTAATCGAATAATACCTTAATCAGGTTAACCCCACTTGTAGGTTCTCGCAAGTTTGTGATGTTTAAAAACACTCTTTTTTAGGTATTGTGTATTCCAATTATCTGCCATAACTTTGCAACTGCTTAAACAGGTATTATAGGTACATTATTCAACTATTTATTTAGTGGGTGGCTGGTCAGTGATGACCTGCCACCTTTTTGGAAGGACACTTTAAATAGTGGACAGTGAGCAAATATCGGTGTTAGTTATGTTTGAGCAAATGTCGGTGTTAGTCCTGTTTGAGCAAATATCGGTGTTAGTCCTGTTTGAGCAAATATCGGTGTTAGTTATCCCCTCCCCTCGAGGGGAGGGGCAGGGGTGGGGTCTGTAACTTGTTGTTTTTCAAGACTTATTCACCCCACCCCAACCCCTCCCCTGCGAGGCTCAATCTCAAATCTCAACTCTCAAATTTTCAATCTTCAATCTTCAATCTTCAATCTTCTTTATCGTCTTCCCGTTGCTGTATCGGATGATGTTGATGCCTTTGCTGATGCTTGATTTTCTAACCCCCTGCATGTCGTAGATGCCCACCACTTGTGGGGATTCTTCGGCCACGGTTGCGATTTCCGTGGCGTAATCATCGAGCAGAAAATTGTTGGAGGCATTCTCATCAAGCACAAGCCAAGCCTTGTTGGAACCCATCCTCACCTTGCCGTTCTCAGCAACTCTGTAGAATCCTACGTGACCGTTATGGTTTTGCAGGACGTAGCATCCTGCCGGCACATAGTGTGGGGCGAGTGTTCCACGGAGGCTGCCATCCACAAGGAGTTCGCTGTCGTTGTCAGGCCGTTCTTCGGAATAGCCGGAAAGCATGTGGTTGCCAGGTGCTGCCTCCACGAGGTAGGGCTTGTTGGCTTCCGGCGACGCCACCTTCTCCAGGTTGAGTTTGCCATCCGCCCGTTTCCCATTCACTGAATAGACGGTCATACCCTCGGGGATGGCGAACTGGAACGGCAGGCAGATGGTGGCCCATCCCACAGCCGACACGTTGAGCATGTGTGACATAAAGGTAGGCTCGAATGTGTAGCCGGTGAGCTTGTCCATGGCCTTGATGTGTGTGACCAGATAGGGATAGATGCGCTCCAGACTGTCCAACTTGCCTATCTGTTGATATGGGTTTCCGCCTTTGGTCTTGGCGTTGGTCTTGTAGATACGGTTCACATAATTCACCACATCACCTTTGTTATAAGTAGAGTCGGCATTCCATCTTGGTGCATTATGGAAGGTGGAGTAATCGAAGGGTAGCTGAACCCATGGCTCCTTGTCGATGTCTTGCTGCAGGCTTTGGCTGGTGGGCCATTTCTCGTGTTCCAGTCGATAGTTCTCTTCACCGAAGGAATGATACCAGGTGTCGAAGAGCGATGCGAGGATTTCCGGTGTGATGAAGCCTTGGTTTCTGATTTCCGCCCATCGGTTCCACATGTCCTGCTTGAAATAGCGATACACCCAGTAGGTGGGGCAGTGTATGAAGGTTTGCTTGGACAAGAGGCCGTTGTTGTTGTAATAGCCGGCTGGCAGGATGCGGTAGGAGCCATAGCCGAAGGTGTTGTCGAGGTCGTAAGGAGCGACAAACCATTTATGACCGTCGTAGGTGAACCATTGGTAGTTCATCCATACACCGTCCCCGTTGACGGTCAGAAGGTTGTGAAGCATATAGTCGATGATTCCAGGCACGTCGAACAAATCCTCTATGACGGCACGCATCTCGCTTTTGCTTGCTCCGTTGCTGACAAGGGCGTTGAGTTCGGCGAAACGATGGCTCAAGTCTATCAAGTGTTTTTTCACAATGGCTGAGTTCTGCTTGCGCTCCTTGGTCTTCGCATCATCGGTCTCCAGGTCATAGTAGGGCGAGGTCTCGTCCATCAGTTCGGTGGGCTTGTCGCTATCATACACCTTGCCGTTCATGTCATAGAGATCCTTGGGCGTGCGCACCCAGACATCCTTCCAACTGATTTTCCCCGACCAGAAGGTGTTCTTGTTGAGTGGATAGCCTTCGAGGTGGATTTGTTCGGGGTTGTTCTTCTTCTGGTTCATGTTTTTGCGGTGCTTTTTCAACTGCCAGCAATAGAGTCCTTGGAATTGGCCGTTGAAGTAGAGGACGACAGGGAAGGCGTCGGGGTGGCAGAGGGCGTTGACATCAGGCTTGCTCAGGTTGGCGCGTTCCCATATGCGGCCGTATTCGCCACGGTCTCGTGTCATGAGGTCGTAGGTGCGGTAGGCTTGTATGCCGGTGCCTTTGAACCAGTCGAAACTGAAGGCTTTGAGATGGAAGCCGTCTTGGGTCACCCAATCGCCGAAGGTGACGTCGGTCGTTTCCTCACCTTCCCATTCGTCTTCGCAGAAATCTATCTTGAAGTTCTTTTTCGCATAGGAAACGGCGCTCCTGCCTTGGGCGCTGATGATGATGCGCTTCTTGAAATAATTGCCGTTGCCGTCGTATATTTCCAACCAACCGTGGAAGTTGGACGTTTTCTTCTTGGGCAGTGCCGCGAGGCCCGTGATGTTGGCATAGGCGCAGGTGGGGATGGGCAGCACGATGTCGGTGCTGTCGCTCATGTCGTTCTTGACGTCTTCCATGCCGAGCGATGTGATGCGAAGTTGGAAATCATCTTGCGCCATGGCTCCATGGGTGGTGGCAAGGAGTAGGGCCAGTAAAATGATGGTGTGTGCGAAGTGTTTCATCATTGATATGAAGGCTTGTCCGTTTTTTGGTGGCTTTCTAGTTGTTCTGGTTTTTCTAGATGCCCTGGATGTCCTAGGTTTTCTAGATTCTTATGGGAGCAAGGACAGGCAGGTAGGCTTTTTTGTCATAATGGTGCAAAATTATTGAAAAAAAACCAAAACTTCAAATAATTGTATCGTTTTTCATATTTATGATATCCATTTTCTCCTATTGCTCTCTTGACAAAGAAAACAAACAATTCTCCACTGCTGCTTTATAAACCCTCTTTTTTATCTACCATTTTGACGCTTCTTTTTGTATAATACGAGTATGGCATCTCCGACGCTTAACTTTTTTTGGGGTTGATATCTGTTATTCAAAGTGTTTTGTATGGTAGTTGGCACACCTTTCCAATGGTTAACCAGAATACAATTTGCCTCACCTTTTACGAATTCATCATTGGTCTTCTCATAGACATCAAGGTTATAACTACTAGAGAAACCTTGTAAAGCGAAGAAACGGTAGCGTGGACATATGTTCCATCGTAACAGCATTTCCGGAAGGCAATTATAACTCGCAAATGAATCGTATTCTTCTTTGGGGATGGATTTGAACATTTCGTCGTAAGCCGCATACAGCGTTTTCTTTGAGGATTTGTCGTGTATGGTGTTCTTCGCAAAAGTATATGCACCATTGGTTATGTTGGTACAGATGAGGATGAAAGCTATGAGTAAAATCAATGAGCGGCTTTTTTCGATGCTATTTGATTCTTCGTAAACGAGCTTCAATTCCAACAAACCTATGATGGCAAAGGGAAAACAAATATGAGCATAGTTGGGATAGCAGTTGGTTCTCACAAAAAACAAAATACAAACAACACTCATGGTTAACCAAAGAACCCCGTTTCTCCTTCGTCTATTGCTTAGGATTTGATAGAGACCTATGATGAAGAACATGAAGCAATTGATATAACTGAATATCAACGCAATGGCTCTTTTCATATACATAGGCGATTCCCAAAGACCCGTGTTTTTCAAATAATGCATATTGCTCACTATTAATGCATAATAGAAATCATACAGACAGCCCTTTGCCGTGAAATATAGAATGAAAGGCAAGCAAATGGTAAGACAACCTGCTGCTGTTATGATAATACACAGGAACAATTCCTTTATCCGCTTTCTTGAAAGACAATGAAAAGTCACGTATGCCACTATCATGAGAACTACGAGGGCGTTGCTTGGTCGTGTCATCATACAAAAGCCAATAGCAACTCCGTAGAGGTAGTTGCAACTGAGGGGATGTTGGGTGTCATTGGTTGCTCTTTGGTCAATCCAGCGATAGAACAAGAGGAAAGAACATAGGATAAACGGCAAGGAATACTCACATGCGTTGTTACCACCATTGTAACCATACGACAATCCTAATAGCAAAGCTATGGACAGCCAAAAAGAGTATTTCTTGTTGAAACCTATTTGTAGGAAGTGAAATGTAATAATGCCTGTGATGAAAAAGAATGGGATTTGCACGAACAGCAGACCTGTTTGATTGTCGACGAACCAATAACCTATGGCGTTCATGGCATATAAGAACGGGCCTTTGTTGTCGTACAGGTCTCTGTAGGGGATGCTGTTATGAAGCCAGAATTTCCCCAACACTTGGAAAATAAAAGAATCACTGGTGTCTGGATAGTCATATAAAAAAGAGGTGGAAGTGGAGTAATCCACCACGAAAAAAATGGAAAAGACAAATAATCCCAAGAGATAAACCCAATAATCCTTGATCTTCTTGATGAGACTACTGCATTTTGTCATTTGCATACGATGATTGATTCTTAAGTAAATCGACAGCCGACTTTCCAATTCCAATGATATTCGTTCACACGATGGATATCATTCGTTAGCGTCGGCAAATTTACTATTATTTCTTTAATAATCATCTTATTTGTAGAAAGCTTTTACATTAATTAAGCAGAATACATCATCAAGCGAAGTGAACATCAAGAGTTCTAAAGAAACCTTAATTCTTTATCTCGACTAGCTTATAATTCTCAAATTTTATCTAATTTTGCACGATGAAAAGGACTTTTCAGCATCGTGTGACGGTAGCAGGTGTGTCATTGGTGCTGCTGCTTGCCGCTGTTGCGCTGTTCTTTTTTTGGAAGCGCACTTCTTCTGCGGCGGTGGTGGCGACATTGGCGCTATGTGTCGATGTGTTCATCGTGGAGCGGTTGATTCACACCACTTATGTCTTCACCGACGATGACCGCTTAGTGGTGAGTCATGGAAGGTTCTCCCGGCCTGTCGCCATCCCTTTGGCCGATGTGACACGCACGGAAAAGAAACGCTCTTGTTTCGGCCTTGTGCGCTATGTGTTGGTGGAGTATGGCACCTGTCGCATGGTGAGCGTGATGACTGAGAATGATGATGCTTTTGTGAAAGAAATGTGTAAGCGAACCCGATATATTGAAAAGAGATGAGAAAACAACATATCCTGTCTTTCCTGCTTTTGGCTTTTTCTTTTGTGCTGCATGCGCAAGAGGTGGTCTTCACCGACAATGGTCCGGGAAGGGGTGGCGCCTATCAGGATTGGCTGGAAGGAACAAGAAGCAGGTTGGAGACCTTGATGGGAGACAAACTGCTGGGGCATACACAGTTGGGGATGATGGTATACGACTTGACCACCAACCAGCCGGTGTTTGTCCATAACGAGCGTCAGCGTCAGAGGCCCGCCTCTGTGATGAAGTTGGTCACATCCATCACCGCGCTCGACATTCTTGGGGGCGACTATGGCTATCATACTTCCATCTGTTATAGAGGACGATTGGAGGGCGACACTCTTCGTGGCGACCTTTTCTGTGTGGGTGGTTTCGACCCTACGATCACCCGTTCCGATATGAAGGTCTTTGCAGATACCATCCGCCGCTTTGGCATACGCCATATCGTGGGAAGGGTGGTGGCTGACGTCTCGATGAAAGACACGCTTGCCTATGGCAGCGGTTGGTGCTGGGATGATGACAACAGCCGTCTGACCCCGCTCCTTGTCGACAAGAAGGACCAGTTTGTCAGCGTGCTCATGGGGGAGATGCGGTCGGCTGGCATCCTTTTGGACGTGACTTTGGCAAAGGGAAGGGTGCCACAGGGCTGCACGGAGATATATCGTTATCGCAGCAGCATCGACAAGGTGCTGTATCGCATGATGAAGGAGAGCGACAACCTCTATGCCGAGTCGATGTTCTACCAGATAGCAAGGGCTAGTTCGCCTCAGACCGCCACGGCTGCCGATGCTTCCGGAGCGATGAAGCGCCTGGTTTATCGTTTGGGCTTAGACCCATTGGATTACACCTTCGTCGATGGCAGCGGATTGTCGCACTACTCCTATGTCACCGCCGAACTCATTGTGAGGCTCTTGCGTCACGCATATGACCATCATGAAATTTACGACCATCTCTATTACACACTTCCCATTGCCGGAGTGGATGGGACGTTGGAGAAAAGGATGACGTCGGGAGTGTGTCGTGGAAACGTGCATGCCAAGACGGGGACGGTGACGGGGGTGTCCACCCTGGGGGGATTCTGCAAGGCCTCAAACGGCCACACGCTCTGTTTCGCCATTCTCAATCAAGGGTTGGTGAGAGCGTCCGACGGACGTGCTTTCCAAGACAAGGTCTGCGAGGCCATTTGCCAATGACAACACTCAACTTTAACCCCTCTTTGAGACGCCCCGATGTGACGTCTCTACATTACTCTCCTTTGAAGTGGACATATGTCCCTTTAACTCCTCTTTAACTCCTTTTTAACTCCTCTTTAACTCCTCTTTAACTCCTCTTTAACTCCGTAACAAAAAATGAAAAACGATGAGCAATGGAAGCCGGTGGTTACCACGCGGCAAATACTACAAGGCGAAGATGACATCCTGTGTGTGCATCTCGACCTGGAAGGTGACTGGGAGGTGCTTGGCTCAGATGATTTCACCGAAGAAGACCTGGAAGTGTGTTCCATCGAGGAAGCACTGGCTTTGGATCCGTCATTGGAAAACCTGCCCGACTTGCAACTGGGACAAACGGCTGTCAGGGAAGGGAAGGATGCTCCGTGGTGTGTGGAGTGACATGCCATGGATAAGGTTTTCTGGTATATTTTTGCATATTCATTTTGATTTATATATATTTGCGGTCGTATTAAACATCTTTGTGTTGGAATATGGATTCATCTGGTTCTAGCCATCATCATTCCACCTATGGGGAACGCTCGCAGAGGGCGCATAGGCATCGCCGTCATAACAAGTCGACCACTCGCAGAGTCAACTTCTTAAGTGGTGTGTGGGCAGGTTTTGCCAACTTGTTCAACTTTTGGGGTCGTATGCGGCGATCGGAGTATTGGTGGTTCTTCCTTTTTTCCATCCTTTTCGCCATAGGGTCCTATTTGGGCATGCTTATCTGGTTGGACTCTGGTGAGCAAATCCTGTTTGAGAAATATGGCATGGTCGATGACTATAAGATGTTCCCTTATGAGTACACCTCCTTGTCATGGCCGTTTTATGTTTTAATGGCTTTGTTGTTCTCCGCCCAAGTGCGAAGGTTCCATGATGTGGGATTGTATGCATGGGTGCCGTATGCTAAACTTCTTGTCTTTGCAGTTCTTGCTTTTTATTTGTATCGATTGGCACATGCCGCCCATTCTTTCCATTTCGACATGGGCGTCATAGGCTGGTTGTTGCTGTTGGCATTTTTAGCACTGGCAGGGGTGATTGCCTATACGGCATGCAAGGACAGCGAGAAGGAGCGCAACAAATGGGGCAGGTCGCCAAAGTATAGGCGCAAGATATACGAGGAACTGCCTCCACCGCCCAATGCTCCGCGTAGGGGCAATCTCCGCAAGATGTGAGCCATGGTGGAAGAGGAATTGTCTTGGCAGGTGCATCAAGCATTGGGCGTGGTGCCTACGGAAGAGCAGGAAAGTGCGGTGTCGGTGTTCGTTCGTTTCGTCGCCGACCCGGAATGCCATGCGGTGATGGTGATGTGCGGGGCTGCCGGTACAGGAAAGACCACTGTGGCGGGAGCCATCGTGAGGGCAATGGTGGCCTTGAAGCAGAAAGTGATGCTCCTGGCACCCACGGGACGTGCCGCCAAGGTGTTCGCCCTCAACAGCGGATATGCGGCATTCACCATACATAGGAAGATTTACCGTCAGAAGACATTCACTGGAGAGATGACGGGCTTCAATCTCAACGACAACCTTCATCGTGACACCCTTTTCATCGTCGACGAGGCTTCGATGGTATCCAATATGGACGCTGGTGATACGGCTTTTGGAAGCGGGCGACTGCTCGACGACTTGGTGCGTTTCGTCTATGGTGGAAACAATTGCCGCCTGATGCTCATCGGCGACAAGGCACAGCTGCCGCCGGTGGGCGAGGTGGAGTCGCCAGCCCTGCAAACCGCATTCCTCGAGGGATATGGCCTCAAGGCTTATCATTGCGACCTCAACGAGGTGTTGCGACAGAGCCAGCAGTCGGGCATACTCTACAACGCCACCGTCGTGCGCCACATGATTACCCATGACAAGGCCACCGCCTTGCCGCGCATACGTTTCCATGGCTTTGCTGACATCCGCTTGGTGATGGGTGACGAACTCATCGAGTCGCTCCATGGAAGTTATGGCGAGGTGGGACAGGATGAGACCATTGTCGTCACCCGTTCCAACAAGCGGGCCAACATCTACAACCGTGGCATCCGGGGAAGCGTGCTCGGCAGGGAAGAGGAACTATGCACGGGCGACATGCTCATCGTGGTGCGCAACAACTATTTCTGGACGGAGAAGGAGAAAGAATGCCCGTTGCAGTTCATCGCCAATGGCGACCGTGTCAGGGTGAGGCGCGTGCGACGTCACCAGTCGCTCTATGGCTTTCATTTCACCGATGTGGTGATGACCTTCCCCGATTACGACGACTATGAGTTGGAGGCTACCGTCATGCTCGACTCCCTCACTTCCGAGGCACCTTCGCTCACGCGTGAGCAAAGCGAGGCGCTGTTCCAAGGTGTGCTGGCCGACTATGAGGATGTCGCCCAGATGCACCAGCGCATGCTGAAGGTGAGGGAAGACCGCTTCTACAATGCCTTGCAAGTGAAATACGCCTATGCGGTGACGTGTCACAAGGCGCAGGGTGGACAGTGGGAGCACGTCTATGTCGACCAAGGTTACATGACCGACGACATGCTCACCCCCGACTACATCCATTGGCTCTACACCGCTTTCACCAGGGCCACCTCGAGGCTCTTCCTCGTCAACTGGCCCAAGACGCAAACGGAAGGCGCTGCAGAATGAGTACGAAAAGATGAAAAATTGTTTTATCCTATTATAGTTAAACCTTTAAAAATAAAAAACAAAGAAAACTTACCGAGCGCTTCAGTGTGGCAGCCGGTGTCAACTATGCCATGGCAGGTAGTGGATGGGAGGATGCCGATATCAACATCTCTGGCGAAAAGGTGAAATTGCGCGACATGAAGATAGAAACCGGCTACGTCAATGTGCCATTGACCGTCAACTGATATGTGGCCAAGGGTCTTGCCCTTAAGACCGGTGTGCAGGCTGGATTCCTCACCAACGCCAAGATGAAGATGAAGATGGAAGAGAGTATAGGTGGTGTCACAAAGAAGACCGAATTCGACGAGGACTGCAAGGATGAAATCAACAAGTTCGACGTCTCCATCCCCGTTGGATTGAGTTATGAGTTCAAGATACTTTTTGTCATCGATGCTCGATTCAATATCGGCTTGACAAAAGTCAACAAGAAGTCCGACCCTGATAACAAGGATAGTAGGAACCTCTCGTTCGTAATATCTTTCGGCTACAAATTCAAACTTTAGTGGCGATTTAAAAAAATTCTTGACCCCACTTTAAAAAGCCCTGCTTGAGCAACAATCGGTGCGCATATCCCCTCCCCTCAAGGGGAGGGGCAGGGGTGGAGTCTGTAACTTGTTGTTTTTCAAGACTTATTCACCCCACCCCAACCCCTCCCCTGCGAGGGGAGGGGAGATGAGCACCGCCCTTTTGCTTCCTGTCCACTTTTTCAAGTGGGCTCAATTTTCAATCTTCAATTTTCAATCTTCAATCTTCAATTTTCAATCTTCAATTTTCAATCTTCAATCTTCAATTAGGGTGTCCATTTTCTAATCTGTTCTTTCATAAAGATTCCGTTTCGCTTTCTTTGCCAAGAGGGCTTGTCCAACAATCGGTGCGCATATCCCCTCCCCTCGAGGCCCCTCGAGGGGAGGGGTTGTGTTGGGGGCTTTGATTAAAAGTTGATACAACAAATTGGACATCCTATTTTCAAAAATTAGGGAAATCCCCATGGTTGATAGGGATTCTCCCTCCTTTTGTAATGTTTTTTTTCTTATTTTTGCATCGTGGTCCGGAATGTGAAGGTCGCGCCTTGGAAAATGGACTTTCCCTTCCTTCAAGGGCTTAAAGGAGAGTTTCGTCATCTTTTTGAATATCAATCAACACATTATCGATATGAAAAGACTTATTGCTCTAATGGCTATGGCATGCATGGTTGCTTTTGCCAATGCCCAGAACATGAAACTACATGTAAGCACTCCTGGTACGTTGTGCACGCTCGTGGGGAACAATCAGAATGTGGAAAAACTGATTCTTACCGGCACTATCGACGACAGTGATTTGAAGTTCATACGCTCTCTTCCCAATCTACAAAAGATAGACCTCTACAAATTGTCTAACAAGCAGCTTGGCGACTCTGCCTTCTATGGTATGAAAACTTTGGAGTATGCGCGTCTGCCCAAGAAACTTGTGCAGCTCGGACGGTCGGCATTCGAAGGCTGTGTCAATCTCTCCAACATCCAGTTTTCGAGTTATATGAAGACCATTCCTGAGCAGATGCTGAAAGACTGCGCTTCACTTGACAAAATCAATGTCTATAACAGTCATATACAAAGCATTGAGAAAGGGGCTTTCATGAATTCCGGCGTGCGTATCATTCCTCTGCCACAAGAGCTCCGGACGATAGAGATGACTGCTTTTGCCAACTGCAGCCGGCTTGAGATGATACGTATTCCACAATGGGTGACGGAGATTGGTGCTTTGGCTTTCGCCAATTGCAAGATGCTTCGTTCTGTGGTCGTGCGCACGGAAAATCCTCCTGCTTGTGCTCCTGACGCTTTCGATGGCTTGCAGAAATGCACACTCACCGTCATTCATCCCGAACAGTATCGGAGCCGTTTCCCATGGAGCAAAATAGACCTGGATTTCAACGAATACAACGGCAACGAACTGAAAACCTTCAGAAAATAATCACGTTTGACAAAACCTTTTCTGTCATAAAAGAGTCCAGCAGTCGGTGCGCATATCCCCTCCCCTCCAAGAGGTTTTGTCCAACAGTCGGTGCGCATATCCCCTCCCCTCCAAGAGGTTTTGTCCAACAGTCGGTGCGCATATCCCCTCCCCTCCAAGAGGTCTTGTCCAACAGTCGGTGCGCATATCCCCTCCCCTCGAGGGGAGGGGTTGGGGTGGGGTCTTTGATTAAAAGTTGATACAACAGATTGGACATCCTCAACTTTCAATCTAACAAAATTTTCAGTCTTCAATCTTGAGTCCACTTTAAAAAGTCCTATTTGGGCAAATATCGGTGCGCATATCCCC
>JAFWSS010000137.1 GCA_017524385.1 Prevotella sp.
TAAGATGTTTTTACTTCCGAAACTTAAGTAGTAATTATATATTCATGACTTATATATCAGCGTTGCAGAACTATTTTTTTTGAAACATCTTAAAAATGAATGTTTTTTCATTGAAAACCATTACCTTTGCACAAATTTTTAATTTCGTTAATGAAAAGGTCACTTGTTGTATGTCTTGTTTCTGTGTTTTTGCTGACCACATCGTGCAATACGGTGGTGGGCGATATTGCCAACTCCTTGCTCGAATCTGACTTGCAACAGGGGTTGGACTATATGGAGAAGAATAGTATGAAACCCCGACAAAGCAAGAAGGACACCAAGGAACTTCAGAAATTGGAGAGGGAGGGGAAATGCCTGATCTGTAGGGGTCTAGGTAAGACCATCGATGGGAAATACACCTGTCCTAAATGCAATGGGACGGGAATGGCTCAACCTTCCAAGGTAGAAGACAATGGGCAACAGAGACCATGACTGTGACTTCCAAGGAAATGTAATCAATATGAGATATCTTCGTCGTTTGGCATGCTGCTTCTTGTGGGCGACCCTTTTGCCGCTTATGGCTCAAGGTGCCGTAATCCATAGGGACACCACGGTGGTGGTATCGACACCCTCTGTCAGGATGGTGCATGGTGGGACTGCCAACCTCAGCATACAAATGGAAAACAACGATGAAACGGAATATAATGGATATCAGTTCGATATCCAACTGCCTCAGGGAGTGGCCATCGCAAAAAACGACTCAGACTTCATCTACTCCCTTTCTAAACGATACGATGAAAAAGCAAAGGTGAGAATACAGGACTACGAAGATGGCTGTTACCGCTTCATGGTGATCTCTCTTTCCGATTCCATCATTACAGGTACTGATGGTGAACTCATCTCTCTTGTCTTGCAGACTGACTCCACACTGGAAACAGGGACCTACCAGGGGACGGTGTTCAATTTCAAACTCAGCAGCAGGATTGGGGTCACGTTCATGGGTAACGATGCCGCTTTCGACATTCTGATACAAGACCAAGAGACCTTCTTGATGGGCGATGTCAATCATGATGGCATCGTCGACATCTCAGACGTGATGATGACGGTGAATTATTCCGTGGGAAAGAAATTGCTGGACTTCTACATCGAAGAGGCGGAAACCAATGACGACGGTGAAATCGACATCGTGGATGTCATGAACATCCTTAACATCGTGGTCAGGAAATATTAAAAGGGAGTTAAAAGGGAGTTAAAGGGGAGTTAGAAAGGAGTTAAAGAGACATATGTTCATTTTTTCTGCCATTTATGAAAGGTAATGATGCACACGGTTTGTCGCACCGGCATCCTTGGCGGTTTCAATCTTCAATCTTCAATTTTCAATTTTCAATCTTCAATCTTCAATCTTCAATTTTCAATCTTCAATTTTCAATCTTCAATCTTCAATCTTCAATTTTCAATCTTATTGCTTCTTTTTCATGACGCCAAACTCCACCTTGTATTTCCCGACGACGGCGGGGATTTCCATATTGGCTTCGTCGGCTTCTTTCACTTTGACAGGTGTGTCGACATTCACCCATTTGAAGACGGAAACGGGGTGTGAACGATTGGACATTCCACCATACACCTTGTCACGGTTGAGAGGGATGCCCGCGTTGCGGACGTCGGCAACCAAGTGGTTGTAGAATTGGTCGGCCTCTGCCTTGGTGTCAAAATAGAAATGATACCATGTCCTGTTGTCATACCAGTCATAATAGCACATGCCGATGGGTACGCCACGGTAGGTGAAGTCGAAAGTGCCGCCGGCGTGGAGGCCGGGGTACCCGTTGATTTGCTCACAGGCGCCAAAGGTGTCCATCACCTCTTGTTGGGCTATTTCCCGAGTGGGCATGTAGGCGTTCAAACAACTGAAAGGGAAATACAACAGGTCCTTGATGGTGCGCTCCGTGTCACCTACCGGCGTGGGGGTGGCGGGTGCTTTCAACGTCGTCCTGTTGGTGGTTGTCGTGCGCCTCGTGGTCGTCGTGCGCCTCTTCCCCCTGCTCTGTGCATCGACGGGAGTAGTGGACAAGAGCAGGAAGGCGCCGAGCAGCAATGGCCATAAACGAAGAGATAAATGATTTTTCATAGGGTGATAAATAATTAATAATTAACAATTAATAATTTATAATTTACAAGTTTCGCATTCGCCTTCTTCATACCTCATTTTCCTTTGCTTGCGAAAGTTGAGTTATCAAATTTGGCAATAGATGTTCCAAATGATTGCTTTATCATTGATTATCCCGAATTATAGAATTAGAGAAATGCAGTCATCCTTGTCATTGACAACCAAATAATTCTCTAATTCTCTAATTCGGGATAAAAACCAAGATTCGCGGCTACTTCTCCTCTGCGATGGCAGCCATGATCTTGGCTTCAATCTCTTCGCACAGTTCGGGATTGTCTTGGAGCATCTGCTTGGTGGCGTCGCGTCCCTGGGCCAGTTTGGAACCTTCATAAGAGAACCATGAACCGCTCTTCTGGATGACGTTGTGCTCCACGCCCAAATCCACCAGTTCTCCATATTTCGAGATGCCCTCGCCGAACATGATTTCGAATTCCGCCTTGCGGAAGGGAGGAGCCACCTTGTTCTTCACCACTTTCACACGCACCTGGTTGCCGATGGCCTGGTCGCCGTCCTTGATGGTTGTCACGCGACGGATGTCGAGGCGTACGGAGGCGTAGAACTTCAGAGCGTTGCCGCCGGTGGTGGTCTCGGGGTTGCCGAACATCACGCCGATTTTCTCACGCAGCTGGTTGATGAAGATGCAGCAGGTGTTGGTCTTGGCGATGGTGGAGGTGAGTTTGCGCAGCGCCTGACTCATCAGGCGGGCGTGCAGGCCTACTTTGCTGTCGCCCATGTCGCCCTCGATTTCCGTCTTCGGTGTCAGCGCCGCCACGGAGTCGATGACGATGACATCGATGGCCGACGAGCGGATGAGTTGGTCGGCAATCTCCAATGCTTGCTCGCCATTGTCGGGTTGTGAGATGAGCAGGTTGTCCACGTCCACGCCCAGGTGAGCAGCGTAGAAGCGGTCGAAGGCGTGCTCCGCGTCGATGAAGGCGGCGATGCCGCCACGCTTCTGTGCCTCAGCGATGACATGTATGGCGAGAGTGGTCTTGCCGGATGATTCCGGACCGAAAATCTCGATGATGCGGCCGCGGGGCAGTCCGCCGACGCCGAGAGCGGCGTTCAAGCCGATGCTTCCCGTGGGGATGACCTCCACGTTATCCACTTGTTGGTCACCCATCTTCATGATGGAGCCTTTGCCGAAGTCTTTCTCTATCTTTGCCATGGCGGCTTGAAGGGCCTTCAGCTTGCCCTCCTGTGTGCCGTCGTTTTGTGAGATGGTCTCTTTCTTTGCCATTGTTTGTAGTTGTTTCGTGATGATGTTGTTTCGTGATGACGGTATAACGATATAACGGTATAATGGTATAACGTGATTACGATATTTTGTGATGTCGTTATTACGTGCTTCCCTTCTCTTACAATTCCAGGTCTCCGTCGAACACTTCGTGCCAGGGAAGTCCTTTCTCGTTGAGCAGGGCCATGAAGGGGTCGGGGTCGAATTCCTCCACATTCCACACGCCGGGCTTGCACCAGATGCCTTTCACCAGGAGCATGGCGCCGATCATGGCTGGCACGCCGGTGGTGTAACTCACGCCTTGCATGCCGGTTTCTTCGTATGCTGCGCGGTGCGAACAGTTGTTATAGACGTAGTAGGTGCGCTCCTTGCCATCCTTGATGCCACGGATGCGGCAGCCGATGCTCGTTTCGCCCTCGTAGTTCTCACCCAGGTTCTGCGGGTTGGGCAGCACGGCCTTGAGGAACTGCAAGGGTACGATTTTCACCTTGACGGTTTGTGTGGGGTCATCGGCCAGCGGTGCCTCGTAGGTGATTTCGTCGATGCGGCTCATACCGATGTTCTGGATGACGTCGAGGTGCTTGATGTATTGCTCTCCAAAGGTCATCCAGAAGCGTGCCTGGCGGATGGTGGGGTAATTCTTCACCAGACTCTCCAACTCCTCGTGGTGTAGAAGGTAACTCTCCCTCGGTCCGATGTTGGGGTAGGTGAGTGGCTGGTGTATCTCCAGTGGCTCCGTCTCAATCCATTGGCCATCCTTGTAGTAGAGGCCCTTCTGTGTGATTTCGCGGATGTTGATTTCAGGGTTGAAGTTGGTGGCGAAAGCCTTGTGGTGGTCGCCGGCGTTGCAGTCCACGATGTCGAGGTAGTGCATCTCGTCGAAGTGGTGCTTGGCGGCATAGGCGGTGTAGATGCCGCTGACGCCCGGGTCGAAGCCGCAGCCAAGGATGGCGCAGAGGCCAGCCTGCTCGAAGCGCTCCTTGTAGGCCCATTGCCAGGAATACTCGAAATGCGCCTCGTCCTTCGGCTCGTAGTTTGCAGTGTCGAGGTAGTGGCAGCCGCACGCCAGGCACGCCTCCATGATGGTGAGGTCCTGGTAGGGCAGGGCGAGGTTGATGACCAGTTCGGGTTGGTAACTGTTGAACAGCACCTTCAGTTGCTCCACGTCATCGGCGTCCACCTGCGCGGTCTTGATATCGAGGTCGTAGCCCGCCTTGTGGATGGCGGCGACGATGTTGTCGCATTTCTTCTTCGTGCGGCTGGCAATCATGAATTCTGTGAACACGTCGGCGTTCTGTGCGATTTTGAACGCGGCAACGGTGGCAACGCCACCCGCACCAATCATCAATACTTTGCTCATGTCTTGTGCTTTTTAGTTTGAGGTATTTTACTGTAGTTGATCATGTCATGGGGATTTCCTCGCTCCTGATGCCCAGTGCGCTCATCAGCGAGTAGCCCAGGATTTCAGACTTGAAGTCGCCGCCGCCGGTGGGTTGCATCGACAGCAGTGTGACGCGTTTGTCGTCGTCCACCTTTCGCAGGGCGTGTCGCACTTGTGAAATGCTATCGTCATCGGGGACGACGACGATGCGCTTGATGTTCTTGGAGCCTAGAGCGACATGGAGGAGGTCGAGCAGCACGTCTTCACGAGAGACGATGTTTTCCTCGCTGACCGTGTTGAGGACGAATTCGCCGAGTGAGTCGCGGAAGGCTTGTCCGTCGATGTCGTCTTTCAGTCCGCCGGGTGTGAAATGCTCCAATTGCTGCTTGTCGCGGCTGTGGATGAACACCACCTGCGTCACCTCGTCGCCCTCCCTGATGCCTCCGTCGAGCGCCACGCAGTCCAACCATCGTGGCAGGTCGGCGTTGGGGATGCGCCGCCCTATCATACGTTCGAAATTGACAATCAGGTCGAAGGCCACGCGGTCGATGTGGTCGGCATCAACGATGACGATGTTGTCGCATGTCACCTCAGGGGTGGGAAAATCATTCATAGGTACAAAGATAAGCATATTTTTGCAAATATGCTTATCTCCATCTTTTTTTTCGGATTTTTTTTGGGGTGATAGGATTGATAGGATTTTCTAGATTTTCTAGATTCTCTAGATTTTCTAGACTTTCTAGACTTTCTAGACTTTCTAGATTCTCTAGATTTTATATATCCTCCTATCTCCTCCTAGAACCTGAAGTCTAGCTCCACATCCACGAAGTTGTAGTTTTGGTTGTCGTGGTCGGCGATGGCACGGTCGTTGACGCGGGCGTATTCGGCGGTGATTTCCAGGTTCTTGTTGATGAAGTAATTCATGCCGACCTCATACATGCTCTTTGAGGAGTCCATGTCTTTTGTCGGGCGGTAGCATTGGTAACGTGCCTTGGCATGCAGTTTCGACTTGATGACAGGCACGATGCCGAAGACATACCAGCCATCGGCCTTGTCGCCGAGGGAGTAGTCTATGGTGGTGCTGCCGCTTCCGGGACTCGACACGCCCCATCCTTGGCTGTTGACGTACTCTGTGCGGAAGGTGTACTCGTCCTTGTCCCATTCAGCGGAGAGACAGTAGCGGTTGAGGGTGACGCTCTCGTTGGTGCCTTTCAGGGTGGTCATGCCGCCATGGCTGCCGTTCCATCCGAAAGCACCGATGCGGAGACCTTTGACGGGTGACACCCAGATGCCGCCGATGATGTCTTTGCGCTCGTCCTTGTCCTTGCGGTTGACACCCTCGCCGTTGTAGACACCTACTTGATAGTGGAGGAAGCGATGGCCGTCGGAGGCGGGGAAGAGGTCGCCTTGCAACTGAATGCCGATGTCGCGGCCGCCGGATGATTTCTCACCGGCGCGGTCGCCGAAGCCCGAGAGGCGGTTGATGACGTCGGCATAGGAATACCAGCCTTGGGTGATGGGGTGCGTGGGATTCTCGAAGGTGAAGGCGCGCTTGAACTGTCCTACTCTCAAGCGGGCTTCCTTGTATTTCACCCATTCGGCATAAAGGTCAACGAGTTGGACGGTGGGTTCGGCCGGACCTTTGGCGTTGGTGCCTTGGATTTGGGCACGCCAGTCCCAGTCGCCAATCTTTCCGTCGAGAATCAGACGCATCAGGCGGAGGTTGAACTCGTTGTGTTCGGAGCCCTCCTTGTCGTCGCCTTGGTACTGCAGCATGCCATAGCCGCTGAGTTTGAAGTTGTCATACCACTTCTTGTCTTGCTGGGCGCTCATGCTCACCGCTATGAGGGTCAGCAGGCAGGTAATGAATAATTTTTTCATAGTTGTTTGTTGAGGTTAGTGATTGATGGCTTTTTGGGGAGGAGGCTCTAAGGTCTTTAGGGTCTTTGGGGTCCTTAAGGTCTTTAGGGTCCTTGGGGTCCTTAAGGTCTTTAAGGTCCTTGGGGTCCTTGGAGTCTCTTATGTCCTTCTTTTGAGTAGCACCACGTTTTCCACGTGTGGTGTGTGGGGGAACATGTCCACCGGTTGGACGGCATCCACCCGGTAGGCGGTGTCGAGGTCGGCAAGGTCGCGTGCCTGTGTGGCAGGGTTGCAACTGACATAGACGATGCGGTTTGGCTGTGCGCGGAGTATGGTCTGCACCACGTCGGGATGCATGCCGGCTCGCGGTGGGTCTGTGATGAGCACGTCGGGGCGCCCGTGCTCGCTGATGAATTCGTCGGTGAGGATGTCTTTCATATCACCGGCGAAGAAGAGGGTGTTGTCGATGCCGTTGAGGGCGGAGTTCACCTTTGCATCCTCGATGGCTTCTGGCACATATTCGATACCGATGACCTGGCGTGCCTGGCGTGCCACGAAGTTGGCGATTGTCCCGGTGCCGGTATAAAGGTCATAGACCAGTTCGTTGCCTGTGAGTGCGGCAAACTCCCGTGCCACGGAGTAGAGCACGTGGGCCTGGTCGGTATTCGTCTGGTAGAAACTTTTCGGTCCCACCTTGAAACGCAGGTTTTCCATCGTCTCGAAGATGTGGTCGCTACCTTTGTAGGTCACCACTTCGAGGTCGCCGAAGGTGTCGTTGCACTTCTGGTTGTCCACGTAGAGCAGCGAGGTGATTTGCGGGAAGCGTCCGGCCAGGTGGTCGAGCAGAGCCTCGGCGCGTTGCTTGTCGCCTTCTTCCTCGAAATGGAACTGCACGAGCACCATCCACTCGCCCGTGTTGGAGTTGCGGATCATGATGTCGCGGAGCAGGCCTTTTTGTTGCCGGATGTCGAAATAGGGCATCCCTGTGGCGTCGGCATGGTCGCGCACGGCATTGCGGATTTGGTTCTGGAGGTCGTCCATCAGCAGGCAGCGCTCGATGGGCAGCACCTTGTCGAAGGCTCCGGTGATGTGCAGCCCGATGGCGTTCATGTTGTCATACACCACGCCGCTGGCCACCTCCTCACGGGTGAGCCACCTCTTGTTGCAGCACTCGAACTCCATCTTGTTGCGGTATTCGCGTGTCTTTGCCGAACTCAGGATAGGCCGCATTTCGGGCAAATCCACCTTTCCGATGCGTGTCAACTGGTCATAGACTTGCTGCTGCTTCATCTTGAGTTGCTCGGGGTAGGGGAGGATTTGCCATTTGCAGCCGCCGCAGACACCGAAATGAGGGCACATCGGCTCCTGGCGCATGCTGCTGGGGGTTACCAGTCGCACGACCTCGGCCTCGCAGTAACTCTTGCGCTTCTTCCGCACTTGCAAGTCCACTATGTCGCCAGGCACCACGAAGGGCACGAAGACGACTTTCTCGTCGACATGGGCGATGCACTTGCCTTCTGCGGCGCATGCCTCTATTTCCACGTTCTCGTAGATGGGGAGCGGTTTCTTGTTCTTTGCCATTTCTTGGTTTGTTGTTGTGACGGTCAGAGTTCGTCGAGTTCTTCGCCGGTACGTTCCATGATACTGGCGGCGAGGGAGTCGGCCGTTTGTATGATGGAGACAAGGGGATAGAGTTTCCGGGCAACGTCGTAGCTGCGCGTCTCCTCGAGACTTGCCATGTTCACCCCCCAGGCTCCCATGTGCCAGCGGATGGCGAGCATCTCGTCATCGTTGAGGATGAGGCCGCTGCAAAGGAGAAGCACGAGCGACTTCTCGCCATGGCCCATGGGGAATTTCTTGTAGGTCACCTTGTAGCCTTCGCAGTCCTCCCATGTGCCGATGGGGGTCTTGCGGCGTTTCACCGTGGGTTTGTAGATATCGCTCTTGCACACGTCGTGCAGCAGGCTCGCGATGATGATGCTGTCACGGCGCACCTCTTTGGCAAGGGTGGGCTCCAGCACCTTCATGGCATCGTAAATGGCAAGTGCTGCCTTGCAAGTGTTTAGCGAATGGAGCACCAACCCACCTTTCTTGTTAAGGTGATGCCCGGCGGAGGCGGGGGATTCGAAAAATCCCAGGCTCTCCAGGTCTTCTATCGTCTCTTCCACACCTTCCCTCTTGGTGGAGCGGAGGAGTTCAAGAAATTCGGCTTTGTTCTTTGATATGTCCATGTCTATGGTTGGTCGTTTGGGGCTAACACGGGTTGTGAGTGCAAATATAATGAAAAAATGTGAAAAGCGCAACAAAACCCCAAGTTTTTGCTGTGATTATTGAAAATCCATAAATGACAGAAACTTCGGAACCACAGTATTCTCCATGGTCGATAAAAATCGCCGCGCTCCGAAAAAATGGGGCGCGGCGATTTGTGTAGATGGTTGTTCCGTCAGCAGACAGACGGTTTTTTCAATGGAATCTTGTCGATGCGGGCCTGATGGCGACCACCCTCGAACTCCGTGGCGAAGAACTCGTCCATGATGAGCGAGGCAGTGTCTTCGTCGATGAAGCGCCCGGGCATCACCAGCACGTTGGCGTTGTTGTGTTGGCGGATGAGATGCGCAATCTCTGGAATCCAGCACAGGCCGGCGCGGATGCCCTGGTGCTTGTTGAGCGTCATGCTGATGCCCTCGCCGCTGCCGCAGATGGCGATGCCGGGATAGACCTCGCCTTTCTCGATGCCCTCGGCCAATGCATGTCCGAAGTCGCTGTAGTCGCAGGAGGCCTCGGAGTAGGTGCCGTAGTCCTTGTAAGGATAACCGTTCTCGTCAAGATATTTCTTAACAAACTGCTTGAGCGCGTAGCCGGCGTGGTCGCTGGCTATCCCTATGGTCTTCACTTCCATGACAGGCTGGTTTGAGGGTTTACTCACTCAACAGTTTCTTCACCTGCTCGTAGACGTTCTGGCCGTTGTAGCCCAGTTTCTCGTCGAGCACCTTGTAGGGAGCGGAGAAGCCGAAACTGTTCAAGCCCCATACCACGCCGTCGCCACCAACAAGTCCTTCGAGGGTGACGGGTAGTCCGGCGGTGAGACCGAATTTCTTCTTCCCTGCGGGGAGGACGCTCTGCTGGTACTCCTTCGGCTGTGTGCGGAAGAGCCCTTCGGAGGGTACGCTCACCACGCGCAGCTTCACGCCGTCGGCGCGCAGCAGTGCTGCCCCGGCTTCCAGGGTGGAAACCTCAGAACCGGAGGCAAGGAGGATGACGTCGTAGTCCTCGTCGGAACCAGCCACCACGTAAGCACCCTTCGTTGCCTGGCTGTAGTCGTTGCCTTCCGGCAGCATGTCGATGTTCTGACGTGAGAAGATGAGAGCGGTGGGCGTCTCGGTGTTCTCCATGGCCATGCGCCAGCAGACGGTGGTCTCCTCGGCGTCGGCGGGACGGACGACGAGCATGGAGTTCTTCCCATGATGGTTCTTCAGTTTCTCCATCAGTCGGATTTGTGCCTCTTGCTCCACAGGCTCGTGGGTGGGGCCGTCCTCGCCTACACGGAAGGCGTCGTGTGTCCAGATGAACTTCACTGGCAGCTCCATCAGGGCGGCCATGCGCACGGCGGGTTTCATATAGTCGGAGAAAACGAAGAAGGTGCCGCAGGCGGGGATGACACCACCGTGGAGTGCCATGCCGATGCAGCAGCATGCCATGGTCAACTCGGCGACACCAGCCTGGAAGAAGGCACCGGTGAAGTCGCCGCGCACGATGTCGTGGGTCTTCTTCAGGAAGCCGTCGGTCTTGTCGGAGTTCGACAGGTCGGCAGAGGCGCAAATCATGTTGGGCACTTGCTCGGCGAGGGCGCCAAGAACGGTGGCGGAGGCACCGCGGGTGGCGGCACCGGCCTTCTGCTGCACCTTGCTCCAGTCGATGACGGGAGCCTTGCCGCTGAACCACTCCTCAAGCTGCTTGGCCTGCACGGGATGTCCGGCAGCCCACTCGGCTTTCTCGGCATAGCGCTCGGCACAGATTTTCTTCAACTCTTCGGCGCGGCGGGCATACAGCTCCTTCACCTCGGGGAAGATCTGGAAGGGGTCGGCGGGGTCGGCGCCCAGGTTCTCCATTGTCTTGACGAAGTTGTCGCCTCCAAGGGGAGCACCGTGGGTGGCGCAGTTGCTCTCATAACTCGAGCCGTCGGCCTTGCGGGCACCCTTGCCCATCACGCAGTGGCCGATGATGAGGCTGGGACGCTCCTTCTCGGCTTGTGCCTTCTTGATGGCCTCGCGGATTTGGTCAACGTCGTTGCCGTCGATTTTCTGCACAAACCAGCCCCAAGCCTCGTATTTCTTGGCGGTGTCCTCGCAGGTCACCACCTCGGTCTTGGTGGAGAGCTGGATGTCGTTGGCGTCGTAGAACATGATGAGATTGTCGAGTCCGAGGTTGCCGGCGATACGTCCTGCACCTTGAGAGATTTCCTCTTGCACGCCACCATCTGAGATGTATGCGTAGATGGTCTGGTTCATCACATTGCCCAGGCGAGCCTTGAGGAATTTGGCTGCGATGGCGGCACCCACGGCGAAGGTGTGTCCTTGGCCGAGCGGTCCGGAGGTGTTCTCGATGCCACGGGCGATTTCGCGCTCGGGGTGGCCAGGAGTCACCGACCCCCATTGGCGGAGGTTCTTCAGGTCCTCGAGGTCATACTTGCCGATGAGGCAGAGCTGCGAGTATAGCATCGGGGCCATGTGTCCGGGGTCGAGGAAGAAGCGGTCGCGGCCTTCCCACTCGGGGTTCTCCGGGTCATAGACCAGGAACTCGCTGTAAAGGGTGTTGATGAAATCGGCTCCACCCATGGCACCGCCCGGGTGACCCGACTTGGCTTTCTCTACCATTGCGGCAGCCAGGATGCGGATGTTGTCGGCTGCCCTGTTCATTACTGTGTTGTCGTTCATGTTTTTTTATGAGTTTTTTGTCTGGATGTTTATAGTCTTTTCTAGTTTTCCTAGAATTTCCTATAATCTCCTAATAGTTGATTATTTGATTTCCAATACTACGAGGCTCTTGGCGGGGAGCTGCACGGTGAGCTGGTCTTTCTTCAGCTTGGCGTCTTTGAAAGGCACGGGCTTCACGCGGTCGGGATGCTCGAAGTCGTTGTAGTCGGCCACGCTCTTGCTGGTGAGTATGCGTCCCTCCACGGTCTTGGCGTTGAAGCCAGCCAGGTTGACGTTGATTTCACTGGCTTTGTCGAGGCTGACGTTTGTCAGAGAGATGACGATGCTTCCTGATGTCGTGCGTGCCGCCGAAGCGCTCACCAAGGGGAGTGTGCGGTAGCCGTCGGCCTTCGTTGCATCCATGGCGGTGTTCATCTCATGGCGCACCCTCATCTGTCCGCATTGCAGCACGGTGGGGATGAAAGTAGCCTCTTGGAAGGGCTTGTACATCTCGAACACGTGGTAGGTGGGGGTGAGGACCATGTGGCCTGGGCCTTTGGTGTCGGTGAGTATCATCGACTGCAGCACGTTGACCACCTGTGCGATGTTGGCCATCCTGACACGGTCGGTGTATTTGTGGAAGACGTCGAGTGATAGCGATGCGACGAATGCGTCGCGGAGGGCGTTCTGCTGGAAGAGGTGGCCGCTGATGGTGCCGGGCTCCTCATCCCACCATGTTCCCCACTCGTCAACCAACAGGCCGATGTTCTTGTAGGGGTCTTTCTCATCCATGATGGCGCAGTGCTTCTTGATGACGTCCTCGATTTCCAGGCATTTGCCCAGCGTCCAATAGTACTGGTCGTTGTCAAACTTCGTAGCAGAGCCTTTCGAACCGTTCCAGCCAGAGACGGTGTAGTAGTGGAGGGACACGCCGTCCATCTGCGAGCCGATGTTGTCCATCAGCACCTTCGTCCAATTGTAGTCGTAGTCGCTGGCGCCGCTGGCGATTTTATACAGCTTGTTGCCATCGTAGTTGCGGCAGTAGATGGCGTAGCGGCGATAAAGGTCGCTGTAGTACTCCGGACGCATGTTGCCGCCGCAGCCCCAGCTCTCATTGCCCACGCCGAGGAATTTCACCTTCCAAGGCTTCTCGCGACCGTTTTCCTTGCGGAGTTTGGCCATCGGGGTGCCTTCTTCGCTCGTCATGTATTCCACCCATTTTGCCAGTTCCTCCACGGTGCCGCTGCCCACGTTGCCGCTGATATAGGGTTCGCAGCCGAGCATTTCGCAGAGGTTGAGGAACTCATGGGTGCCGAAGGAGTTGTCCTCGATGGTGCCACCCCAGTTGTTGTTCTTCAGCGAGGGGCGTTGCGAGCGTGGTCCGATGCCGTCGCGCCAGTGGTATTCATCTGCGAAGCATCCGCCGGGCCAGCGCAGCACGGGGACCTTGAGGTCCTTGAGGGCTTGCAGCACATCGTTGCGGTAGCCGTTGGTGTTGGCGATGGATGACTCGGGACCCACCCACAGTCCGCCGTAGATGCAGGTGCCGAGGTGCTCGGCAAATTGTCCGTAGATTTCCTTGTGAATCTTCTGGCTGCCGTTGGTGTCCATCAGGGTCAGCGTGGCGTCTTGTGCGAGAGAGGGCAGTGTGACGGCCATCCCTAAGGCCACGACCAGGTGTCTTGCAAATATTCTCATGGGTTGTTCTCTTCTTGCTTTTCAAAAACGTCCTCTCGCCTCCCGCCGCGATGGGTGGGAAGCGAAAGGCGACGTTGCTATTTCTTGCATGTCACGGCAGCCTGTTCGATGCCCAGGCAAGCCTTGTAGTTCTCGATATACTTGTTGAATCCTGCCACGTCCTCCGGCGTCGGGGCGATTTCCACGCCAGTGTTGCCGGCGAACACCACTTCGTCGAGGAAATCGGCGAGTGTGAGGTTCTTGGGATTGTTCACCAGGAAGGCACCGAGGAGCGCCATGCCCCATGGGCCACCTTCACCGGCAGTCTCCATCACGGAGATGGGGGAGTCGATGGCGGCTGCGAGGATGCGCTGTCCCACACCTTTGGTCTTGAACAGTCCGCCGTGTCCTGTGATGCGGTCCACCTTGACATTCTCCTTCTTGAAAAGGATGTCGTTGCCAATCTTCAACACGCCGACAGAAGCGTAGAGGTGTGCGCGCATGAAATTGGCCAGGTTGAAACGGTCGTTGGCGGAACGGACGAAGAGCGGTCGTCCTTCCTCCATGCCGGTGACAGGCTCGCCTGAGATGTAGTTGTAGGAGATGAGGCCGCCGCAGTCGGTGTCGCCATTGAGGGCGTTGTTGTACAACTTGCCGTACACCTCGTTCATGTCGACAGGAATGCCGAGCAACTGCTGGTACTCCTTGAACAGGTTCACCCAGGCGTTGAGGTCGCTGGTGCAGTTGTTGCAGTGCACCATGGCCACGAGGCTGCCGTCGGGAGTGGTCACCATGTCAATCATCTCGTAGGGTTGCGACAGGTCTTTCTCGAGGACGATCATCGAGAACGACGAGGTGCCGGCGGAGACATTGCCTGTGCGCTGCTTCACGGCGTTGGTGGCTACCATGCCCGTGCCGGCGTCGCCCTCGGGAGGACAGACGGGGATGCCGGGTTTCAGGTGGCCGGAGACATCGAGGCGCTTGGCTCCCTCAGGAGAGAGGAAACCGGCGTTCTCGCCCGCGTTGAGCGACTTGGGCAGGATGTCGAGGAGTTTCCATCCGAATCCCTTCGGTTCGATGAGTTCGTCAAACTTGCGCACCATCTCTGCATCGTAGGTCTTGGTCTTCGGGTCAACGGGAATCATGCCAGAGGCATCGCCCACGCCGAGGACGAACTGTCCTGTCACCTGCCAGTGTACATATCCTGCGAGGGTGGTGAGGAACTTGATGCTGGCGACGTGCTCCTCGTTGTCGAGGATGCATTGGTAGAGATGTGAGATGCTCCAACGGAGCGGGATGTTATAGTTGAACAGTTTGGAAAGCTCTGCTGCAGCCTTGCCGGTGTTCGTGTTGCGCCAGGTGCGGAAGGGCACCAGGATTTCTTGTTTCTCGTTGAAAGCCATGTATCCGTGCATCATGGCACTGAAGCCGATGGCGGCGAGGCTCTCGATTTCGCAGTCGTATTGCTTGAGGACGTCAGCACGGAGGTTGGCGTAGCAGTCTTGGAGTCCATACCAGATGGCTTCCACGCTATAGGTCCACAGACCGTCCACCAGTTGGTTTTCCCACTCGTGGCTTCCTTGCGCGATGGGCTTGTTCTCTTCGTCGATGAGAACGGCCTTGATGCGTGTGGAGCCAAACTCTATTCCGAGTATGGCTTTTCCTGATTCTATCGTTTGTTTTGCGGTCATGGTTGTTACATTTTTGGAGTTAAAGAGAAGTTAAAAGGAAGTTAAAGAGGAGTTAAAGGGACAATAGTACATTTAGTCTCGCAATCCATTGTTTTCGATGATACCTTTGCAATAGGCATTTAAATAGAAACTTGTTCCTTCAATGCTATAAACCATAGTGTTGTATGTTTCTTCAGAGACATAACCTAAATCTTTGGATAGCATGATGTAACATCTGCATTCTTCAAGGCTGCCTTGTGCAATATTCAGCATCCTCAACTTGTCTGCTTTGCTCAGTTTTTTATAGCCTTCTGCAATGTTGGCTACGATGGATACCGCTGCTCTCTGAAATTGGGAGGATAAACCAAATTTCTCAAATTCAGGGAAATTGGCAGTGACTTTATATGTCATCAGCACAAAGTCATATGCTTTCTGCCAAGCAACGATGTCCTTAAAGCTGAACGTCATATTTGTTGTTGTATATGCTATATAAGATGAACATTAGTCTATGAATTACCTTTGTAGGTATGTATATAGAGAACTGTTAGGAGAAGTAATGTCCCTTTTACTCCCTTTTAACTCCCCTATAACTCCTTTTTAACTCCTTTTCCTTACTTAAGCGCTTTATTAAGCATGTAATACACCTCGTTCATCTGGAGCTCATGCTTGAACTCGCTGGTCTTGGTGTCCTTGTTGATGCGGACATACTCGATGCCAAGCATTTCGGCGAAGTCTTCCCAGTACTCCTCGGTGATGTCGTAAGAGAATGCGCTGTGGTGAGTGCCACCGGCGAGGATCCAAGCACCGGCGCCAATCTCGAATGTGGGCTGCGGCACCCAGAGTGCGGAGGCGACGGGCAGGTTGGGCATGGGTTTCGGCTCGATGCACTCCACCTCTTGTGAGATGAGACGGAAGCGGTTGCCGAGGTCGACGACAGTCGCCTTGATGCCACGTCCCACCTTCGATGTGAACACGAGGCGTGCTGTCTGCTGCTTGCGGATGCCGATGCCGAGGAAGTGTACCTCAAGTTTGGGCTTGTCGGAGGCGATGAGCGGACATACCTCGAGCATGTGGCTCTGGAGGCAGGAACTGCGGTCGCCGGCGAAGTTGAGGGTGTAGTCCTCGAGGAAGGAGCAACCGGTGGGCATGCCTTGCTGGATGACCCATAGCGTGCGGTAGAGGCAAGCGGTCTTCCAGTCACCTTCGGCTCCGAAGCCGTAGCCTTCTTCCATCAGGCGCTGTGAGGCCAGGCCGGGGATTTGGTCGAAACCGACGAAGTTCGGGTCGTCGATGTCGGCGTCGCCGAGGTCGTCGAAGTTGGTGGTGAATGCTGTGGCTCCTTCGTCCTTCAGCACACGGCGGAGGGCGATTTCTGCCTTGGCGGAGTTCTTCACCTTCTCCCAGTAAACCTCTTCACCGCTCTCGTCAATCTTGATGGTGTAAAGTTTCTTGTACTCCTCTACAAGTGCGTCGGCCTCAGCGTCTGTCACTTTCTTGTAGTATTCCATCAGGGAGGAGACGGGGTAGTAGTCGACATGGTAGCCCAGGCGCTGCTCAAACTCCACACGGTCGCCATCGGTGACGGCCACGTTGTTCATGTTCATGCCGAACATGAGGCAGCGTACGTTCTTGGCATCAGCGACACCTGCTGCCACGCGTGCCCATACGGCAATCTTCTTCTGTGCCTCTTCGCTCTTCCAGTAGCCGCAAACCACCTTGCGGGGAACGCGCATGCGAGTGCAGATATGGCCGAACTCGATGTCTCCGTGAGCACTCTGGTTCAGGTTCATGAAGTCCATGTCCATCGTCTCCCATGGAATTTCGGCGTTGTATTGTGTGTGGAAGTGGAGCAGCGGCTTCTGGAGAGCCTGCAACCCCTTGATCCACATCTTGGCGGGGGAGAAGGTGTGCATCCAGGTGATGATGCCCACGCACTTCTCGTCGTTGTTGGCGGCTTTCATCACGTCTTCCACTTCCTTGCTGCTGTTGGCTGTGCCTTTGTAGACCACCTTGATGGGGAGGTTGCCACTGGCGTTGAGGCCTTCAACCATCTCCTTGGAGTGTCCGTCTACTTGTACCACGGCGTCGCCTCCGTAAAGAAGTTGTGCACCGGTTACCCACCAAATTTCATAATTCTCGAATGCTTTCATAATGTTTGTTTTTTTTATTGATGTTGATGATAGTTGTGATAGATTTTTTATTTTTCCCCTGGCATTCCTAGTGTTTCCTGGTATTCCAAGGGGCTTTAGATTTTAGTGCTTTTTTTGTCCGTAGTAGGCGTTGGGGCCATGCTTGCGGCTGAAGTGCTTCTCGATGAGCAGCGGGTTCATCGTTGTCTCGGGGTTGACGCAGAAGGATACGAAGGCCATCTTGGCCACTTGCTCCATCACCACGGCGTTATAGACGGCGTTGTCGGCGTCCTTGCCCCATGAGAAGGGACCGTGGTTCTTCACCAATACGCCAGGGGTGTGGACGGGGTTGATGTTGCCTGCCTTGATGCGGTCTACGATCACCACGCCAGTCTCTTTCTCATATTCAGCCATCTGGCTCTCCACCATGTCGCCCGTGCATGGGATGGCATCGTGGAAGTAGTCGGCATGTGTGGTGCCGATGTTGGGGATGTCTTTTCCCGCTTGCGCCCACGCAGTGGCGTAGGTTGAATGTGTGTGCACGATGCCGCCCAATTCAGGGAAGGCACGGTATAGTACGAGGTGTGTGGGTGTGTCGGATGATGGGTTGAGGTCGCCCTCCACCACCTTGCCTGTCTCCAAGTCGACCACCACCATGTCTGAGGCTTTCATCACGTCGTAGTCCACGCCGGAGGGTTTGATGACTACGAGGCCTTTCTCACGGTCGATTCCCGACACGTTGCCCCAGGTGAAAATCACCAGGTTGTGTTTCACCAAGTCGAGGTTGGCTTTGAATACTTTTTCTTTCAGTTCTTCTAACATGTTGTCTTTCTTTTGTGTTTTTGTGGTTTTTTCTAGTATTCCTAGGGATTCTAGTGTCTCCAGTATTCCTAGGACTTCATAATTTGAATGTAGGTTCTTGGTCGTATGCGTTTTTGTTGAAGCGGTAGAGACTGGCTCCTCGCTTGGAGGTGAGTTTGTCGATGTGCTCAGTCTTTTCGATGAAGTCGATGCTCTTGATGCGCTTGCGGAAGTTGCGTTTGTCTATTTGCTCGCCAAGGATGGCTTCATAGACATGTTGCAACTGGGTGAGCGTGAAAAGTTCTGGAAGGAGGTTGAAACTCAGTGGCTCGGTGCTGATGCGTCGTCGTAGGAGTGTGACAGCCTTGCGCACCATCTCGTTGTGGTCGGAATAGAGTTTGGGCATCTCATTGATGCTCACCCATTCCACACCATGCTCTTTGCGCAACTCGTCATCGTAGTCCTTCACGTTGATGAGGGCGCAATAGGCGACGGTGATGACACGCTCGCCTGGGTCGCGGTCGATGGCACCGAACGCACCCACTTGCTTCATATAGATGTCTTTTAATCCTGTGAGGGTGTACAATACGCGGTTGGCGGCTTCCACCAGGCTTTCGTCTTCACGGACGAAACCTCCGTAGAGCGACCATTCGCCACGCCCGGGGTCCATCTGACGGCGGCCAATCAGAAGTTTCAGCTTGTCGTTGTCGAAACCGAAGACAATGCAGTCTACCGATACAAAAACTTTTGAATGCTCACCATAGAATCTTGTCATAGCGGCTATTTCTTCTTTTTTATAATAATATAGGTGTGCTTTGGAAAAGCGTCTGATGCTGATTGATGAGTTTTGAGGAAAAGGGTGGGGGGAAGGACTCCCCCCTGGCCCTTTTATGATTGTCTGCTGGGTAGTTTACCAGAAGTAAGCGTAGAAGCAGCCGCAAAGGATGATCACGCCAAGAGTGGCAACGATGTCCCCGATGCTCCAGCTCTCACGAATCTGCTTGCGATAGTCGCCAGTGAAGGTGATGGCAGCCACTTGCTCTTTGGAAGGTGCGGGTGTGAAGAACGACACCACCACCATCAGCACCACGATGAACAACAGCAGCCAGCACTCGAACACCAACCAATTGGTCTGCCAGAACCACGTAGTGTTCTCCCAGAACCCACCGCTCATCGTCGCTTTTCCCGACTCTGTGAGCACGTTGGTCACCAGGCGAAGCATACCGATGAGGAAGCCGCCGATAAGGCCCCATTCACCAGCCTTCGGAGTGATTTTCTTGGAGAAGATACCCAGTGTGAACACGGCCACCATGGCAGGTGCAATGAGCGACTGGATGTCTTGCAGGTAGCTGTAGAGATTGCCCATGCCCATCATGATAGGCATCCATGCCAAGCCAAGGAGCACCACCACCACAGTGGCGATACGGCCGACCAGCACGTAGTGAGACTCGCTCATGCCTTTCTTCATCGGTTTGTAGAAGTCCTCGGTGAAGAGGGTTGCGCAGCTGTTGAAGAATGCGGCGAGAGAGGCCACGAGGGCGCAGATGAAGCCGATGGTCACGATGCCTTTCACACCGGCGGGGAGGATGTTCTTCACCATCATGGCGAAGGCACCGTCGGTGTCGTGTGTGTTGGTGATGTCCATCTCGATACCGCTGCCGGTTTTCAGCGACAGGGCGTAGGCCACCATACCGGGGATGAGGAACATGAACACGGGGAGCAGTTTGAAGTAGCCGGCGCAGATGGTGCCGCGGCGTGCGCGCTTCATCACTACAGCGTTGTCCTCGCCTTTGGTCTGTCCGAGCACACGTTGCACGATGTGCTGGTCGGTACACCAATACCAGAAACCGATGATCGAGGCGCCCAGGAACACCACGTAGCCCGGGAATTGGGGATACATCGGGTCGCCGGGGTTGGTGTGGAACATATGGGTTGTTCCGTAGCCTTCGTGTGCTTGCCTGCAGACGTCCATCATGTTTGACCAGCCTTGCGAGATGCTGCCATCGCCCAGCATGTGCAAGCCGAGGAAGAGCACCAGGAAGGAACCGATGATGAGGATGGGGGTCTGGATGGCAGAAAGGGTCATCACACCCTTCATGCCGCCGAAGACGGTGAAGATGGCGGTGATGACAATCAGACCGATGGCTCCATACCAGAATGGCAGGCCAAGCAGGTATTCGAAGAAGATGCCACCGGTGAATGCCGTCACGCTCACCTTGGTCAGCACATAGGCAATCAGTGTGATGATGGACAGCCATGAACCCGTGCGTTGGGTGTAGCGGAACTTGAGGAAGTCGGGCATGGTGATGATTTTGCCCATCTTGTTGTTGAGCAGTTGGTAGAAGGGTACGAAGAGCCAGCCGAGGATGAGAATCATCCAACCTTGCATCTCCCAGTGGGCCATGCCCACGCCGTCCTTGGCACCTGTGCCTGCAAGACCTACGAGGTGCTCAGAACCGATGTTGGCAGCAAAGATGGCAGCACCAATGACATACCAAGGCTCACCTTTTCCGAAGAGGTAGTCTTGGCTGTCGGCGCCTTTCATCTTCTCTTTGTCTTTCTTGATGGCGCGATACACCGCCCACACGATACATAGGACTCCGACGGCCAACACCGTCCAGTCGAGCCACTGAAACTCATTTAAACTCCAATTCATTGTTTACGGTTGTCTTTAATAGGTTTGATATTATTTAGTTGAGAATTTGTACACTGCGTGGCTGTAGTATTTCTCACCTGGCTTCAGTGTGGGTTGCACCCAGTCCTTCTTGTTGGGTGAGTCGGGATATTTCTGGCTCTCGAGACATACGCTCACCTGCCTTGGATACTTCACGCCATGCTTGCAGGTGATGCCGTTGCCTTGGAAGTTGCCGGTATATACTTGCACGCCGGGTTCGTTGGTGTACATCTCCAGGAAGATGCCGGTCTTGGGTGAGTAGAGGGAGGCGCATACGGTGTTGTCGTCGCCTTTGCCGTCCTTGTAGGTGTTCAGACACCAGTTGTGGTCATAGCCGGTGGCGTTCTTGATATAGATATAAGAGGTGTCCATCTTCTCCTTGATGACGCTTGGTGTGGTGAAGTCCATCGGAGTGTCTTTCACAGGTTTGATTTCTCCTGTGGTCATGTAGGAAGCGTCGGAAGGAGTGAAGTTGTCGGCGTTCACATAGAGCACCATGTCCATACCGTCTTTCGAGAAGTCGCCGTTGAGGTTGTAGTAGTTGTGGTTGGTCATGTTGACGATGGTCTCCTTGTCGGTGGTGGCTTCGAAGGTGATGTCGAGGCAGTTGTCTTCTGTCACCTTGTAGGTCACGGTAGCGGTCACCGTGCCGGGGAATCCATTCTCGCCGTCGGGAGCGACAAGGGTGAGTTTCAAGGTACCTTCGTCCACTTGCTCTGCGTCATACACCTTGTTCATCCAACCGGTGTTGCCGCCGCCATGGAGGCAGTGCTTGGCGCCGTTGCCTGTGTCGTTCTGGCGAAGTTGGTATTCCTTGCCATCGACGGTGATTTTTCCGTCGTTGATGCGGTTGGCATAGCGGCCCACAGCTGAACCGTAGTCGCTAGGGCTGTTCAGCGTGTCGGCATACTGGTCGATGTTGTCATAACCAAGAACCACGTCGGTCATATTGCCGTCCTTGTCTGGCACCATCAGGGAGACCACGCGTCCACCGTAGTTGGTGATGCATGCCTCCATGCCTTTGCTGTTCTTCAGCACGTAGAGTTTCACCGGTTTGCCGTCGATGGTTTTTTCGAACTTTGCCGGGTCGAGTTTGGATACTGTGAGATTGCTTTCTTGGCTTGTCGTGCAAGCGGAGAGCATGGCGATGGCCAGTCCTGCTCCCAGAATAATACCTTTAAAACTTTTCATAAAAATCATTGGTTTTTCGTGATGTTGCGTTTTGGGTGTAAAAATACAATTTATTTTCCAAACCACAAGCGTTTTTCTTATGTTTTACAACATAAAAGTGTAATTATAACACTTTTTAAGGATTTGTAGCCGTGCTTGTCTTGTTGGATAGGCTTGAAAGGTTGCTTTTCTGTCTTGTTTGTCAAAAAAAGAAAAATCGGCGGGAAAGCGTTTTCCCGCCGATGATGTCATGAGATGTTTAGCAAATTTTGCGTGAGCCGTCTCCGATGACGACGTCGATGACTTTGAGCTCCCTTCCGAATTTCTCTGCATAGCGCTTCTTTGCGTCGGCGATGAATTGGTCGTAGAGTTCGTCTTTCACCAGGTTGATGGTGCATCCGCCGAATCCGCCACCCATGATGCGGCTGCCGGTGACGCCGTCTTCCTTGGCGATGTCGTTGAGGAAGTCGAGTTCTTCGCAGCTCACCTCATACTCCTTGCTCAGGCCGTAGTGGGTCTCGTACATCTTCTTGCCCACGGTCTCATAGTCGCCGGCGACAAGTGCGTCGCAGACGGCGAGCACGCGGTCTTTCTCTCCTAGTACGAAATGAGCGCGGGTGTAGTCTTCCTCGCCCACCTCGGCACGCACCTCTTCGAGTTGCTCCCAAGTGCAGTCGCGTAGGGTTTCAAACTTCCCTTCCGGATGCTTGGCGGCGATGTGCTTCACCACGTTCTCGCAGGAGTTGCGGCGTTCGTTGTAGGGAGAGCCCACCAGTTCGTGCTTCACGCAGGAGTTGAGCAGCACCAGTTTGTAGCCCACTGGGTTGAAGGGGAAGTATTCGAACTCGCGAGAGCGGCAGTCGAGGCGCATGAGGTTGCCTGCCTTTCCGAAGACGCTGGCAAACTGGTCCATGATGCCACAGTTCACGCCGATGTATTTGTGCTCGGTGGCTTGTCCAGCGAGGGCGATGTCCCATTTCGACACCATGTTCTCGCCGAAGAGGTCATTGAGGCCGCAGCCGAAGCAGCTCTCCATGGCAGCGGAGGATGACATGCCGGCGCCAAGGGGCACGTCGCCGGCGAAGGCGATGTTGAATCCCTTCACGGGAACGCCGAGTGCTTCCATCTCCAGGGCCATGCCGTAGATGAAGCGTGCCCATGTGGCGCGAGGACCTTGCCCGTCGTGGAAGTCGAAGTCCACACGGTCTTTCAGGTCGATGGAGTATGCACGGATGGTGCTCTCAGTGCCATTGGGGCGCATCTCGGCCATGATGCCAAGGTTCACGGCTCCTGGGAAGACGAAGCCACCGTTGTAGTCGGTGTGCTCGCCGATGAGGTTGATACGTCCGGGAGAATGATAAATGTTGCCGGTCTGACCGTCAAAATGCTTGATAAAGCGGCTTCTTACAAATTCGATGTCCATGATATTTAGTTTTTAGTTTTGAGTTTTGATAATTGAGATTTTATTTGATTTGAGATTTGAGAATTGAGATTTTATTTCTGAGATTTTGTGGTTTTTACAATTTTCGTGAGAACAGCATATATATGATTCCAATCTCTATACAACGAATTGTATTCCTTGTCATCAACATAATCTGCCTTATGTAAAAGATTTATCCAGAATCCCGTTTCTCCTGCTTCTTTGAGTGCTATGCCCATTTTTGAATGTAAAATCATCCCTGCTATAAGCATTTTTCCCCTCAAAAGTGTTCGCGCCAATACTGGTTCCTGAACGAAATAGTTGTTTGGATATAACCCATTCTTTCTTTTCCTCAGTGAGATATTGATTGAGTTTGACAATGCGTAAAGCAAAATTACTCGTTAAGTCATAGACATTACTTTCAGTAATATGATTTGGTGCCATTGTCATATTCAAACCTCAAACCTCAAATCTCAAATCCATTTCAGTCTACAGGGATGTCCTTGTTGACGTTCTTGCAGCCGATGAGGGCGTAGTAAAGGATGTAGGCGAGCATGGCGATGACCAGCCAGTAGCTGGCGATGGGGCCTGCGCTCTTGGCGATGGATTCTTGTATGAGTGGCATGATGCCTCCACCCACCACCATGGTCATGAAGATGCCCGAAGCAGCCTCAGTGTATTTGCCAAGTCCTTCAACGGAAAGGTTGAAGATGCCACCCCACATGATGGATGTGCAGAGACCGCAGGCGGCGATGAAGATGGTCTTGACAGGCACTTCGTGGCCGCTGACATTGAAGGTGGATGACTCAGGCAGGAATATGGCGATTAACAGCAAGACGATGGCTACTGAGGATACCACGGTCAATTGCAGTTTGGTGGAAATCTTTCCTGAAAGGAAACTGGAACTGGCACGTCCTACGAGCATCATCAGCCAATAGCTTGCAGCGAGTGTGCCACCGATGGCAGCCGACCCCTCGAAGCCGAGGTTGGTGATGTAGAAGTTAAGCTCCATGGGGATGCCGATTTCGATACCCACATAGAAGAAGATGGCGATGACCCCCAGCAGGCAGTGGCGGAATGCGATGGGGCTGTGCTCATATTGGGGCTTTTCCTTGCCAAGGGTAGGCTCGGGAATGTCTACGCGGCTGATGATGAAGAAGGAGATGGCAAATACGGCCATGCCGATGAAGAGCAATGGTGCTACCTCGCCCATGTTGGTTTTTGCCGTCACGGTGCCCACGAGGAGGCCTGTCAGCAGCGGGGTGAGTGTGGCGGTCAAAGAGTTCATCGTGCCACCGATTTGTATGAATTGGTTGCCTCTGTTGCCACCACCACCAAGGATGTTGAGCATCGGGTTGACCACGGTGTTCAGCATGCAGACGCAGAAGCCGCAGATGAATGCGCCGAGAAGGTAGATGATGAGGTTCAGTGCAACGGGAATTCCGTCATATTTGAACACAAAAGTGCCTGCTCCTGCAATGCTCGAGAGATACTGCAGTGCAAGGCCCACGATACCCACGATGAGGGCGATAAGGGCGGTTTTCTTGTAGCCATACTTGATGAGCATCTTGCCGGCAGGTATGCCCATGAACAGGTAGGCGGCAAAGTTCATCAGGTTACCCCAAGCTTTGGCGAATGGATAGGTGAATCCCCAGATGTTGCCGAACGGTGCACCCATGTTGGTTACGAAACTGATCATCGCGAAGATGAAACACATGGTGACAATGGCAACAATGTTGGTTTTCTTTTCTTGACTCATGTTGTCGTTTTAAGTTTGATGGTTGATAATGGGTTGAATAGGCGATGGCTGAACCATCGCCTGCTAAGAATGGTTAAGTTTACTTTTCCTTATTTCTTCACGCCGAATTGGTAGATGGTTTTTTGCTTGTAGCGGCGGCCTGGTTTCAGCACCACTGAGGGGAAATAGGGATGGTTGGGGGTGTCGGGGAAGTGCTGTGCCTCGAAGCAGATGGCACTGCGGCGGGGGAATGTGGCGCCGTTTTGGCCCTTCTCTCCTTGGCCGAAGTTGTCGGTGTAGACTTGCACGCCTGGTTCGGTGGTGTAGACATCCATCGTGCGGCCGCTCTTCGGGTCGTGAATACGTGCTGCGAAACTCAATTCGCCTTCCTCACGCTTATTGAGCACATAGCAGTGGTCGTAGCCCGAGCCGTTGCGGATTTGCTCGTTGTCGGCATCGATGTCCTGGCCGATGGTTTTCGGGGTGCGGAAGTCGAATGGTGTGTCCTTCACGAAGCGTATTTCGCCGGTGGGGATGGAAGTCTCGTCGATGGGGAGGTAGTAGTCGGCGTTGATTTCGCATTCCAGGTCCTCGATGGTGGGGGTGGGGTCGGCGATGCCTGCAAGGCTGAAGAATCCGTGGTTTGTCAGGTTGATGATGGTCATCTTGTTTGTCGTGGCAAGATATTCAATCATCAATTCGTTCTCGTTGGTCCAGGTATAGACCACCGTCACCTTCACCTCGCCGGTGTATCCTTCCTCGCCATAGGCGGAGATGAGTTCGAGCACCAGCGACTGGTCGTTCATCTGAACGGCGTCCCACACACGGGAGTGGAAACCTTTAGGACCGCCGTGGAGGGCGTTGGGACCGTTGTTGATGGCCAACTGGTAGTCCTTGCCGCGCAGGCGGAACTGTCCTCGGCAGATGCGGTTGCCAAATCGTCCGATGAGGGTCGACAAATAAGGTTGTGGTGATTCGAGGGCTTCTTTGATGCTGTTGTAGCCTTGGATGACGTTGGCGTAGTTGCCGTCTCTGTCGGGTACCATGATGCCTACGATGGCGCCGCCATAATTGGTGATGGCCACTTCGTTGCCAAGGCTGTTCTTGAGGATATACAAATCGGTCTGCTTACCGTTGATGGTGGTCTGGAAGTTCTCTCTTCTCAGGCCACAAAGATTTTCTGTTTCGGTTGTCTTCATAATACTTAGCGTTGTTAGTAATATAGTAGTCCGCAAAATAAGTAAAAAAAAACGAGAACCGCAAACGAAACAAAAAAAAAGTGTAATTCTACAACTGTTAAAAACTCTTAAAGGCCGTTTTTCGGGGTGGAGGGATAGGAGGTGATAGGAAGCAATAGGATGTTCTAGGAGTTTGCTATGACTTTCTATAAAATCCTAAAAAATCAGCCACTACGTAGCTGCTGCCTCCGACGAAGATGAAATCGTCGGGTGAAGCATCGCGTCGTGCGGCCTCGAAGGCATCCTTCACGGAGTGGAAGGCTTGGCCGTGTAGGCCTTTGCGCTCCCCTGTCTCTCGCACCTTTTCCTCGTCGATGGCTCGGTGGCTGCTGGCCCGGGTGAAATAGTATTCGGCGTCGGGGGGTAGAAGGCTCATCACGGTGTCGAGGTCTTTGTCGTCCACCATTCCGAAGACGATGCGCATCCGCCGGCATTCCTGTTCACGCAACTGCTGTGCCAACCACTGCCATCCTCCCACGTTGTGTCCGGTGTCGAGCATCACGGTGGGTTGCTCGTTCACTTGTTGCCATCTGCCCATCAGCCCCGTATTTTTGCATACGTTGCCAAGGCCTCGCCGGATGTCTTCAGTGGTGATGGGATAGCCCATGTCTTTGAGGAGGGAAATGGCGTGGAGGATGGTGTCGGTGTTGCGGGTCTGGTAGTGTCCGCCGAGGTCGCTGTCGATTTCGCCGTAGGGGTCGGTGAGGTAATGCCGGGTGTGGCGGGCGCTGTCGTTGGCGGCGACGACGAAAGGATGGTCTTCTGCGAAGGTGATGGGTGCTCCCACCTCGGCAGCCTTCGCTTCGAATACGGGACGTGTTTCCGTGGTGGCCTCGCCGATGACCACGGGGATGCCGGGTTTGATGATGCCGGCCTTTTCTGCGGCAATCTTGGCTGGGGTGTCGCCCAGGAACTGCGTGTGGTCCAGACTGATGTTGGTGATGACGCAGAGATCGGGGGTGATGATGTTGGTGCAGTCGAGACGTCCTCCAAGGCCCACTTCTATCACTGCGACATCAACCGCCTGCATGGCGAAATAGTTGAATGCCATCGCCGTGGTCAACTCAAAGAACGACGGGTGGAGGGGTTCGAAGAAGTCACGATGTTGCTCCACGAAATCCACCACGTATTCCTCGCCGACGCATTCACCATTGATGCGGATGCGCTCGCGGAAGTCCACGAGGTGTGGCGAGGTGTATAGTCCCACGCGCATGCCGGTTTCTTGTAGGATGGAAGCGATGGAGTGCGATACAGACCCCTTTCCGTTGGTGCCTGCCACGTGGATGGTTTTAAAATGTCGGTGAGGGTGCCCGAGATGGGCGTCGAGGGCGTGGGTGTTGGATAGGCCCTCCTTGTAAGCACCAGCCCCGATCTTCTCAAAGACCGGGGTGCTGTTGTATAAATATTCCACCGTTTCTGCGTAGGTCATGGGCAAGGATTAATCTGAGTGATCGGAGTAATCGGAGTGGTCGGAGTAATCGGAGTAATCGGAGTAATCGGAGTGGTAGGAAATTACGACATTAGTATTGTCATTCGCGGAGTAATGTCTTTAACTTCGAGCGTAGCGATAACTTCTCTAACTTCTCTAACTTCTTAATTCTATCTTCTCTCCCTTCTCTCCCTTCTCAACTTCAATTATTGAAATAGTCCTTGAAACGTTGGAAGATGCTCTGCTTCGTGGTTTTGTCGCTTTTGAAATTGTCGCTTTTCTGCATTTTCTCCAAAGCTTCGCGCTCTTCACGGGTGAGTGTCTTCGGCACATAGATGCTGATGTTGACGATGATGTCGCCCGTCCCATGGCCGTAGCCTTGTACGGCGGGGAGGCCTTTGCCGCGCAGTCGCTTTGTGGTGCCGGGCTGGATGCCGGGTTCGAGGTTGATTTTGAGGTTCTTGCCATCGACGGTGGGGATTTTCACCTCGCCGCCGAGAGCAGCCGTGGGGAAGTCGAGCAAGAGGTTGTATATCAAGTCGTTGTCTTGGCGTACGAAGGTGCTGTTCTCTTCTTCGGAAATAAATACCTGGATGTCGCCGGGCACACCGTTGTGAATGCCGGCATTGCCCTTTCCTTGCATGGTGAGCACCATGCCGTCGGCCACGCCTGCGGGGATTTTGACTTCCACCACTTCCTCGCCTTTCACCACGCCGTCGCCCCCGCAGTGAGTGCACTTGTTTTTGACGATAGTGCCTTCACCATGGCAGTTGGGGCATGGGCCTTGCGACTGCATGATGCCGAAGAGAGTCTGCTTTGTCTGCACCGTGTAGCCGTTTCCGTGGCAGGTGGGACATGTCTCGGGGGCTCTGCCACCCTCGCAGCCCGTACCGTGGCAGTCGGGGCAGGTGATGTCTTTCTTCACGCGGAATTTCTTCGTCACGCCGCTGGCCACCTCTTGGAGGTCCAACTTCACTTTCAGCCGCAAGTCGCCGCCGCGGTATTTGTGCTGGCTGCTCCTTGCCTGTCCTCCTCCGAAACCTCCGAATCCGAAACCACCTTCGAAAACGCTGCCGAACATCGAGAAGATGTCCTCCATGGAGAATCCCGCTCCACCGAAGCCACCTCCGGGGGCGTTGAATCCGAACTGGTCGTATTGCTGGCGTTTCTGGGGGTCGTGAAGCACGTCGTAAGCCTCGGCGGCTTCCTTGAATTTCTCTTCGGCCTCCTTGTCGCCTGGATTGCGGTCGGGGTGGTATTTGATGGCGATCTTGCGATATGCTTTCTTGATCTCATCCTCGCTGGCGTTTTTCGACACGCCAAGCACCTCGTAATAGTCTCTCTTCTCTGCCATTGCGATTGCTTATTGTCCTACTGCCACTTTGGCATAACGGATGACTTTGCCGTTGAGCGTGTAGCCCGTCTGGACACAGTCGATTACTTTGCCTTTCTTGTCGTCTCCCATACCTGGAACCATGGCGATGGCCTCGTGGTAGTCGGTGTTGAAGTCCTCGCCGACGGTGGCTACCAATGCCACGCCCTCGCCTTCAAGGATTTTCAGGAATTTCTTGTAAATCAATTCCATACCTTCACGAAGGGTGGCCACGTCATCGGTGTTCTTTCCATTGGCGATGGCTCGCTCCATGTCATCGATGATGGGGAGGATTTTCGTGATGGTCTTCTCTCCGCCATTGAGGATGAGTTCGGTCTTTTCCTTGAGTGTGCGCTTGCGGTAGTTGTCGAATTCAGCCACCTTGCGCATGTATTTGTCGTTCAGCTCTTCGATTTTTTTGTTGGCCAACTCCAAAGGGTCGCATTCTTCCACCACTTCTACCTCTACATTGTCTGCCGAGGTGTCATCAGCGGCTTCCTCTTCTTGTGGATTCTCCACGTTGCTGCTTTCCTTTTCTTGTGCGGTCAATTCCTCTTCCAGCTCTTCAGCCTTTTTTTCTTTATTCTCGTCCATGATGTTGTTGTTTTTGGTCTTTTCCTTTCTTTTAGCAAAAACCTTGCCAAAATGACGATTTCGTTTGCTTATGGCTGATACATCTTTTCTTTTTGTGCCTTTATTGCCTCGTCGTAGATGTAGTCGTCATACTGCATGAGTTTGTCGATGGTGCCACGGGGAGTCAGTTCGATGATGCGGTCGGCAACGGTCTGTATGAACTCATGGTCATGGCTGGAAAAGAGGATGTTGCCCTTGAAGGTCACCAGGTTGTTGTTGAAGGCTTGGATGCTTTCCAGGTCGAGGTGGTTGGTGGGTGTGTCGAGGATGAGGCAATTGGCGTTTTTCAGTTGCATGCGTGCGATCATGCAGCGCATTTTCTCTCCACCGCTGAGCACGTTGACTTTTTTCTCCACCTCCTCTTGTTTGAAGAGCATCCTTCCGAGGTATCCTTTCATCATCACCTCGTTGCCGGTGCCGAACTGGCTGAGCCAATCGACGAGGTTGAGGTCGCTCTTGAAGAATTCGGTGTTGTCGAGTGGCAGGTAGGCTGTGGTGATGGTGAGCCCCCATTTGAATGTGCCGGCATCGGCCTGGCGGTTGCCGTTGATGATTTCGAAGAGAGCGGTCATCGCCTTGGGGTTGTGGCTGAGGAAGACGGTCTTCTGGCCTTTCTCGATATTGAAGCTCACATTGTCGAAAAGCACCGTGCCGTCGGTGTCAACAGCCTTCAGGCCTTCCACCTCGAGGATTTGGTTGCCGGGTTCCCTTTCGGGGATGAAGATGATGCCCGGGTATTTTCTCGACGAAGGACGTATCTCGTCGACATTGAGTTTCTCCAGCATCTTCTTGCGGCTGGTGGTTTGCTTGCTTTTGGCCACGTTGGCAGAGAAGCGGCGGATGAACTCCTCCAGTTCCTTGCGTTTCTCCTCGGCTTTCTGGCGCTGGTTCTGCGCTTGCCTCAAGGCGAGTTGAGAACTTTGGTACCAGAAGGAGTAGTTGCCTGCAAAGACGGTCACCTTGCCGAAGTCGATGTCCACCGTCTGTGTGCTCACTGCGTCGAGGAAGTGACGGTCGTGGCTCACCACGAGTACGGTCTGCTCCACGTTGCTCAGATATTCCTCCAACCATTGCACCGTGTCGAGGTCGAGGTCGTTGGTGGGCTCGTCGAGCAACAGGTTGTCGGGATTGCCGAAGAGTGCTTTGGCGAGCATCACACGCACCTTCTCGTTGTTAGACAACTCGCTCATCAGTTTGCCGTGCAGGGCTTCCTTCACGCCGAGGTTCGACAGCATCGTCGCTGCGTCGCTCTCAGCGTTCCATCCACCCATCTCGGCGAATTTCTCCTCCAGGTCGGCCACACGGTTGCCATCCTCGTCGTTGAAGTCGGCCTTCATATACAGGGCTTCGCGCTCTTTCATGTTCTCCCACAGGGGCTGGTGCCCCATCAGCACGGTGTCGAGCACAGTGAACTCGTCAAATTTGAAGTGGTCTTGGTCGAGTACCGACAGGCGTTCGCCCGGTCCCAGTTCCACGGTGCCTTTGTTGGGCTCCAATTCACCGCTGATGGCTTTCAGGAGTGTCGATTTGCCGGCTCCGTTGGCACCGATCACGCCATAGATGTTGCCGGGGGTGAACTTGATGTTCACATCCTTGTAAAGTGTGCGCTTCCCAAACTGGATAGCGAGGTTGGTAACTGTTATCATTGTGCTGCTTTTTATTAATTTGGGTGCAAAGGTAGTGAAAGTAGAGCGGAATGCAAAGCAAACCACGAAGTTTTTGCTTTCATTTCTGAGGTAATGGAGACTCATTGAAACATCAAAAGTTATAAAAGTTGCTCGTGTCAAGTTTTATTCATACCTTTGCAGCCAAATTTCGATAGTCAACTTTCGCAAGCGAGGAAAAATCAAGGTGTAAAGTAAGGTTATGAAGATGTATGGATGGCCTCTTTGTAAGTGTACATATGTCCCTTTAACTCCTTTTTAACTCCCCTTTAACTCCTAAAAAAATGACAGACATAGAAATAGCACGTGCGACGAAACTGGCTCCCATCACAGAGGTAGCCGAGAAAATGGGCATCCCTCAAGAGGGTGTGGAGAACTATGGCAATCACATCGCCAAAATCGATGAACGGTTGATAGACGAGAAGAAAGTAGCCAAGCATAAACTGATATTGGTCACCTCCATCAGTCCCACAAAGGCCGGCATTGGCAAGACCACCGTCAGCATTGGCCTCTCGTTAGGACTTGCCAAAATCGGCAAGCGCGCCACCGTGGCATTGCGTGAGCCATCTCTTGGCCCCTGCTTTGGCATCAAGGGAGGTGCTGCCGGAGGAGGCTATGCACAGGTGCTGCCCATGGAGAAAATCAACCTCCACTTCACTGGTGATTTCCATGCCGTCACTTCTGCTCACAACACCATTGCGGCTCTGCTCGACAATTACCTTTTCCATCACAGGGGCGAGGGGTTGCTCAGGGAAATCTATTGGAAACGTGTGCTCGATGTCAACGACCGCTCGCTGCGCAACGTGACCATCGGACAGCAGGGCGAGGGTGTGGAGAGACAAACAGGATTTGACATCACGTCTGCCTCAGAACTCATGGCCATCCTTTGCCTTGCCAGCAGCATCGATGACCTGCGCCGTCGCATAGGCAACATCATCCTGGGCATCACTCGAGACTCACGGCCCTTTACCGTCAACGACCTGAATGCCACGGGTGCGGTCACTGCACTGCTGCTCGACGCCGTGCACCCCAACCTCGTCCAGACTACGGAACAGACACCGGCACTCATTCACGGAGGACCGTTCGCCAATATCGCCCACGGATGCTCGTCGGTGCTGGCCACCAAGGTGGCCCTCACCTATTGCGACTATGTCGTGACGGAGGCTGGATTCGGTGCCGACCTCGGGGCGGAGAAATTCTTCGACATCAAATGCCGGAAAGCAGGGTTGCAACCCGCCCTCACCGTCATCGTGGTCACCACCCAGGGCCTGAAAATGCATGGCGGAATCCCTATCGACCGCATCAAGGAACCTAATATGAAAGGACTTGAGACAGGATTCCTCAATATGGACAGACACATCCGCAACCTGTGGTCATTCGGGCAGAGGGTGGTTGTGGCCATCAACCATTTCGACTTTGACAGGGAAGAGGAAATCGACTGCATACGCCGCCATTGCAAGGAGTTGGGTGTCGACTGCGCCATCAACAACGCGTTTGCAGAAGGTGGCGAAGGAGCCCGCCAACTCGCACAAATGGTGGTCGACAACATCAGTCGCAAACCATCGCAGCCGCTTCGCTACGCTTATAGCGACAAGGACGACATCACCACGAAGATAGAAAAGGTGTGTAAGAACATCTATGGAGCCGCCACCGTCACCTACAGCGAGAAGGCAAAGGCGCAGCTTCATGAGATGCAACTCATTTTCGGAAAAGACGGTGATGTGTGGAAATACCCTGTTTGTATCGCCAAGACGCAGTTCTCCTTCTCGGCCGATGCCAAGCAATATGGAAGTCCCGAGGGCTTCGACATCTTCATTCGTGAAATCATCGTCAATGCCGGTTCAGAGATGATTGTGGCCATTGCAGGCAAGATGATGCGCATGCCAGGACTCCCCAAGACACCACAAGCCGAGAATGTAGATGTGGTTGACGGCCATATCGTGGGGCTATCGTGACATTTCCTTTTCGAAGTTAAAGAAGTTAATGAAGTTAATGAAGTTAATGAATTAATGAATTAATGAAGTTATCGAAGTTAATGAAGTTATCGAAGTTAATGAAGTTATCGAAGTTAATGACATATGATTTGCCAATGGCATCTCCTTTCCCCGACAATTGTCTCTAACTTAAGTTTCGGAAGTAAAAACACCTTACAAAACTAGGATTTATCTTGTATGGCTACCGGTTGTGAAGTGAAGCCCGAAGGGCTGGGACGACCACAGGCAGGTGGTGGAGCGAAGCGTAACCCCTGCTTGACGATGATA
>JAFWSS010000138.1 GCA_017524385.1 Prevotella sp.
GTCCACTTGAAAAAGAGGAAAGTGAGCAAAAGGGCGGTGCGCATCTCCCCTCCCCTCGCAGGGGAGGGGTTGGGGTGGGGTGAATAAGTCTTGAAAAACAATAAGTTACATACCTCACCCCTGCCCCTCCCGGGAGGAGATAACTAACACCGATATTTGTTCGAACGGACTTTTTAAAGTGGACTCAAAGATGAATAAAAAAAGAATATGAAATACGCTTTGTTTTTTGACATCGACGGGACGCTGGTGAGTTTCAACACCCATCAGATACCACCTTCTGCAATACAAGCGCTGGCTCAGGCAAAGGCCAACGGGCACAAGGTGTTCATTGCCACGGGAAGACCACCGCTGATCATCACCAACCTAGGAGCCATCGAGCACCTGATCGACGGTTATGTGATTATCAACGGCGCATTGTGCTTCATAGGGGAAACCGTCGTCAGGTGCAAGGAGATTCCTCTAAAGGCGGCACAATTGGTGGTGAAAGATGCACGGGAAAAGAATTATGGAATCATCGTCGTGGGAGAAACCGACGTGGCTGTGTTCGACCCAAAGGGTGAGGTGGACAGGATATTCCGGCGCGAATTGGCGGTGGACAACCTCAATCTGGCTAAACCGATGGACGTAGTGCTCCGACAACGCATCATGCAGCTCACACCATTCTTTACAGAGGATTACGAACAGGGGCTGATGGAACGCATACCCGAATGCACTTCAGGACGTTGGCATCCAGCCTTCACCGACATCACTGCAAAGGATGCGGACAAGGGAAAGGGGATATTGGCTATGGCCGAGCACCTTGGAATCGACCCCCGGCATACGATGGCGTTTGGCGATGGGGGCAATGACACCTCCATGGTGCGGGCGGCTGGCATCGGTGTGGCCATGGGCAATGCCCTCGATTCATTGAAGAAAGAAGCAGACTTTGTGACCACCTCGGTTGACGAGGATGGAATCCTGAATGCACTACGTCACTTCCGTCTGATTGACGCCATATGACGGGCAATGGAATAAATGATAAATGATTATCCGCAAACATCCGTAAGAAAATCATTCAAATCTCAAATCTCGAGTGATTACTTTTTTGCTTATATAGGTATAATCATATAGTCGAATGCTTTTAGAGTTAATGAATTTAGTTATTTCATTTGCTCTCCCTTATGATTGATTCACACTCAACCGAATCTTTGTTTTAATACAAATTTTAAATCCGCATTTTTTCATGAAGAATTTAACAAGTGGAAAAGACAAGGAATCTGTGTCAGAAAAACTCAACCAGCAAATACGGCATTTGCTCTTTCTCAATCCTTTACTCGACATCCGTGTCATCAAGAGCCATCTCGCCAAGCTTCCCAGTCAATTGAAGAACGACAAGTTGGAAACCATTCGTCTGCTTACCAAGCAGCGTATGGATTTCGTCAATTCTTCCAGCAATAATGGATATATCAAGCGTCACATTCGCAATTGGGAAAAAGAGATTGGTCCTGTTTCCTTTGGTGATGTCGTGCAATTGATTGAGGGTAGCGGAATGACCATTATGGAAGCCGCTCCTCATTTGTTCGTCCCGCAACAGATTGAGCAATGGCTGAGTATATACCTCATTGGCCAGCCTGAATATGCACGAAAACTTTCATTTTGCTTCTATTTGCACGAAATCAGGAAAAACAACGAACAGTTGAATCTTCCCCGTCCCAGTCTTCTTGTTCACGGTCCTTCGGGAGTCGGTAAGACCTATGGCCCTCACAAACTGGCTGAATTATTTCAGGTTCCTTTCGGGGTAGTCAACTGCAACAGCCTTGTTCAGGAAGGCATCTTAGGCAATACACTCACCACTGTGTTCACCCAACTCTATATGAAATATAAGGAGGATATGTCGTCGGCAGTGATTATTTTCGACGAGTTCGACAAATTATTTGAAAAGGGTTATTACAATGAGCGTATTCTCAATGAGTTGCTCAACATCATTGATGATGACAACACGTTGACGTTCTATCTAAATGACGCCATCTATCATTACGAGAAAACGAGCATGAAAACCAACAAAATGCTGTTCATCTTCACTGGAGTGTTCCGCGGTATAGAGGATATCGTCAGAAAGCGCCTTAACGACCATGGTATCGGTTTCGCCAATGGGAGCGGATTCAATATGGAGGGCGATTACCATCAATATGTCACCAATGACGATTTCGCCAGGTATTTCCACCGCGATGAACTCACTGGCAGAATTCAACAGTATGTATATGCCAGGGAACTGAAGGAAGACGACCTGGTCAACATCCTGCTCCACTCGGAGGAGTCGCCTGTCACCACTTTCGTCAACTATTTCAAGATGCGAGATATCGACTTCTCGGTGACCGAAGACGGAGCAAGGGCCATCGTTGCTGCCTCCATCCGCCAGCATCTGGGTGTGAGAGGACTCAAGTCGCTGATGTTCAATATCCTGAGTGATGAAATGTATGCGATGAATACCCCGCAAATCATCGTCGACAAGTATTTCGTGGATTTGAAAACGACATAGCATTTTGGAGTGATATGTCTACGGAGTTGAGGAGTTTGGGAGTTTCATGCGCCTTTGGCACATCCTCCCTTCCTCCGATACTCCGTAGACCCGTTTCATCCATGTTGGCCGAATATCATCCCATTCATACAGATGATTATCGGAAACATGAGGATAATCATAAAGAAAAATGTTTGCACTCTGCAAAATGGGCACTCTCTTCCGAACCCCCTGTGGCGACACAATGGAAAAAGTACAAAAAAATGAAAACAATCAACATTTTTTGAAAACAATGTGTATTTTTGCACTTTGATAAAACTTGATTAGGATATGACTAATCATATATGTCTTTTCTTAAATAGGAAAACACCTAATAGCCTATGTGTAATCAAGTAACCTATGGAAAAGTCAGAAGGGTTGCCATGTTGCTGCTCATGACCTTGGCTTTCGCCTTGCAATCGCAGCAAGCGATGGCAGATACTCCCCGTGTTGACGACCCACGCCGCAGTATGGCCGCTATTTGGATTAAAATCCCAAATTTCTCCTTTTTATTTTGTCCTTTTCCATAAAAAACACTATTTTTGCAGTTGAGTATCGACCATCAATACACTTCAACACCATGGGCAATCACCGCTTATGCTATATCACACGAAACTATCGAGGGGTGGAAGGGTCTGGCAACAAGGCCAAGACCGACAATGAGGACACTCTTGTGGAGATGGGGGCCGTCAACCTAGGATTGCGTCGCACCTTCCATGACAACAAGGTGCTCAAGTTCATTCTCGACCTCGCCGGGGTCATACGATACTGCTTCGCACTGCGCAAGGGCGACATCGTTGTCTTGCAGTATCCCGTCAAGAAATATTTCTCCTTCCTCTGTCGGGTCGCACACCTCAGAGGCGCAAAGGTGGTGGCGCTCATCCACGACCTCGGCTCCATGCGCAGAAGGAAACTCACCATCTCGCAGGAAATCGACCGACTGATGCATGCCGACTATGTCATCGCATCCAACGACGTGATGAGGCAGTGGCTCGACAAACACGGATTCACCCACCACCTCGGCGCACTCGGTTTGTTTGACTATCGTTCCAAAACCACTCACCAGGAGAAGAAGGGTGGGGAAGTGCCGAAAGAGCGCTCCATCGTCTATGCCGGGGCGCTTGCCATGCGCAAGAACGCATTCATCCTCCAACTTCCCGATGTCATCAAAGGATACAAGATGCATGTCTATGGCAACCGCTCCGGACTGCCGGGACTGAAGGAGAGCGACCGCCTTGTCTTCCACGACTTCATGCCCGCCGATCAGTTCATACAAGGTGTCGAGGGCGACTTCGGCTTCGTGTGGGACGGCGACTCTGTGGACAGCTGCACTGGCAATTTCGGCGAATACCTCCTCTACAACAGTCCGCACAAGGTGTCCTTCTATCTCAGGGCGGGAATGCCCATCATCATCTGGGAGGAGGCGGCACTTGCAAAACTCGTCGAGGAGGAGGGCATAGGGTTCGGCATCGCCAGCATCAAAGAACTCAACACCAAGCTCGCTTCCATCACCGAGGAGCAGATGGCTGCCATGCGCGACAACGTGAGGCGCGTCAGCGACACCCTCGCTCAAGGCGGCTTCTTCAGAAGGGCGCTGGAAACAGCCCTCGAGGAAATGACAAAAGATTAGTCCTGCCTCCGACCGCTCCGATTACTCCGCCCATTCTCCCCATTTCGCCCATTCTCCCCATTCCGAAAAAAACATTCACCGTGGCAACATACGACATTAGACCATTGCAAATCAGGATGCTGTGCGTGCTCGAGGCCATCGACAAGACCTGCAAGGAGCACCAACTCCATTACGGCATCTTCGCTGGAAGCCTCATAGGGGCTGTCAGGCACAAGGGGTTCATTCCCTGGGACGATGATGTGGACATCGTCATGCCCAGGCCCGACTATGAGCGTTTCATCGCACACAGCAAGGAATGGCTGCCTGAGCCTTACGAGTTCGTCTGCGCTGAGAACGACTGCAACTACCCTCTGCCCTTCGGAAAGGTGCAGGACGCATCCACAACGCTCATCGAAAGGTTGCACCTCAGTTATCTTGGAGGCATCTATGTCGACGTCTTCCCTCTCGATGCCGTGCCCGACAATATCGTGACAAGAAGATTGCATTTCGCACACTATCACTTGCTCAAGCAAGCACTCTATTGGATACACCGCGACCCTTACCGCCATGGGAAAGGACCCAGTTCGTGGGTGCCGCTCCTCACGCGAAAGATAACCACCATGGAAAGCCTGCAAAGGAAAATCAGGAAACTCCTCACCAAGTATGACTATGAAAAGGCCACCCTCGTGGGCGACTACGACGATGGCATCAAGGGGGTCATGCCCAAGGAGGTGGAGGGTGTATATGCACCCTATGAGTTTGAAGGGACAACGGTAATGGGAGTGAAGGACTACCATTACTATCTCTCGCACAAATATGGTGACTATATGAAGATTCCCGACGGGGAACACCAAAGGCAGCACAACTTCCACATCCTCGACCTCAACCTGCCATATAGGGAATACAAGGAGCAAAACAGATGAAAGGCTGCTTGCCTGAGTGGCAGCACCTTGGGCGAAGACAAGAAACATGTAGGCATATCATTCATTCTCAAAGAAATGGAATACAAGAACCTGGTCAGCCTTGAGGCTGAAGAAAGAAACGGCTACCTCGTCAGCGAGGAAATGAAAAGGGTGTGGAACGTGCAACTCGACATGTTCCAAAAACTCATAGACGTTTGCAAGAAACACCAACTCAGGGTGTGGTGCGACGGGGGAACGCTTCTAGGAGCCATCAGGCACAAGGGATACATTCCTTGGGATGACGACATCGATGTCAGCATGCCAAGACCCGACTACGATAAACTGCAAGAGGTGGCCAAGGACGAGTTCCAACACCCCTATTTCTTCCAGACGGCTGCCACCGACGAGCATTACTACCGAGGACATGCGCAACTCAGAAGGACCGACACAGCAGCCATCAGACCCTCCGACTGCTACCGTCCCTTCAACCAAGGCATATTCATCGACATCTTTGTCCTCGATGGCGTGGAGGACATGCAGGAGGCAAAAGACGTGGTCAAAATGGCTAACAAGCGCATGAAGAGACTCAAGGCTGTGGACTATCCCATCATCCTCTCGGGAAGACTGGGACTCGTCTTCAGAAAACTAAAATGGAGACACCTCGTGAGAAAACACGGCTTCTACAATCTCTTCAAACCCGTCGAGGAGGCTTACCGAAGGCACGCTTGGGACGACTGCGAACGTGTCGCTGAACTCGGATTCGACGGCACAAAGTTCATCTTCGACAAACACATCTTCGACCATACGTTATGGGTGCCTTTCGAAGGAATCACTGCCCCCGTGCCCGAGGGCTACGACCGATTCCTCAGAACACAATACGGAGATAATTACATGACACCGGCACAAGCACCCAACAACCACGGGGAGCTTATTGTGGACACCACACATAGTTATAAGGATTTGATGCCAAAGGTGAGGAGAGATTACAAGAACAGTCTTTGGAAAAGACTGAGAAAAAAAATATGAAACAGTTAAAATGCCTTTCTTTTCAATACTACTATCGTTTTTTTAGCTAACTTTGCAACTTGATTATGAAACAACGCCGCACATCTTTGAAAGACTTGGCCGAACGACTGGGCGTTTCCATCGCTACCGTGTCGAGAGCCTTGAGGGGTAGTCACGAGGTGGGCGAGGAGATGAGGGCAAAAGTGAAAGCCCTCGCTAAAGAACTCAACTACAGACCCAACCCTTTCGCACAAAGTCTGAGGAAGGAAGCACCACGCGTCATTGGAGTGGTGGTGCCCAACCTTGTGACGCACTATTACGCCGCAGTCCTTGATGGAATAGAGGAACATGCACGTGGACAAGGCTACTCCGTCTTCAGTTCCAACAGCCACGAAGACCACACGCTCGAGGAAATGGCCATCGACAACTTCATCTCCATGCACGTCGAAGGAATCATCGCTTGTCTCGCACAGGACACCGTCGACTATTCCCATTTCAAGGAAATCTATGAAATGGGAATCCCCCTCGTCTTCTTCGCCAGGACGTGCCTCCCGGAACTTTTCTCGCAGGTGGTGGCCGACGGAGACATCGCTGCGCAGAACGCTACCCAGCATCTCATCGAAAACGGATGCAGACGCATCGCTTTCGTGGGGGGACCCAACCACCTCGACATGGTCATAAGAAGAAAGCATGGATACCTCGAGGCTCTGAGAGACAATAGAATTCCTATCGAAAGGGAACTTGTCTCTTGTGGAAAAATCGACTTCGACGTGGCAAGAAATGCAACACTGAAGCTGCTCGAAAGCCCCAACCCGCCTGATGCCATACTCGCATTCAACGACATCATCACCTACGCGGCGTTCGACGCCATCAAAAGCAAGAAAATGCGAATACCAGAAGATGTGGCCATCATCGGATTCACCGACGGAGACAGCGCGGCTTTCGTCACGCCTAAACTCTCCGCCATAATGGACCAGGCGCACCTGCAAGGCAAGACAGCATGCGAACTGCTCCTCAAAAACATCAACGGTGACAAGAAAATCTACCGCGAGGTCATTCCCATGATTCTCAAAATCAGGGACAGCAGCGTGAAATGTGCCAAACCAAAAAACTGACAACTCATTAAAACTATCAAAAAACAAAAAAAATGAAGTATCTCAAACTCTTTCTTACTATCTTCCTGATGATGACTGCTGTAGGAGCAAACGCGGCAGGATTCGTCAAGGAGGGAAACAACGTCACCATCCGTGTGGAAAAACCGCAATCCAATGGTGCAAAGGTGGTATGCCTGCAAGTCGTCAACGACAACATCATTCGCGTCAGGGCAACTTCCGAGGAAACTCTACCACAGAAAAACAGCCTCATCATCGTACCGCAAAAGGCCAATCCTGCCTTCGAGGTCACCGAGGACGCACAGACTGTCTCTGTCAAGGCTGCCAACATCAAGGCCGTGGTGGACAAAAGCACCGGTGATGTCGCGTTCTACGACGCGCAAGGGAAAAAACTTCTCAAGGAAGCCAGAAACGGTAAGACCTTCCAACACTTTCGCGTGCCTGAACGCGAACTGGGCGTGCCGCAGCGCGAACTATCAGAAAAGGAACTCAACGGGCTCTCCTGGCACCTCCTCTTCGAACCCGACAACAACCTCAAGGCCGTCTACGGACTCGGGCAGCATCAGGCGGAGGAATACAACATGATGGGAAAGAACGAGGAACTCTACCAATACAACACCAAGGTTAGCGTCCCCTTTGTCGTCACCAACCTCAACTGCGGCATCCTATGGGATAGTTACAGCCTCGGAAGGTGGGGAAATCCAGATGACTATATGCAACTCAACAGGGCTTTCAAACTCTATGACAAAAGTGGAAAACCCGGCCACCTCACCGGAACCTATGTCGACAAGGGTGGAAAGAAAATCGTACGCGACGAGGACTCCATCTACTTCGAGTTCGACTGCCCATCCACTTCCAAAATAGGAAACGCCACAGAGCCAGGGGGCATCAAGAACCTTCCCAAAGGCTTTAATTTCGACGGTGCACAGGTCGTCTACGACGGATTCATCGAGGCACCCCAAAGCGGAGAATACGACTTCATCCTCTATTACGCAGGATACATGCAAGTCTATGTGGGAGGAAAGGAGGTCGTCGCTGAGCGATGGCGCACGGCGTGGAACCCTAACTCCTGGAAATTCAGAACAAGGTTGAACAAGGGAGAGCGCACCCAACTGCGCATAGAGTGGAAACCCGACGGGGGGACGAGTTACTGCGGGCTGAGGGCCATGCCGGCTTACAAGCACGAGAATGCCATCAGCATTTGGAGTGAGATGAGTCGCGACATGGACTACTACTTCATCGCCGGCAACAGCATGGACGAGGTCATCAGCGGATACCGTACCCTCACGGGGAAGGCTTCGCTCTATCCCAAGTGGGTCCTCGGATTCTGGCAGAGCAGGGAGAGATACAAGAGCAGTCTCGACATCGAAAGCACGCTCGGGGAGTTCAGAAAGAGGCATATCCCTGTAGACAATATCGTGCAGGACTGGAACTACTGGCCACTGCCCGACTGGGGAAGCCACAAGTTTGAAACATCACGCTTCCCCAACCCGCAGGCCATGCTCGACAGCGTTCACCAGATGCACGGAAGGTTCATGATTTCCGTCTGGCCGAAGTTCTACGACACTGTCGACAATTACAAGGAACTTGACAGCAAGGGATGGATTTACCGCCAGGCCATCACCGACGACATACACGATTGGCTCGGATACACCGGTTCCTTCTATGACGCCTATGACGCCGGCGCGAGGAAGGTGTTCTGGAGGCAGATGGATGAGAACCTGTACACCAAATACAAGTTCGGCATCGACGCTTGGTGGATGGACGCGTCCGAACCCAACGTGCGCGACTGCACCCCTGTTTGGTACCGCAAGGCTTTGAGCGGACCCACCGCCTTGGGAACATCGACGGAATATTTCAACGCCTACTCCATCGTTAACGCCGACGCCATCTACAACGGGCAACGTTCCGTCAACCCCAACCAACGTGTCTTCCTCCTCACCAGAAGCGGATTCGCAGGGGAGCAACGCTTCTCCACTGCCACCTGGTCGGGCGACATCGGCACGCGCTGGGAGGACATGAGGGCGCAGATGACCGCTGGCCTCAACTACTCCATGAGCGGACTGCCCTTCTGGGGCATGGATCAGGGCGGATTCTCCGTGGAGAAACGCTATGAGAAGGCGCAACAGGAATATGACAAGACTGGGGTGGAAACGGCAGACCTCACTGAATGGAGGGAACTCCAGACCAGATGGAACCAGTTCGGATGCTTCATACCTCTCTACAGAGCACATGGACAATGGCCTCTCAGGGAGGTGTGGAACATCGCTCCGGAGGACCACCCGGCTTATCAGACCATAGTATGGTATGACAAACTGCGTTATCACATGATGCCTTACCTCTACTCCATGGCGGGATGGGTGCACTTCAAGGATTACACCATGATGAGGGGACTGGCCATGGACTTCAACGGAGACAACAAGGTTTATGACATCCCCGACCAATGGATGTTCGGACCGGCCTTCATGGCTTGCCCCGTAGGATATTACAAGGCCAGGAGCAGAAGCGTGTATTTCCCAAAGCAGTGCGGATGGTACGACCTTTACACCGGCGAATACGTCAACGGGGGACAGACGCTTGTCGTCGATGCACCTTACGAGCGCATGCCGGTATTCGTCAGGGAGGGCAGCATCGTGCCTTTCGGATCGGAAATGGAATGGTGCGACGAAAAGCCCGCCGAACTCATCAACCTCTATGTCTATGAGGGGGCTGACGCTGCATTCCAACTCTATGAGGACGAGGGGACAAACTACAACTACGAAAAGGGTAAGTACGCCACCATCGACATCAAATACGACGAGAAGGCGAAGACACTCACATTCGGCAAACGGAATGGCAACTTCAAGGGGATGCTCAAGAACCGCAGGTTCAACATCGTCGTCGTCTCAAAGGACAAGGCGCAACCGCTCAACCTCCTCAACCCTGAAGGAAAGATGGTGGAATACGCTGGTAAAGAGGTGGTCGTCAAACTCTGATTCCTGATGAAAATGAAGAATAGACGTCTTGCAAAACAAGGACTGTTGGCTTTCCTGCTCCTTTTTGTCATGCAGGCGGGAGCGAGGGAGAGGGTGTGCTTCGACAGCGACTGGCTCTTCTGCCTTGTCGACTCCGCACAGATGGCTTCCGTCAACTACAACGACGCCAAATGGAGAAAACTCGACCTGCCTCACGATTGGGCCATAGAGGGGGATTTCATGCCTTCCAACCCGTCGGGGGCAGGAGGAGGGGCGCTCCCCGGTGGCGTGGGATGGTATCGCAAGCATTTCACAGTGGAAAAGGCCGACAAGTATTTCATCGAGTTTGATGGCGTCTATATGAACGCCGCCGTATACATCAACGGACACCTTCTCGGAAAAAGACCCTATGGATATAGTTCTTTTGAATATGACCTCACTCCTTTTCTCAACTGGGGCGGTGACAACGTGATGGCTGTCAGGGTGGACAATAGCGACCAACCCAATTCCAGATGGTACAGCGGATGCGGCATCTACCGCCATGTGTGGCTCACCGCAACGGCCAACCTGCACGTCGCACATTGGGGCGTGCAGGTCAAGACCAAGGCCAGCGGAGAGGTCGCTGTCAATGTGGAAATCGTCGATGAAAACCATTCGGGGGTGAAACCCGTCATCAAGCACACCGTCACAGATGCATCAGGAAAAGTGGTGGCTACGGCGAAAGGCAATGCCGCTAACGCCAAACTCAAGGTGAGGAAACCCATCCTTTGGTCTGTGGACAATCCTTATGTATACCAGGTGAGAACTGAAATCCTCGTCAATGGAAAGACGGTCGACGAATATGTAACCACGACGGGCTTCCGCTCCTTCCTCTTCGACCCGCAGAAAGGCTTTTCACTCAATGGAAAGAGCATGAAACTCAACGGGGTATGCGAGCACCACGACCTCGGTTGCCTCGGAGCGGCTTTCGTAGAGGATGCCATGCATAGGAAACTGCAGATTCTCAAAAACATGGGCGTGAATGCCATCAGATGCTCTCACAACCCGCCCGCTCCGCAACTGCTCAACATGTGCGACACCATGGGACTCATCGTCATGGATGAGTCGTTTGACATGTGGAGAAGGAGGAAGACGCAGAACGACTACGCTAGGTTCTTTGACGAATGGCATGAGAGAGATCTCGCAGACCTCGTCAAGAGAGACCGCAACCACCCGTCCATACTCATGTGGAGCATAGGTAACGAGGTGCTGGAGCAATGGTCTTCGGCGGAGGCCGACACCCTGACGCTTGAACAGGCCAACCTCATTCTCAATGCGGGGCACGATGCCTCAACATTGGCAAAGGAGGGGGAACTGAGCGTCAACTCATTGCTCACAAGGCACCTCGCGGAAATCGTAAGGAAATACGATGACACGAGACCCATCACGGCTGGATGTAACGAACCTAATCCCAACAACCACCTCTTCAAAAGTGGCGCCATCGACATCATTGGGTTCAACTACCATCACCAATGGGTGAAGGATGTGCCAAAGAACTTCCCCGGAAAACCTTTCATCTTCAGCGAGAGCGTCTCGGCTCTGCAGACAAGGGGATTCTACATGATGCCCAGCGACTCCGTCTATGTCGCACCGGTGGAGTGGTGGCTGCCTTACTCCGACCCGTCGATGAAATGCAGCGCTTACGACAACATGCATGCGTCGTGGAGCAGCACCCATGAGGAGACATGGGACGTGGTGAAGCACAACGACTTCGTGGGAGGACAGTTCATCTGGACAGGTTTCGACTACATCGGCGAACCCACGCCTTACTCCTTCCCGGCTAGAAGCAGCTATTTCGGCATCATCGACCTCGCTGGCTTCCCAAAGGACACCTATTACCTCTATCAGAGCGAATGGACCGAAAAACCCGTGCTGCACCTCTTCCCGCATTGGAACTGGCTGGAGGGGCAGACCATCGACATGTGGTGCTACTACAACCAGGCCGACGAGGTGGAACTCTTCATCAACGGGAAAAGCCAGGGGGTGAGGAGGAAGGCCGACTCGCACCAATACCATGTGATGTGGCGCGTCGTCTTCGAACCAGGGGAGGTGAAGGTCGTGGCAAGGCAGAACGGAAGGGAGGTGAGGCAGCAGGTCATACGCACTGCTGGACCGCCACACCACATCAGGCTCACCGCTGACAGAAATGTCATCGACGCCGATGGGAAAAGCCTCGCTTTCGTCACTGTGGAAATCCTCGACAAGGATGGCAACCTCTGTCCCAATGCCGAGAACCAGGTGTTCTTCGACGTCAAAGGCAATGCCTCCATCGCCGGGGTGGACAACGGGTGCCAGACCTCCATGGAGCGGTTCAAGGCGGACAACAGAAAGGCGTTCTTCGGGAAATGTCTCGTCGTGCTTAGGGCTGGAAAACAAACTGGCTCCGTGACTCTCACCGCAAAGGCCGTGGACCTCAAGACCGACAAAATCACACTAAATGTGAAGTGACGTCCCTTTGACTCCCAAAACAAGCATACAAATGTCCCTTTAACTCCCCTTTAACTCCCCAAACAAGCATACATATGTCCCTTTAACTCCCCAAAAAATAGTCATATGTCCCTTTAACTCCCCAAACAAGCATACAAATGTCCCTTTAACTCCCCTTTAACTCCTCTTTAACTCCCCTTTAACTCCCCTTTAACTTTTAACTCCCCTTTAACTCCTGATAATTTTTATTCATCATTTTATATTCATCTTATTTAAAAACAAAAGACAAAATGGAAAAATTGAACAAACCTGCCATCTTGGTCGTAGACATGCTCAACGACTTCGTCTATGGCGCTCTTGCTTGCGACCGTGGAAAGGCCATCGTGCCTGCTACAGCACAACTCCTCGACGCTGCCCGTGAGGCTGGCGTGCCTGTCATCTTCTGCAACGATGCTCACATCAAGGGCATCGACCGCGAACTCAAACTGTGGGGCGACCACGCCATCGCAGGTACTGAGGGAGCACAGGTGATTCCCGAACTAAAACTCTGCGACAAGGACTATGTCGTGCCAAAGCGCAGGTATAGCGGATTCTTCCAGACCGACCTCGACATCCTGCTCAAGGAACTCGATGTCAAGACCGTCGTCATGACTGGACTGCACGCTCATATGTGCGTGCGCCACACCTCCGCCGACGCCTACTGCCTCGGCTATGATGTCGTCGTCGCCAAAGAGGCTACAGACTCCTTCACTGAGGAAGACTACAACATCGGCATCGCCTACCTCAAGACTTGCTATGGCGCAGACGCCTACAGCAACGAGGAACTCATCGCCGCTTTCTAAACGAAAGTTCTTCCTTTTTTTAAATTATATCCCTAGGGGTCCTGGTATCCCTAGGGATTCTGGTTTTCCAAAGACCTCCTATTCCCTCTTATCGCTTTCCCTAAAATGAAAATATATGCAATTTATTTTGCACTTCGCTTTATTTGCACTATCTTTGCAGACTAAATCAATACTTTTATGGAAAAGAAGATGAATTATCTCGATAGAAACGAATTCAATTTCGAACCTAGTCAGAAAGTGGTGGAGGCCATCCGCCAGTTTGATCCCAAGGATCTTTGCTTTTATACGCGCATCTATGACCAAGGTAAAAAGAGTGTCATTTCCGTAAGACTCAGTGAGATTTACGGAGTGCCAGAGGAACAGGTGCTCTTGGGATACGGTGGAGAGGACATCTTGAAAAATGCCGTCCATTATTACTTGATGAAGGATGACAACAAGACCATCCTCATCCCGCAATTCTCATGGTGGTATTACAACAAGGTGGCAAGTGAATGCAGAGGATCTTTTGAGATGTATCCTTTGCATGAGATGGACGACACCTTCGCTTATGACGTCGATGAAGTCATCGAATACACCAACCGCATACATCCCAAGATGCTCCTATTGGCATCACCCAACAACCCAACGGGAAACAGCCTGACACCTGAGGAAATCAGGAAAATCATGCAGAACATCCCCAACGATACCATGGTGCTCATCGATGAGGCGTACGCCAGTTTCATCACTAGCGACACCGACTACATCGCACCGTTGGTCAACGAATACAGAAACCTCATCATCTCACGCACCTTGTCGAAATTCTATGGCCTGCCGGGACTCCGCTGCGGCTTCGGCTTCATAGGAAAAGGACATGAGCATTTTGTCAGCTACATCAACAAGTATCTGGGATACAACCGATTCTCGGAAGCTGTCGCCCTCGCTGCACTTGAAAGCGACGATCACTATCGCAAGGTGGCCGACGATATGGAATGGGGAAGGCAACTCTACAAGAAGGCATTGGAGGGAAAACCGGGATTCAAGGTCTATAAGTCAGTGGCCAACTTCATCCTCATCAAATATCCCGTTGACATCAAGGACCAACTCAAGGAGGCCTTGACTAACCAGGACTACAAAATCAAGTTCATGAATGACCCGGGACTTGAGGAATGTCTTCGCATCACATTGGGACGCAAGGAACAGACGCAGACCGTCGTGGACACCATCTTAAGCATCGTGGAAAAATGATCGGGGTCATCCTTGCCGCAGGAATGGCGAAACGCCTGAGGCCGCTCACCGACACAAAACCCAAATGCCTGCTCGAAGTGGCGGGAAAAACTCTCCTGCAACGCACCGTGGAGGCCATGATGATGGCGGGCGTCAACGAGTTCGTCATTGTAACCGGATATCGAGAGGTGATGATAAGGGAGTTCCTTACCGATTTCGCCAACAAATCAGGAAAGGTGCATTTCACTTTCCTGAACAACGCCGACTACGAGAACAACAACAATATTTACTCGCTTTGGATGGCGGGACAAGTGGTCAGGGGAAAGGAATTCCTGCTCATGGACAGCGACATCCTCTGCGATCCCAAAGCGGTGGTTGAGGTGGCGAGGCAGAATGAGTCCGCGCTCGCCCTCAACCGGCACGAACTAGGGGAGGAGGAGATGAAAGTTGTCGTAGATGCAGATGACCGCATCACCGAAATCAGCAAGACCTGTCGGGTGGAGGATGCCATAGGTGAGTCGGTGGGCATTGAGAAAATGACAGTGGAGTATGGCAACGCCCTCTTCGAAGAACTCGACAAGATGATTCTCCAAGAGGGGCTCGTCGATATTTTCTATGAGCGGGCTTTCGAGCGACTCATCCCGCAAGGGCATTCCTTCAAGGTGGTGGACACCACACATTGGTTCTCCTATGAACTGGACACACCAGAGGATTTCCACCGCGCATCGGAACTCATGCCGATGGAGCTGCGATGAAATAGAATTTCCAAGAAGTCATAGGGGCGGGTCTAGACTTTTGTCCCTATGATATATCAAAAAACAGGCGGATTTTGCATTTTGCTATCCGCCTGTTTTTGATTGCTGCTAGTATCCCTAGTTGACGACTGCTTTTCCCCTCCGTGTGCCATCGGACATCACTTCCACACGGATGACAAGACCCTTCTTCGTGGCATCGCACCTCCTGCCGTCAACCGTGTAGTATTCTACGGTCACCGGGGTGTCGGATAGCATCATCCTGATGCCGACAGGGTTGCATGACGGATAATATTCGTCCACACCGCTTTGGGCGTCGCTGTTGCCATTCTTCATGATGTCTTCCACCAAGGAGTTGAGATAAACCTCCAAGTTGCAATACCATTTCTTGTCTACATCGATAGTGAACAGGGCGGCATCGCTGGCATCGTTGGGATTCAAGCCGTTGGCCAACTCCCATTCGTCGGGCATGCCGTCGTTGTCGCTGTCAAAACCGGCTGGGCGTTGGCCTGTGCCGAAATTCGCTTCCGTATAGCCCTCCACGTCAGACACAACGTCGATGCGTCCAAGAATCTTCGTCACAGAACCCCTGTAGGTGGCTGTGCCGGTGCGTGCCTCGCGGGCGTAACGCTCGTCCACGTTGTCGCGGATGAGAGAGGCTCCGGCATAGTCGAGCACCTTGTCGAAGGCGACAGCTGCGCTATGGGTCGTCACCTCGCCTGTCACTGTGGGTTCGTCGCACTTGATGCGCACGCTCTCCACACCGTCGATGGTCTCATAGGTCACACCGCTACCATAGTAGTGCTTTGGGTCGTGGGTGTAGCGGACGCCGTTCTTGGCAGGTACGCCGTTGTCATAGGTTACGCCGCTCCAGTCGTAGTTCACGTTGTTGTTCACTTGGTTGCCGCTGATGTAGTAGCGGCTGGTCATATCCCAGAAGGTGCGGTCGTCGCCAGCGTTGCCGCTACCTGCGAGTGAGACGGTGGTGATGCGGTTGGTGGTGGCGGCGGGACCGGTCTTGTAGTAGTTGTTCACTATGTTGATGTAGCCGCCGCCGGGACCGCCGTAACAGCCGTTGCCGCAGTTGTAGATGACGCAGTTGCGGAAGTCCACGTTCTCGGCCTGGAGGGTGTTCTCCCATTTGTATAGGCTGTAGAGCTTGTTGCTGGTATAGCCGTTCCAGTTGTAGCGGGCGCCGTTGAAGCGTGGCGAACGGTTGTTCACGTGGGCGATGAGGTTGTGATGGAAGGAGGCGAGTTTGCCTCCCCAGATGCCGCCATAGCCATGGGCGCCTTTGCCGTGGCCGGCGTTGTTGAGGCTCTCAGCTATGGTGCACCATTGCATGGTGAAGTTGTTGTTGTCATAGAACGAGGCCACTTCGTCGATGCTCCATGATAGGGAACAGTGGTCGTAGATGATGCTGGTGGCTTGACGCTTCCAGGAGGCATCGGCTCCGTCGTTGATGTTCTTTTCCTGACCGCGACGGAATCGGATGAAGCGGATGATGTTGTTCGCACCAGGGTTCACCGTGTAGTAACGGAGGGTGATACCGGGGTAGGGGGCGGTCTGTCCGCAGATGGTGGTGTTGGCTCCGATGGTGACGTCGGAGGCAAGGGGGATGACGCCGCCAACGTCGAAGACGATGATTTTCTTCGCGGAACCGGAAACAGCGGAACGGAATGATCCCGTGCCGCTATTGTTCAAATTGGTCACATGGATGACTTTGCCGCCACGACCGCCTTGAACATAGCGGCCATGACCCTCGGCACCGGGGAAGGCGGGTATCTCGTCTTGCGCCGACAAAGACAATGATGGTAGCACAACCATCATCAGCATCAATAGTTTTCTTGTCATTTTTCTCTTCGTTTTGCAGGTTAGATTAGTTTCTGCATGCAAAGGTACGAATAAATTGAGAAAAGTCAAAAGTTTTAGAACTTTTCCGATACACGACTATTTCTCTTTTTCTCTTCAGCAGCACTGAATGCCGCGCCAAGAATGTTCCGCCTGATTTGCTACCAGCAGCACCGAATGCCGCGCCAAGAATGTTCTGCCGGATTTGCAATCCGGCAGCACCGAATATCAGGATTTGTAATCCGCTAAAATCGTTATATCCAATATCTTATGTCCCTTTGACTCCTGAAACAAGTAGACATATGTCCCTTTAACTCCCCTTTAACTCCTCTTTACCTCCCCTTTAACTCCCCTTCGAA